>JAICXK010000127.1 GCA_025980435.1 Bryobacteraceae bacterium
GCTCTCGCTTCAGGGCCGTATGGACACGGGCTGGCTGATCGCCTGGGCTCTCTTGCTGTTCACGATTGTCCCGTGTCAGGTGCTGACCACCTGGGGCCAGGGCCTCTTTGCGATCGGGCTGGGCGGGCTCCTGAAGCGCCGGTTGCTGTACGGCGCGATGCGGCTGGCGCCGGAAGAGATGCGTCACCACGGTATCGGAAGCTTTCTAGGCCAAGCGCTGGAATCGGAAGCAGTGGAAACGCTGGCCCTCAGCGGAGGCATTGCAGGGCTGCTTGCCGGAATCGAGATCGTTATAGCTGGATTTGTGCTCGGCCCCTTGGCGCTTTTGCTGGCTGCCTGGTGCGTGTTGTCCATAGCGCTCGGGTACCGCTTCTTCCGGCGCTATGGACGCTGGACGAACGTCCGGATGCGTCTTACCCAGGATCTCGTCGAATCGATGGTCGGGCATAGAACGCGATTAGCGCAGCAGCGCCCTGAGGAATGGCACGACGGGGAAGACCAGGCGCTGCATGGTTACCTGGGCGCCTCGTGCGAAGTCGACAGCAAAGGAGCGTGGCTGATTGCGGCCGTCTCGCGGGGTTGGCTGCTTGCCGCGCTGGCGTGCCTGTCGCCGGGTATTATCTCGGGTCGGAATTCTACCGCCCAGACAGCCGTCGCATTAGGCGGCATTCTGCTGGCGTACAGCGGTTTTAAAAAGCTAACCTGGTCCTTTTCCGACGTGGCGGCGGCATGGGTAGCCTGTAAACGGATTGCACCGTTGTTTCGGGCCGCGGGGCGTCCGGAACTCCTGGGCGAGGCCGCCGCGGTCCAGCGGCATAGCGAGCCTGCCCAGAAGCTGATTGAGGCCGATCGCCTGAGCTTTCGCTATCGCCCGCAAGGCAGTCCCGCCTTGCAGTCGTGCAGCCTCATCATCCGCCGCGGTGAGCGCATTCTTCTGGAGGGGCCATCCGGCGGCGGGAAGACTACCTTCGCTTCGCTGCTTACTGGAATCCGACAGCCGGAGTCCGGGTTGGTGCTGGTTCAGGGATTGGACCGGCACACGCTGGGCGATCGCAAATGGAGAGCGCTGGTTGCCGCCGCTCCGCAATTCCATGAGAATCACATCCTTACGGAAACGCTGCTCTTCAATCTCCTGATGGGAAGAAGCTGGCCGCCGAAAGCCGCCGATTTTGAAGAGGCCGAAACGGTCTGCCGCGAATTGGGTTTGGGAAACTTGCTCGAAGCGATGCCGAGCGGCCTGTTACAGATGGTGGGCGAAGGCGGCTGGCAGTTATCTCACGGCGAGCGCAGCCGCGTCTATATCGCCCGCGCGCTGCTGCAGGATGCCGATTTCGTGATTCTGGACGAAAGCTTCGCCGCGCTCGATCCGGAAAACCTCAAAATCGCTCTGGAGTGTACGTTGCGGCGCGCAAAAACGCTGATGGTGATCGCGCATCCGTAAGCGGAAGAAATTTTCACCTTAGTTGTCGATTCTCCAGCAGCTCGTTCGAATTACTTATGAAGCCCGGTTTTTGAACTCTCGAGACCGGGCCAAAGGAGACAAACCACAAATGGAATCAAAACCCACCCATGAGCAGGCGCAACTGCACCTGCAAGTCTATGAGATGCGCCGCGAGCCTCGCCTGCGGCAGGCGCGCGATTGGTTCTTCAAGAATTACTTCGCGGATACGATGGAGGATGCCATGCGGATCGCAGCGCCGGGAACCGAAGGAGGCGCGTTCGTCATGATGGTGTTCGGCTATTGGGAGCAGGCATGCGCGCTGCTCAATTATGGCTTACTCCACGAAGACCTGTTCTTTGAGACCAGCGGGGAGTTCTACGGAGTTTGGGACCGCGTGAAGCCGACCATCCAGCAAGGCCGAAAGCAGTGGTCGAATACGCAATTTCTTGCGCATTTGGAAAAAGCTGCAAACCGCTATGAAACCTGGATCGAAAAGCGTTCGCCGGGTCATCTTGCCGCCATGCACAATATGATGAAGCAGTTTCGCGCACAGATAGCAAAAGCGACGGCCTAAAGACCCGGCGCTTTAAATTGACCTCAGTAACAGAGCGCCGCCGGAAGGTTCAGCCCCGGCGGCGTAATTTATTTGTGCAGTCCTATCGGCCCGCGAAAGATTCTTCTCCCGGCCAGACCTCGATCGCTTCCGCTTTCTTCTCGCGGCGTCTGCCGGTGAAACGATCCAAGTACAGATAGATGACCGGCGTGATGTAGAGCGTGAGCAGTTGCGAAACAATCAAGCCTCCAACCACCGCGATTCCGAGCGGACGGCGTGCTTCGCCGCCGGCGCCGGTGCCGAACGCGATCGGCAGCGTACCCAGAAGCGCCGCCATGGTGGTCATCATGATGGGGCGAAAGCGCTGCAGACAACCTTGGAAAATCGCTTCTTCGGGTGATTTTCCTTCCTTGCGCTCGGCTTCCAACGCAAAATCGATCATCATGATCGCGTTCTTCTTCACAATCCCGATCAGCAGGATGATGCCGACGAAGGAATAGAGATTCAAGTCCTCCCCGAATACGAGCAGTGTGATCAGAGCGCCGAAACCGGCGGCCGGGAGGCCTGAAAGAATCGTGATCGGGTGGATGAAGCTCTCGTACAAAATGCCCAGCACGAGATAGATCACCAGGATCGCGATCAGCAGCAGGATCCCGAGGCCTTTGAGAGAACTTTGAAACGCCGCGGCCGTACCTTGATAGCTGAAGCTCACCGTGTCGGGTAAGCCGATCTGGCTGGCCGCTTCGTCGACTAATTTGGTTGCCTGGCTTAGCGCAACCCCGGGCTGCAAATTGAACTGGAAGTTGACGGCCGGCAACTGCCCGATGTGGTTTACGCTGAGCGGGGCGACCGTTTGCTTCAATTCCGTAACCGCAGATAGCGGAATCATCTTACCCGTGTTTGAGCGGAGATAAAGGTCCTTGAGCGCCGTCGGGTTGCGTTGATCTTGCGGCAGGACCTCCAGAATCACATCGTACTGGTCCGAAGCCGCTGTGATGGTAGTGACGCGGCGGTTGCCGTAAGCATCGTAGAGCGTGTTCGCGATCTGATCGGGGGTCACGCCCAGGGCCTCCGCCAGGTTCCTGTCAATGTGAACATCAAGGCGGGGACTTGCGAGGCGCAGATCGCTGTAAATGTCCTTCAACTGCGGAATCGTGTGCAGCTTCGCTTCCAGAACGGGCGCCCAGTGGAAGAGTTCCGAAACATCGGCGTCCTGCAGCGCAACCGAGTATTGGCTGCGGCCTTCATTCTGGCCGAGCGTGATCAGGGGAGGCTGCTGCATAAAAACCATAACGCCGGGGATCTTGGCAAACTGCTCTTCCAACTGCGCAATAATCACGTTGCCCTTGGGCCGGTGTGGATCCTCTTTGAAGGCTGTGAACATGAAGCCCTGGTTCTGGCCGCCGCCTGCAGGCCCTCCGCCAACCCCGGCGCCCCAGTCCTGGATCCACGGATTCTTCTCCAGGACCTTATTGATCTGCTCCTGGATATTCACCATCTGGTCGAAGGAGGCGTCCTGGGCCGCTTCCGCTCCGCCAAACGCGAAGCCCTGGTCTACTGTCGGCATGAATCCCTTCGGCATGATGACGAAAAAATATACTGTCGCGACGGTCAGCACGATGCTGGCGAGCAAGGTAACCAGACGATGATGCAGAACTACCTGCAGGGTGCGGCGGTACAGGTCGTTCAGCCAGACGAAGAACTTCTCCGTGCGGACGTAAAAGCCGCCCTTCTGATGCGTTTCATGGTGCAGAAAGCGGCTGCCGAGCATAGGCGTCAAAGTCAGTGAGATCACGCCCGAGATGAGCACGGCTACCGCGATCGTGATGGAAAACTCACGCAGCAAGCGCCCGATAATGCCGCCCAGGAATAACACGGGGATAAACACGGCCACCAGCGAAACAGTCATCGAAACGATGGTGAAACCGACTTCGCGCGCCCCATCGATAGCCGCCTTCATGCGAGATTTGCCCATCTCCATGTGCCGGAAAATGTTCTCCAGCATGACGATCGCGTCGTCCACAACGAATCCGACCGACAGCGTCATGGCCATCATCGAAAGCATGTCGATGGTGAAACCCAGCAGCTTCATGGCGGCAAACGTTCCTAACAGGGACAACGGAACGGCGAGGCTGGGGATCAGCGTTGCCGAGAAGTTACGCAGGAAGACAAAGATGACCGCGATCACCAGGCAAATGGTCAGAATGAGCGTGAACTTCACGTCCGCAATGGATTCGCGGATGTTTTCCGAAGCATCGAACGCATGGACAATTTCAATACCGGCAGGCATGGATTCCTGCATCTTCGGTATCAGAGCCTTCACGGCATCGGCCACTTCCACGGTGTTCGATCCGGGCTGTTTCTGAACCGCGAGGACCAGGCTCGGTCTGCCATTCAGCCAGAATTTCGTTTTGGTATTGCTGACGCTATCGAAGACATGGGCCACTTCATCCAGATGCACAGCGTTGCCGTTTTTGTATTGAACGATGAGCCGCCCAAACTGGAGAGCATTTGTAAGCTGGCTGTCCGATTGGACCGTGTAGGCCTTGTCATTCCCGTATAGAGAGCCGGCCGGCAGATTAATGCTGCCTTGCGCCATGGAGTTGCGAACCGATTCCAGATCGAGTTGGTGCGCAGCGAGTTTGCTCGGGTCGGCCTGCACGCGAACCGCGTATTTCTGTGCGCCGAAAACTCGGACCTGCGAAACCCCGCTCACCATCGAAAGGCGCCGGGCCATGATGGTTTCGGCGTAATTGTCCAGGGCCGAAAGTGTCATGGTCTTCGATGTGAAGGCCAGATACAGAATCGGCTGTTCGGCCGGATTCACCTTGGCATAGGAAGGAGGGGCCGGCATGTCCGTGGGAAGAGCGCCTTGCGCCCGCGCGATCGCCGCCTGCACGTCCTGGGCAGCGGCGTCGATGTTCCGGCTGAGGTCGAATTGCAGGGTGATGCTGGTCGATCCGAGCGAACTCGAAGACGACATGCTGTTCAAGCCCGCAATGGTCGAAAATTGCGCTTCCAGCGGAGTCGCGACGGACGAGGCCATCACGTCCGGGTTGGCGCCCGGAAGCGCGGCCGAAACCTGGATGGTCGGGTATTCCACCGCAGGTAGATTACTGACCGGCAGGGAGAAATAGCTCAACAACCCGAAGCCGAGAATCCCGGCCATGATGAGCGTAGTTGTGATCGCCCGCCGGATGAAGAAATCAGTAAAATGCATGCGGCTCCTTAGGATTCGCCGGCGGTTTTTTCAGACCCGCCGCTCATCTGGGTTGCTGGCTTGAGCAAGCGAACTTTTCCGCCCGGGAACAGCCGCATCTGCCCTTCCGAAACGATCATTTCTCCCGGTTTTAGACCGCTGGCAATCACGGCCTGTTCCCCGCCCTCCGCCGGCTTGTACAGCCGCTCCACATCCACCGGACGCATGGCGGCGGTATTCGTCGTAGAATTCACCACCCAGACATACTTACCCTGCGGTCCGGTCTCAACCGTGCGGCTGGGAACCACAACCCGATTCCGCTCTACGTTCAATTGCGCCTTCACGTTGACGTATTCGCCCGGCCACAATGCGCCGGATTTGTTAGGGAACTCGGCTTTCAGATTGATGGTTCCGGTGGTTGTATCCACCGTATTGTCGATGAACCGCAGCGAGCCGATTTCTGTTCGGGTTCCGCCGTCTACCTCTGCGCGAACAACCAACGGGTGTTCCTTGTTGTACTTCTGCACTTCCGGCAGCAATTGCTGGGGCAAGCCGAAGGAGACGTAAATCGGCGAGATCTGGAGAATGGTTACCAGCGTGGCATCGTTGTCCTTCACCAGGTTGCCCGGCTTGATCGTAATTGCCCCGGCGCGACCCGAGATCGGCGCGACAATTTTGGTGTAGCTCAACTGCAATTCCGTCTGCGAGAGCCGGGCGCGATCCGCTTTGATGGAGGCGATGGCGCTCTCGACCGCGGCTTTATCGGCCGCCAGCGAAGCTAGGTTCGAGCCATTGCTCGCCACAAGCTGGTCCGTCTGCTCTTTCGAGAAGATTCCTTCTTTTTCCAGCTCCAGTCCTCGCTGCGCCGATGCCTGGGTCTGCTTCAGCATGGCCTGATCCTTTGCGACGTTCGCGCGGGCCTGCTGCTCCAATGCGGCATCCTTTACCAGGTCGGCCTGAATCTGGGCAATCTGGCGCTGCAGCGGCTCCGGGTCAATTTCAAACAGCAGTTGTCCTTTCTGCACGTTCTGGCCGGCCTGAAAGTGAACGCTCAGAATCTGGCCTGCCACCTGCGATTTCACATCGACGCTGCTGATGGCTTCGGCATTGCCTACCGCCGTTGTATCCAGCGGGACATCGGATGCCACCGCCGGAACCGCGCGGATGGGCGTTGCCTGCATCATCATCGCGGCCATGGGGTTCACTTCTTTCTTCTTGGAACCGCAAGACGCCAGAAGAACAAGGCCGACGGCCACACACACAGCCAAAATGGATAATTTGAGATAGGGATACGGTTTAGACACGGAACCTGCTGACTGAATTGGGGGTTAGTTCCATAGTGCCACAAAACTGGACTCGGCCGCAGCCCCGCCATCATTTACATACGCCATTAGCGGTCCAAAGGTTCCGCTAGCCCAAGCGTGAGATGCTTCAATATTGGCCCACGACTCGCAAGAAAAACAGAAATACGCTACCGCCGCGGCTGACCTGTTGTGCTCGCAATTCGGGCCGGGCAGTCCAAACGGCTTCGTGTCCGTTCCCGGACGCATAAATCTCATTGGCGAACACATCGACTATCACGGTCTACCCGTTCTCCCCATGGCCTTGCAGCGCCGGGTGAATATCGCTTTCCGGGCCCGGTCCGACGGGCAAGTTCGGGCCATTTCCGGTTGTTACGGGGAACGGCAATTCTCTCTCTGTCCGGACCCGCAGCCCGGCCCGCCCGGCGACTGGTCAAACTATCTGAAAGCCGCCATGCAAGCGGTCGCCACACGCTGGAAACTGACGATTGGCCTGGATGCCGCAATCGTTTCCGATCTTCCGCCCGCTGCCGGGTTGTCCTCCTCTTCCGCTCTACTGGTCGCTTTTACGCTCGCTCTGCTGGAAACCAATGGATTCCGTCCAACGGTTGCCGAATTGATGGACATCCTGCCCGATGGCGAGCAGTTCGTCGGCACACGCGGCGGAGGGATGGATCACGCTGCCGTCCTCGCCTGTCAATCCGGTTGCGCCCTTCGGATCCAGTTCGATCCTCTCGATCTGAGTGCAATCCCGATTCCATCCGGCTGGTCGTTCCTGGTTGCCCACAGCCTCACCACCGCGGAGAAGTCCGGCGCCGTGAACGCTGAATACAACGCCCGGCGTACGGCCGGTATCAGCGGGCTTCAAAAGCTGGGGTTGAGCTCCTATCGCGAGGCCATCGACCGCCGCTCCCTAGGCGAGCTGACTGCCTTCGCCGGCCGGCTTCCGGATCTCGAATCGCGGAGTTTTCTGCATGTGGTCACCGAAGCCTTTCGCGTACAGGAATGCCTGCGGGCTTTACGAAGGGAAGACATCCGCGACTTCGGACGGCTCCTCACCGCTTCGCACGCCAGTCTTCGCGACCAGCTTCTGGTCAGCCATCCCTCCCTCGATGAACTGGTCCAGTCGGCGCTTGATGCAGGCGCCTTGGGCGCTCGCCTCACCGGTGCGGGATTTGGAGGTTGTGCCATCATCCTGAGCCATATGGAAGATCGCGATCGCCTTCGCGGGGAACTGGCGAATCGCTATTACGCCAGGCGCTCCGGTTTCGATCCGGAAAGGCATCTCTTTTTTGCTGCCCCTTCAGCGGGGGCGTTGCGTGCCTGATCGCACCCTGGCTCGCGCGGTGATTCTGGCTGCCGGACGCGGGACCCGCATGGGCCAGATGACAGAAGAAATTCCAAAGCCGATGCTTCCGGTCCAGGGGCGCCCCATGCTGGAACACATTCTGGAGCGGCTTGCCGCGGCAGGCGTCGCGCGATTTCTTGTGATCGTCGGCTACCAGCACGAAGCAATCGAGAGCCATTTTTCGAACTGGCCGCTGCCCGTCGAATTTCGTCTCCAGCAGCCCGTGAACGGCACCGGCTCGGCCGCGCTGCTGGCCCGCGATTTTGCCGCAAACGAGCCGTTTCTGCTCACCTATGGCGACATTCTCTGCGATGCCCGCGAGTACACCCGCTGTGGTGACATTCTGGCCGGGAACAGCGGAACCGCCGCTGTCCTTGCCGTCAAGGCCGTGGATGATCCCTGGCAGGGCGCTGCTGTCTACGAAGAGAACGGGCGCATTCAGCGCATTATTGAGAAGCCCCCGAAAGGAACCTCCACCACTTGCTGGAATAGCGCTGGTTTCTATGCCTTTCGCCCTGTTGTTTTCGACTACCTGGCCCGCCTCCAGCCCTCGCCCCGCAATGAGTATGAGCTTACCTCCGCCTTCGACATGATGCTCGCAGACAATCTGGATCTGCGCATCTCGCCGGTGCAGGGCGCCTGGCGCGACGTGGGCCGGCCCGAGGATCTGGCAGCCGTCAACATTCCCTGACCTTCGCGCATTATTCATCGAGATATTTATCTCCGGCCGCGCACTCTCCTTTCCGAACTTTCAAATCCCATGCCGCGGACCGCCGTTCATCTCGCATTTTTGGCGTTGTTCGTCGCCGCACCCGGGTTCCTGGCTGATCAGCTACACGTGAACTGGACGGGTAATTTCGCGCCTTGCGAAGGCCATTCCGAGCTTCTGAAGCACGACTTTATGGATATTGGAGTGAGGCTTTCCACTTCAAACCACGCCATTGCCAGAGCGTTTAAGCGCGCGATGAATTTCTGGGCCGAAATCATAGAAATGTCCTGGCACGAAGACCGCACCTCTTCCTGCGCCCTGGAACTGGTAGACGGTACTCCCGCGATTCTGAAAAGTGCAATGGTCGCCAGGGCACAATTCGTTGAATGGCAGAATTTCCAGGGGTGGATTGCCTTCGATCCGCGAGCCCCGCTGACAAAAACGGAGATGTACCTCACCGCGGTACACGAGATCGGCCACTTGCTCGGGCTGCGGCACAATACGAGCGCCTATTCGGTGATGTACTACATCGATTTGGAAGGCCCGGAAGTGCTCGATTCTCACGATCTCATGGCGCTCGCGGAACATCACCGGCTGAGAGTGGACGTGCCGAAGCCGCCCATTCCGGTGGACGGGGGGCTGCCCAAAAGCAGGATCGGCGTGGCGAGAAAGCTCAATCCCGAAACAGCTTCTCGATAGTTCGCATCGCGATGAATAGCCTGTTGGGGTGATCCGGCAAGGAAATGAACTCGTGATGCAGATAGAATAGCCGAGCCCGCTCGTCGATAGCGTCCACCACGATACCGGCTGAGGCAACCTGAGTCGTGCTTCGCAAACTGCGTTGCAAAGCATCCATTAATAGCATCTGTCCAAGTTTTTTTCCTTGATACTCACGGCTGATTGCCAACCGCCCCAGGAGTGTAGCGGGAAACATGGGATATCTGGGGAGTTTCTTTGCAATGTCAGCCGGCAATTCGGTGACGCGAATCGCGTAGGCGGAAAGAGTGTAATATCCTGCGATGGCCCCGGCGTGGTCGAGCAGCACGAAGGGCGCCGCAATTCTGCGCCTGGCATCCTGGCCGGCTTGTTGAAGCAGATATTTGTCAAGCTCAGGAACCCCGCAGGAGAATGATTCCCGATCGTGCCGGTCACCTAATGGTTCTACGTGGAAGTAGCCAGAGGAAGCTGGGTTCACTTGCTCATTCGAGAATTTTTATAGCGCCGCGCCGCGCGACGCAGAACACTGCCTGGTTCTGGCGCGTTCAGCAAAGTGTCTACCAGGATCGTCGTCTCCCGTGCGGTGAGCATCAGCATTGCTCGCTCCTGGATCGCGCGTTCGGCAGCAATCTCCGCGCTATGAAGGACAAAGTCGGTCATCGTCCGGCCTTCCAGATCGGCCGCGCGCTGGATTAATAATTTCTGGCTCTCATTCAGGCGAGCGTCAAAACGGTAGGATTTCGGCGCCGCTCGTTTGTGTTTGCGTTTCGTCCTACTTGCCAGCACGTCGCATCTCCGCCTGTACTGGAATCATTGTACGGCTATTTGCTGTACGAATCAACAGGCCGGCAGTCCGAATGGGATTCACGACCCCGAACTTTTAGAATGAAAGGCACGTGCCATTCGCTCCCGTTGAAGAACAACTCGCCTACCTGAAAAAAGGACTCGCCGAACTCATCCGCGAAGAGGAACTCCGCGAACGCCTGACTTCCGCCGCGAAGGAGAACCGCCCCTTGCGCGTGAAAGCCGGCTTCGACCCGACAGCGCCCGATTTGCACGTAGGCCATACCGTCCTTCTCCGAAAAATGAAGCACTTTCAGGATCTCGGGCACGCCGTTATCTTCTTGATCGGGGACATGACCGGTATCATCGGCGATCCCACCGGACGTAATCTCACCCGGCCGCCGATGACACGGGATGAGATCAATCGCAACGCTCAAACTTATAGAGAGCAGGTCTTCAAAATCCTCGATCCTGAAAAGACGGAGATCCGCTTCAACAGCCAATGGCTGGAACCTCTTACGTTTGAAAACGTCGTCCGCCTCTGCTCGAAATACACGGTGGCCCGGCTGCTGGAGCGCGACGATTTCAATAAGCGGTTTAAAGAGGGCATCCCCATCTCCGTTCACGAACTGCTCTATCCGCTGGCCCAGGGATTCGACTCTTTCGCGCTGGAATGTGACGTGGAGATGGGCGGCACGGACCAGAAATTCAACCTGCTGGTTGGTCGGGAAATTCAAAAGGACTACGGCCAGCAGCCACAGATCATTGCCACGGTTCCCATACTCGAAGGCCTGGACGGCGTCGAGAAGATGTCGAAATCAAAGGGCAATTACATCGGCATTACCGAGCCGCCGAAGGTCATGTTTCGCAAGGTCATGCAGATCAGCGACGAGCTCATGTACCGCTACTATGAGCTGCTGACGGATCTGCAGGCGCACGAGATAGCGCGGCTGCGCGAGAGTGTTGCGAACGGGCTGCGCGACCCGATGGAGGTCAAGATGGACCTCGGACGCCGCGTTGTCTCGGATTTCCATTCCGCCGAAGACGCTGATGCCGCAGCCGACGCATTCAATCGCGAAGTTCGCCAGGGCCTGGAGCCCGCGGATACTGAAACGGTCGATTTGCCGCCTCAAGTGTGCACGGAGAAGGGCATCCGCGCGGATAAGTTGATCGCGCTGCTCGGGTTGGCCGATAGCGTGACGGACGCGACCCGAAAACTCAAAGCCGGCGCAGTCGAAATCAACGGCAACGTTCAGAAGGATTTGTTACTCAACACCGCAAGAGGTACGCTCGTTATCCGAGTCGGTAAGAAATGGAAGCGTGTGCGGGTAGCGGGTTGAGCGACCGGCACTCCTCCCAGAGATTGACGCAATAGGCCGAAGCTGTGTTGAATCAGCTCGGGTTATGGGTTACCTTGACGTTGGGTCTTACGCCCCGGCATGCCATTCTTCCCTGCATTTATACTTGCGAACGCTGGTGAGGCCGCGCACGTTCCACTGGTGCTCTTACTTGTCTTCGGGACGGCGAAGGTCTTTGCGGAGATTTGTGAAAGGTTCGGGCAGCCCGGGATTGTAGGGGAGATTCTGGCGGGTGTTCTGCTCGGACCTAGTATTTTGAACTGGGTCCAGCCCGACCAGATTCTCATCGCCTTGGCTGAAATGGGCGCCATGTTCCTGCTGTTCCGTGTAGGACTGGAAGTCAGAGCGTCGGAGTTGTTTCGGGTTGGCAAGACAGCGCTGCTGGTTGCGGTCCTCGGCGTCGCCCTGCCGTTCTTCGCCGGGTGGATCGTTTTGGCGATGGAAGGCGCCGGCCGGATTGAGGCGGTTTTTGTCGGAGCCGCCATGGTCGCGACCAGCGTCGGCATCACGGCGCAGGTGCTCGCATCGAAGGGATGGCTGGAACACCGCGCCAGCAAAATCATTCTGGCCGCGGCCGTGATTGACGACGTACTCGGCCTGCTGGTGCTCGCCTTCGTCAGCAATCTTGCCAAGGGCCACGTGGACGTTCTCGGTCTGACCGCAACGGCAGTGCTGGCTTGCGGGTTCACATTAATAATCGCCAAATTCGGCACGCGCGCCTTTCAGCGGGTCGTTCCGGAGATCGAGCGCAACGTGTCCACCAAGGAAGCGCAGTTCAATCTCGCCCTGATTCTATTGTTTGGCTTATCGCTGCTGGCGGTTTATGTCGGAGTGGCCGCAATCATCGGCGCGTTCCTGGCGGGCATGGCGTTCTCCGAAACGGCGGATCGCCGCGTTCAGGATCTCGCGCATGGCACCTCTGAACTCCTGGTCCCATTCTTCCTGGCGGGAATCGGACTGCGGCTCAACATCTCCGATTTCGCCAGCGGAAGCATCATCGTCATTTCTGTGATTCTTCTTATCGCGGCCGCTCTCACAAAGCTGATTGGGTGCGGGCTGGGCGCGCTGACACTGGGACGCGGCGACGCGCTTCGGGTGGGAGTCGGGATGATCCCGCGCGGCGAAGTAGGAATGGTAGTCGCGCAAATCGGATTGAGCATGGGAGTGATTCCGGGTCCCATCTACGCTGTCGTCGTCTTTATGGCGATCGGCACCACCCTGATTGCTCCGCCTTTGCTCAACTACGCCTATCGCAATTGCGCTCCGAGAGCGGCCGAAGAAGATTTCACGCTTGCCTGAGCGGATCAGCCGGCCGCGGCGAAAGTGGGAAAATGACGTCGTGCGCGCAGTTCTGCTGTTTTTGCTGGCCGCTATCCTCCTGTTCGGCGAAACTTTCAAACTTTATCTGAAAGACGGAAATTATCATCTTGTCCGCGAGTACCAGGTGCTGGGAGACCGCATCCGCTACTACAGCACGGAGCGCAGCCAGTGGGAGGAAATTCCAAAGGCCCTGATCGATCTCGGCAAAACAGAGCAGGAGCGAAAGGCCAAGGACCAGCAACAAGTGCGCGAGGCGCGCGAAGAAGATGAGGAAGAGAGCGCCGAACGTGCGCTGCGCCGCGAGATTGAATCCATTCCGATGGATCCGGGCGCGTACTACAAAAGCGGGGACCAGATGAAGGCCCTGCCCCGCCCCGACACCCAGGTGATTACCAGCAAGAAACGCAGAGCCATCCAGCTTGTCTCACCGGTCCCGCTGATTCCCGGCAAAGCGACCGTCGTCATTAAGGGCGAGCACTCCAGTTTCATCGTGAATGAGGATCGGCCGGATTTCTATTTGCGGCTTGCCAAGGAGGAACGGTTCGGCATTGTCAGCCTCACTCCGAAAAAGAACGCCCGGGTGGTGGAAAACATTTCGATTATTCCGGTAGCCAAGGAAGCCGTGGAGAACCGCAAGCAGATGGAGACCTTCGAGCAGGAACTGGCGAGCGGGCTGTATCGCATCTGGCCGGAGAAGCCGCTTACACCGGGCGAGTACGCTCTGGTGGAATACGCCGATACAGGCGACGTGAATGATGTCGAGTTACTGGTTTGGGATTTCGCGTACCGGCC
>JAICXK010000413.1 GCA_025980435.1 Bryobacteraceae bacterium
TTCTGCCTAAACGTTCCCACGCTTTATTTCGCCGGCCAGATAATCGGTGGCGCGCCAGGCCAGCGCGAGAATCGTGAGCGTGGGGTTCTTCTCCGAAGCGGTGGTAAACGCCGAGCCATCCACGACGAACACATTCTTCACATCGTGCATTTGACAGAAGCCGTTGAGGGCGGAACGTTTGGGGTCTGATCCCATGCGGCAGGTTCCGTGCTCGTGGATGGCGCTGCCGTTGGGCTCCAGGCGGCCACGCTCGAAAGGTACGATCTCGGCTTTTGCCGCGTGCAGAATTTCGAGCATGGTGTTGTACATGTCCTGCGACATGCGGCGCTCGTTTTCGCCGATGGCGTAAGCGATGCGGGCCACCGGAACGCCATAGCGGTCAACTGGCGAGCCATTCACCGTCACGCGATTTTCGGCTTTGGGCAGCGTTTCTCCAAAAGGGTGGAGGCAGAGAAGGGCCGGATACCGCTGCTTTACCGCCTGCTTGAATTCCAGGCCGAAGCCGGGAATGCTTTTCGCGTAGGAAAGGTCGGTTTGCGCTCCGGTGTACCAGAACTGGCAGCCGAAGCCGCGCAGGTAATCGCGCTTGCGGCCGTCGCGGTGATTGAATCGGGGCATGTACATATGAGCGCCACCGATGCCGTCATCGTTGTAGACTTTGCCGCCGATTAATTCCGGCGCAAATCCGCGGATGGTAAAGCGAATTTGTTCGGAGAGATAGCGCCCGATCACATCGGATGAATTTCCCAGGCCGTTCGGGAAGCGCGGCGAACAGGAATTGAGAAGAATACGAGTGGAATCGATGCAGGAAGCCGCGACAATGATGCGCTTACCAAAGATGCGGCGCTCTTCGCCGGTCTGACGATCGAAGTACTGAACGCCGTTGGCGAGTCCACGATCGTCGACCAGAACACGGGCGGCGACTGCATTATCGAGGATGTTTAGCCTTCCGGTTTTCAGCGCGGGCTCAATGAGGTAGTCGGATGAGTTGAAGAATGCGCCCACATCGCATCCTGAGCCGCACGCTCCACAATAGTGGCATTTGGTATGGCCGTTGTAATCGCGCGTGAGGACGGCGCGGCGGATGGGCACGATACCAATCCCCAGGCCGGCGGCGGCTCTCTTAATAATGTGCTCGCCGCAGCGAAGCGGTGGCGGAGGAAGGAAATAGCGGCTGCCCGGTAACGAGTCCTGATCATCATCGCCGCCGCAGACGCCGATGAGTTGATCGACCCGATCATAATAGGGCGCAATATCCTTGTAGCGGATAGGCCATGGGATTTCCCAACCGTCCCGTTCGGGCCCGGCGAAATCGAGATCGGAGTACCGGAGACTGACGCGACCCCAGATATTCGTCTTGCCGCCCCGGCCCCAAACGCGAGTCAAGGAGAAGTTCTGCCCGAGCGGCGTAATGTAAGGCTGCTCAACGGGGTCGAGGACAATCTGCGGCGGCTTGTGGCCGGCGTCCAGACGCTGCTGCCATTCCCACGGCTTGACGTGAGTCCAAAACTCGCTGCGGCTGAATTTCCGGCCAGCATCGAGCATCGTGACATTGACGCCCTGGCGGGTCAGATTCCAGGCGGCCATTCCGCCGGCCGCACCGCTGCCGATGATGAGGACGTCATGAATCCGGGGACTGGGCTGAATTTGCATGCTTAGCTGTGGTGTTCAGGATGGTCGCAACCGGGAAAGCTCGCCAGATACGTGTTTCCATGCCAGCCCAGTTCGATTTTGAGCCCGGCCTCTGTTTTGTAATACGCGTCAATGGTCATGTCCTTCACTAGCGCGAAGAACTTGCCGAGCGGGGACGCGGGTTCAAGACTGAGCGGCAGAAGCAGGGCGATCTGCTGCGGTTCCGCAAGGGACACGAAATTGGTTCCGTAACTATCGGTCGACAGCGCGTTGAGATCCGCGATACCGGCGCGGTAGGAGAGCTCGAGCGAAGGATCGGCGACAATCGCTTTATCGATCAGGAGAGCGACACCGGCGTCCTTAGCGCCGGGCGTGTCCGAACGGGGGATGATTCGCTCGCACAAAGCTTCGACGGCCTGGAATTCAGCCGGCTGGAAAAAAGTAGGCTGAGTGGGCGCGGGGACTTGAACGACCGCTCCGGAGTGCAGGTGCCCGGGCTGGCTTTCGACCTCCTTCGTTTCCTGAGTCGAGGCAAGCGTTGGAATTGCGGCGGATGTAGCCGCAAGAATTCGAAAGAGCTCTCTGCGCGTGCTCATAACTGGCTCTAGGCCAATATACTCTGCCCGGCGCGCGAGGCATGCCTCGCCCCAGGGGCGAAGATACGTCGGGAGATGGCGTTGGCCCTACGCGAAGATAGCGCGAGGCGTGGCATCGCCCCTACCGGTGAACTAAAGTTCACCGCGGCACGCTGAAGACGTGCGCCACGAAA
>JAICXK010000046.1 GCA_025980435.1 Bryobacteraceae bacterium
CGAAACGAACTCGGCTGGACGCCGGGTTGAACGGCGCGGCTGCGAAACGAACTCCGCTTGCTCTTCTCGCGCGCGGTTCCGTTTCAGCTTGGTTAGGGCGTTCAAGGCTTTGTAGAAGGCGCGCTCATGGGTGGTGCGATAGCGCATGAAGAGGGTGAGCTTCGGCACATCAATGCGGGTTTCGGTAAAAGCCTGGTTTTGCAGGCGGATGGCGCGCTGCATGAGCCAGTAGGATTGCGCCATCTCCTGGACGAGGAGCTTTTCGGTATCGGCGGCGGGTGCGTGCTCGGCGAGCAGATCGGCGAGAAGCGCCTCGAAATCGGCAGGATCCTCGCCCGGGACAATGACGCGGCCGGAAGCGAGCCCGTGCTTTAGGGAATTGGCGCTGGAAATGGCCTTACCTTCGGTACTGCGCGGGCCGGTGGGACCGGAGCTTTCTTGAGCCTTTGTCTTGCTAACGTGCTGAGGCAGACGTGCTTCGCACGCTAGAACCGCCGGCTCATCCGGCGGCTCGGGCGGGGCGATTGGTTTCGGAGAAGACGAGAGGCCCGCGCGGGCGTGGATGCGAGCGCGCAGGGCCATCATTGCAGATTGCTCCTGGGCAGTGAATTCATCGAACAGTTCGGGGTTCGGGGGAAGGGCGACCGAAGTTTCAGAAGCCGGTTGGACAACCGGCTCGCCGGCAAGACTGCCGGCCCCACGAAGGTTCTGGCGGTATTCGAGTTTTCGGGCCTTGCGCTCGGCTTCACGGCGCTGGTTGCGAAGTTCACGGCTTGTCATGCTCCGATTCGACAGGATGCGCGCAGGGGAGGATGCCAAATGGGAGTGTAAGTGAATGCTGCGGATGGAGAAATAAAAAGTTCAGAAGGCGGTGATTGTGACGAGAGGAAGGCTCAAAGACAGAAGGGGAGCCTGGGCTCCCCTTTTGTAAAGCACACGAGGTGCAGCTTAGAAAATCAACTTTAATGCCAGCACCAGGTTTCTCGGATTACTCGAGAACGCCTGCGTCGGATCCGCGAAGATCGGCTGGTTGGGGATCAGGAAGTTATGTTGATTTCCGCTGGTCGCGCCGTTTGGCGTCACATCGTTCAGATACCCGCCTGTGTACTGCGGGTGGTTGAACACGTTGAAGGCACGCGCGGAAAATTCCAGAGCTACGCGCTCGGTGAAGTTGAAGCGCTTGGCGGCGGTTATATCGATGTCGTTGATCGGCCGGAGGTGCTCTGTGTTGCGGCCGACCGTTGGCAGCGCACCCTTCGGCGTCATGACGTATTTGGCGTTCGGATTATCGACCAGGAAGGCCACCGTGTCGCCGGCGCTGTTCGTCAGGCCGGTCGTTCCCGAACCGATGCCGGGATCTCCGCCGTTCGGATTCACAATCCCGCGGTCCGGCCCGGAATCGCCGTTCAAGTTCGAATCCGTCCCGCTCTGCACGGTCCACAGGGTGCCCGTTTGGTAGGTGTAAATGGGAGCGAACTCCCAGTTGCCCACCAGGTTCTTCATGAACCAGTTCGAATGCTTGAAGTAGGGCATGTCATACACCAGCGCCAGCGTGAAGCGGTTGCGATGGTCGAGAGCGGAACTGGAGCGGTCGGCGCGCAGGTCTTGTGTGTTCTGGGGCCTGCGCGGTGTGCTGTAGGTGCTGAACACGTCCGCCGTCGAATCGTCTATTGCGTGGCTCCAGGTATAGGAAGCGATAAACTGCAGGCCGTTATCGAAGCGGCGCGTCAACTGGTTCGCCCACCCATGATAAACCGAATTGCCCCACGGTTGGTAGGACGTGATGATGGAATCAAAGCCGGCGGCCAGGTACGCTGGGACGGTATTCCCTCCCGCGCCGAATTCCGCGTTGAGCCCAGCCAATGTTGTACTTAATGAGTTCAAAGTCGCCTGGCTCGGCTTGGACCAGAAAACCGGCAAATTATTCGAAGCGGTGACAACCGGCTGCCGGTTTATTTGAGCCTGAATGTCCAGATCGGTGCCGCGAGTGCCCACATAGCGTGTTTCAAACAGATAATCTTTTCCAAACTCGTGTTGGATGCCAAAGTTCCACTGGTAGGATTTCGGCCGCTTCACGTCAGGCACAAAGCCCGCTGTATTGGACCTTGCATCGGCAGGACTGAAATTGCTGCTCGGACCCGTAGGCGGCAGCCCGCCGCTGGCGAGGAAATTGCGAATTGTCAAGTCGCCCGTTACGTCCTGCGTAGTCGAGAGCTGCGGAGGAAGAGTCAGCAGTCCGAGGTTGTCATACAGAACGTCGTAGTTAATACCGAAGCCCGCACGGAAGGAGGTCTTGCCGCTGGTACCCGGCGAGTAGGCGATACCGATGCGAGGCATGAAATTATCGCCCTGCACTTTCGGCTTGCCAAAGGTGATCAAACCAGGCACGCTCGCAATCGCATTCAGAGCCTGCTCATTCTCGGATGCGGGAACGGTCTGATATTCGTAGCGCAATCCCAGGTTGATCGTCAGGTTCGGCCGGATCTTCCAGCTATCGTTGCCGTAGAAACCAAAGAGATTCCGGTTGCCCCAGTAGATGGGGTTTCCAGCCGAGCGCTGCGCAATGAAATCGGGAGCGAAGTCGAACAGGTAATCGTTGAAGAAAGTATATTCGTAATCCCCGCGGGAGCGCTGCGTGAAACTCTGGGGAGTAATCAGCCGCACACCGTCAAAACCGAATTTGAAGCTGTG
Organism: Bryobacteraceae bacterium; assembly: GCA_025980435.1. GTDB lineage: Bacteria > Acidobacteriota > Terriglobia > Bryobacterales > Bryobacteraceae > Bog-105. Next base: position 2,692 of record JAICXK010000046.1, read on the forward strand.
CGCGCCCTTCGTCCAGGTCACGTTATCTGTCACCTGATACGTATTCTGGTATCCAAACTGTGGAGCGTTCGGGTCAGGTCCGAGGTTAAAGTCGCCCAGGTCGGAGAAATTCAATGAAGGGAATTGATCCAGGCCCGGAAACGTTTGCGGCCCGACTGGGAACACTTGCGCATTGCGGTTATACCCGATACGCAACTCGTTAATCAGAGTCGGCGAGAAGTTGTGGTACTCCGACAGCGTTACGAGATAGTTGTTCGTTGGGACGGTCGTAAAAAATATGGGAATCTGTGCAGCCGTATCGATTGAACCTTCCCGATTCAGAATGAATCTGCCGCGCAGTGCATCCCGATCGGAGAGATTGTAGTCGACCGATGCCACGCCAGCCTCATTGTTCAGATAGTTTGGCGTGGGGATTGAGATTTGGCCGATCTCAATGGAAGTCAAATTTTGCGGGTTGGCCTGGTTCCACAGCGGACCTGCCGCCAGGGTGCTCAGATCGAGGCTAGGGCAACTCGATTGTCCGCCGCAGGAACTCGCGGCAGTACCGACGTACTTCTGGACAATGCCCAGGTTGGTCTGGTTAATCCCAGGGATGCTGCTGATCTTGGAATAACCGGCGCTCGTGGGAGCGAAAACCAGCCCGGCGGAGCCTGCCTGGCCCACGGGATTGTATTCGTAATTCACAAAGAAGAAGAGCTTGTTTCGCTTGAGGGGGCCGCCGAACGTCCCGCCGAAACGGTTGTTATCGAAGCGGGGATGCAGCGGCGTGGCATTAACAAAGGAAAGATTATCGGCCGCATTCAAGTTGCGATTCTGAAAATACTCGTAGGCCGAACCGTGGAACTCATTCGTGCCGCTCTTGACGATCGTGTTGAACTGCCCGCCGGACGAGTGACCGAAATCCGGCGAATACTGATTCAGCAGCACACTGAATTCAGCCACCGAGTCGTTCGGCACATAAACCAGCGGACCTGTCACGCTGCCGCTGTTGTTATCGATACCCTCCACCGTGAAGTTATTGTTGCGCGGCCGCTGGCCGCCAACGGTAGGTCCCTCGCCCGCTCCAACAGCCCCGCTTGTGCCAACCCCGGGGGCGAGCAGCGAAAGGTTCAACACTCCGGCGCCGGTTGCCGTGATCGGCAAATCCGCAATCTGCTTGCTTTCAAAGGTATTCTGGATCTGCGCGGTGGTCGTATCGATCGCAACAGCGGATTCGGTCACCTGGACGCTTGTGGTGGCCTGCCCGACTGCCAGCTTTACATTCGTGGTTACGGTCTGGTTCAGCCGAACAGCCACATTTCCCACTTCCGCCTTACTGAAGCCGGGTGCCGTTACCGTGACCGTGTAAGTTCCGACCGGCAGATTCTCAAACCGGTAATCGCCCGACGAGGTGGAGGCTGTGTTGGATTCCACCCCAGTGGCCGTGTTGTGGGCGACGATGGCCGCCCCCGGTACCGTCGCTCCGGTCTGGTCGTAAATTGTGCCTGTAATGTTCCCGCTGGTCACCTGAGAAAACAGCGGGAGGCTGAAGAACAACAATGCCGTGGACGCCAAGCCGATCTGAAGTTTCAAAAGTTTCATGTATATCCCCGTGAGCGCGAGCTAGAAGGGTGATCTAGCTGCAGCTCCACTGTGTTATTTCGAAGTCATGGCGGGTGAGGCAATTTAAGAACCAAGTTTGGCCGGAAGCCAAGCGGCGTAGAATCAATAGATTAGGGCGCGAGCAACGATTTATGTCGTATTGATTCTGGAAGAATAGGCCGTCAGACTTCCATATGTAGGAGGGTTTACGGATTTATTCCTACTCCGATGGGGGAGTAGTCTGGAGCTTCTACATTTGCCACCTAGCCCGGGTCAAGTGGGGCGGATTGCCAAATCTGCGGGCCGATCGCTAATCGGCCCAGTTCCCTGAGAATTTCCGATCGCCTAGCGACTTTCGAAGGGTGATCGTATTCCATCGGCGGCGTCACCCACATTATCATTCCATCGGTCACCCTACGTTTCTAACCTGGCGCTTGCACGGAAGCCTACCGGCGAATCGCAGATTCTGCGGGGGGAAGTATCTCTTCTGGACGAGCATTTCTCGCTCTGGATCATGTCCTTGACAGGGCCCATACCGTCCGCCGTTTCTTCGGCGACCGGAGATTGCCCGTCTCGTGGTGGATGCGCTCCTTTATCGAGATTCCAATCTAAAGCAGTACGATCTGCACTCCTATGTTGTAATGCCCAATCACGTTCATCTCCTGATCACTCCGCTGGTTCCAGTTCCGCAGCTCACGCAATCGCTCAAGCGGTTCACCGCTACGCGGGGCAACCGAATTCTAGCTCGAACCGGTCAATCATTCTGGCAAGACGAAAGCTACGACCGGCTGGTTCGCGACGATGAAGAATTCCGCAAGGTTGCTCATTACATTGAGATGAATTTCGTAAACGCAGGGTTTGCCACGACGCCTGGGGATTTTCGATGGTCCAGCGCGAGGCCGATTAGCCATCGGCCTGCAGATTTGGCAATCCGCCCCACGCCTTCGCTATCAGCAAAGAAGCCGACGACACCCCTTCTCCATAGTCAAGAAGTCTAGAAACCCAGGCCACTCCCCCGTAGAGCCGGGGGAGTGGTTGCGCTACTTGAACAACGATGCGACCGGCAAACTCCAGCCTGGCAGGAGAACGGTAGTAAGATCGTCGCCCTCCTTCAGTTCGCGCCGGTTGCTCCCCGCATAAACCAGGATTTCGCGAGTCGCAGGATAGATTTGCCAGACTTCTTGAACACCCGTTCTCAGGCAGGTAAGAACCTTGCGCCGGGTGTCCCCGGCTCGCTCACTTGGCGAGATGACTTCCGCGGCGATGTTCGGGGCGCCCTGGACTGGAACCCTTTTCGGATCCAGAACTGCCCGCTCGTTCAGAAGAACACAAACATCGGGTCGCAGACGGTCCTGTTCGCTGAGGGCAAACTCGAGGTCCTGATGGGCGCGTCCGGCGCCGCGAATCCTGAGGTACTGTTTCAGAGCGGCGAGGAGAGTGAACACAATATCCTGGTGTTCCGGAGTTGGGCTGGACGCTTCGATAAGACCTCCGTCCAGCAGTTCCCAACGCCGGCCCTCTTCATAGGGAAGAGCGTCGAACTGCGCGGCGGACATTGCGGCGATCGTCGCCATTTGAGCGAAGGGTTCCGTTACCGCGCCGCTAGCAGCGCGCGGAGATGCCGCGCCCGCTCCGGAGAACGAAGCTGCCGCAGGGCCTTGGCTTCGATCTGGCGAATGCGCTCGCGGGTCACGTCGAACTCCTGGCCGATCTCTTCGAGCGTATGTTCGCGCTCGCAGCCGATGCCGAAGCGCAGCCGGATCACCTTCTCCTCTTTGGGGGAAAGTGTTTTCAGGATATTCGCGGTCTCGTCGCGCACGTTCGAATCGATGACGGCATCGACCGGCGAACCCACCCAGCGGTCTTCGATGAGATCGCCCAGCGCGGATTCCCCATCGCGACCCACCGGGGTTTCGAGAGAAACCGGGTCGCGCGAGATGGTCTTGAGCTTCTGAACCTTCTCGACCGGAATATCCATGCGACGACTGATTTCGTCGTTGGTAGGCACGCGTCCGAGCTCTTTTTCCAGCTCGCGTGTCGCGCGCAGAAACTTGTTCATGCTCTCGTTCATGTGAACGGGAATACGAATCGTACGCGATTGGTCGGCAATGGCTCGGGTAATCGCCTGCCGGATCCACCACGTTGCGTAAGTAGAGAACTTGAATCCACGCCGGAACTCGAACTTATCGGCGGCGCGCATCAACCCGATATTGCCCTCCTGGATCAAGTCCAGCAGGTGCAGGCCTCGATTGACATACTTTTTCGCCACCGAGACCACCAGCCGCAGGTTGGCTTCTACCAAGTCCTTTTTCGCGCGCTCCGCTTCAATTTCGCCATGGCGAATGACGGAGAGGCTGTGGCGCAGGTCGGATAAACCTGCCCCCGTCTCGGCCTCTTTCTTCTTCAGATCGCGTTTGAGCTCTCGAACGCGCTGCTGGGCCGAGGCGGAATTGCGCACTTCCAGTTTTCGGATTTCGCTGTCGAGCAGCGCCATCTCGTCGGCCGCTTTTTCAACCGTCCGGACGAACTCCTTCCAGCGCGCCAGGTTGAATGGAATGGCTCGGAACGCCCGGGACAATTCCACTTTGGCTCGCGCCGCTTTGCCGGCCCATTTTTTGCGCAGCTTCTTGTTGATCGCCGGAACCGCACTCTGCTTGTCCACGGTCTGCTGCAGCTTCTTGAAGGCCGCCAGGTAGCTCATGAACAGTTCGCTGATCTCATTCCGCCGCTTCAGGTCGGCCGCGCTGCCCTCTTCAATATCGGAAGGCGGAAAATCCACGTAGCTGTCCACATCTTCAGCGCCCTTGCGGATCAGCTCGCCAAACTCGTACACCACGGCCTGGATCAGAGGAGACCGGCTGATCGCCTTCTGCATCCGCAACTTCCCGCGCTCCATCTTGCGCGCCAGGGTAACTTCACCCTCGCGGGTAAGCAGCGGAACCGAACCCATCTCGCGCAGGTACACCCGCACCGGATCGTCGGTATAGATCGACTCTTCTACCTGCTGAGCGCCGTGGAATTCCTCATCCTGCACTTCTTCCGGATGGAAGAAATTGGAATCCTCGTCGAACGGGAGCCCCATCGGCTCACGCCCTTCGGCTAAATATTGATCCTCGAATTGATCCACCTTAACTCATCACCTCTACTTGCACAGTCCTCTGCCCCATCCGCGACGGAGCGGGATGCAAGCGACACATCGGGTAAATATTGCGCGCACCTATTATATCTGTTTCCCTGCTGGAAGTTAATATCTATTTAGGAAGATGTCCGGCAAAGTGGTTGGTTACACAAAAGATAGCTCTGCCTGAGTCTTCGCCTCGCTGAGAGGCGCGGGCTCATCTGCCGCTGCCGCTCCGTGCCCGCTTCCGAAAAGGAGCCCTTCTCTATATTAGACTTTCCGCTGGAGCATTAGGTTCTTCAGTTCGCTCAAAAATTCTTCCACGTCCTGAAAATCGCGATAAACTGACGCGAAGCGAACGTAAGCTATCTTATCTAACCCTCGGAGGCGCTCCATGAGCCGCTCTCCGATCAGTGTAGTAGCCAGTTCGCGGTCCGCCCCCTCGAGCAGGGAGTTCTCTACTTCGTCTACCAGCTCCGCCAGCTTTCCCATGCTGATGGGCCGTTTTTCACAAGCACGAAGCAGGCCACTCAGCACCTTTTGACGGTCGAACTTTTCCCGCCGCCCGTCTTTTTTGATGACCATATAGGGCACTTCGTCGCAACGTTCATAGGTGGTAAAGCGGCGTTCACAGGCCAGGCACTCCCGCCGCCGCCGGACAGATTCGCCCTCCTTGCTCTCCCGTGAATCAATTACTTTGTCTTCGCGATGGCCACAGAAAGGGCAGGTCATGTTTAGGTTTAAAATACATTCCCGGAGTCTGGCCGCTTCTGCCGATCCGTTGAACTTCCCCCCTCTCATTCTCGTTTATGTGGTTGTAGCCGATGCAGATTAGCTAAAGTCGTTTTCCGAGCCGCGACCGCCAGGGAGCGGTTATAACGAAGTTCGCTCCACTGCCCAGGCAAGTTGAAGGAATAGGAATGTCAGCCGCCGCCGTCGCCGCAGTTTCACTAAACCGGAAGGGTTCGTTAAGCTCAAGAGCAATGGGCGCGCCCTGGAGTTGGGAACAGCGTGCCGCATCCGGAGCGATTCCGCGGTTGGATACCGAAGCCAGTTTAATTGAGCGCTGTCTGAGCGGCGAGCAGGGCGCCTGGGAAGACCTGGTCAAGCTATACACCAAACGTGTGTATGCCATCTGTTTCCGGTTTACCGGTAGCGACAATGAGGCGCAAGACCTCACACAGGACGTTTTTCTGCGGGTGTTCAAGACCCTGGGGAGTTTCCGCGCCGGTGAAGGCTCGTTCGTCGTATGGCTCACCCGGCTGACCCGCAACCTGCTGGTGGATCATTACCGGCGGACAAAGAATGAGCGGGTGACGGATGCCATCGAGGACAAGCTACCGGTGCTGGAGGAAAAGACCGGGCAGCATTCCCGGACGGACGGTCTGCTGGCGGGCCGGGAAGCGGGAGAACTGCTGCGGGCGGGATTGCAAAAGCTTTCCCCCGAATTGCGGGAAGCGGTGATTTTGCGCGATCTGCAGGAAATGGAATACCGCGAGATCGCGCGGGTGTTAAACGTTCCGGAGGGGACGGTGAAATCGAGATTGAATCGGGGCCGCGCCGAGTTAGCGCGCGTGCTGCGCCGCAACAAGGTAACCGTGTAAGCGGGATTGTGGTTTAAGAGCAATGAACTGCGCCGAATTTGAGAGCATCTTAGCCGATTACATCGACGGCACTCTCGGCAGCGCCGAAAGCGCTGCCCTGGAGCAGCATGCCTCTTCGTGCGCAACGTGCGGCGTGTTCATGGCCGATGTGCGGGGCGCGGTCGCGTTCCTGAAGCGGGCCGACGAAGTGGCTCCGCCGCCTACCCTGGTGACGCGCATTGCTTACCAGATCCCCATCGGCCGCACCCGCCACCCATCCGAACGGCAGAACTGGTTCAGCCGCATGACTACCAAGTGGCTGCAGCCGTTCCTGCAGCCTCGCCTGGCCATGGGGATGGCCATGACGGTCTTGTCTTTTGCCATGTTGGAGCGCTGCACCGGCGTACAGGTGCAACATGTCCAGCCGGCCGATCTGAATCCGGTACGTGTTTGGGCCGGGGTGGAAGACAAAGCATGGCGAGTGAAGGATCGAGCCGTGAAGTATTACGAGAATCTTCGTTTCGTGTACGAGATTGAGACCAAACTAAGGGATTTGCAAGAACAACAGGAGGCGTCGCGCAGCCAGACTTCGCGTGCGAAACGGGCTGCCCGTCAGAACGGGCGCACGGCAAGCGGCGGCGATGCGGGAGATCGAAAATGAACTGCTATTACCATTCCGAGACGCCGGCTACGGGCTTTTGCCGCTCCTGCGGGAGACCGCTGTGCATCGAGTGCCAGCGCGCCGCGGAGGGAACCATCTATTGCCAGGACCACGCACCCCAAAGCTACGAGGCAGGCTATGCGACTAATGCGGATCCGAACGCCGCAGCCAACCCATATGGGCAACCGGCAGGGCCGCCGCGAGTGCCGCCGGTGCAGACCTCGCCGGGCTTGGCCTTTATCCTCGGCTTTATTCCCGGAGTGGGAGCGATTTACAACGGGCAGTACCTGAAAGGGCTGGTCCACGCGCTTATCTTCGGATTGCTGGTTACCTTGATCGATAGCGCGGATCACACGGGCGCGGCTCCGCTGCTTGGGATTCTGATGGCTGCCTTTATTTTCTATATGCCTTTTGAGGCCTTCCACACCGCCAAACGGCGGCAGTCGGGGCTGCCTGTGGAGGAATGGTCGAGCATCCTGCCGCGGAATCGGAACACCGGGCACGTGCCCCTTGGTCCTATTCTGCTGATCCTGATCGGCGTCATTTACCTGCTGAATTCTCTGGAGCTGATCGATTTCCGCGCCATTTCGCGCTTCTGGCCAGTGATTCTCATCGTGGTGGGCGCCTGGATGCTGTACAACCGCTTTACCGGCCCAGTTGCACCGCGCAATTCTCAACCGTATGCCGGCCCGGTGAACCCCGCAGGAGGCGAGTTCGTGGAGGGACGCCGTGAACAGTAGGGGAGCGATGTTTGCGCAGGCGATTCGCGGCCCCATCCTGCTCATCACGGTTGGGATCCTGTTTGCGATGCAGCAATCCGGCGTGCTGCCTTTTTCGCACACCTGGCCGCTGCTGATTATTGTGATCGGCGTACTGAAGCTGATTGAGCGGATGTTCACTCAGCCGCAGCCGCCGGTCCAGCCCCCGCCGCCGATCCCGGGAGGAGCGGTGCGATGAGACCGCGAGGATCCGTAACCGGGCCGCTGGTCATTATTCTGATCGGCGTTCTCTTCCTGATTCATGCGTTTTCGCCGCAGTTCCACATTGTGGACCTGCTGGTTCTCTATTGGCCATGGCTGCTGATCGTCTGGGGCGGCGTCGCACTCCTCGAAGTTTGTTTCCGTTTCCTGCGGGGCGCGACGATACCCACCAACGGGGTCTCGGGTGGAGCGTGGTTTGTCATCATTCTGATCTGCCTGGTCGGAGTAGCGGCATTCGAGGTCCACGGCCGGAGCAACTGGTGGTGGCAGGACGGCTGGGGACGAGGGTTCAGCGATGCTTTCGGCCAGGAGCATGATTATTCGGTCAGCCCCATCCAGAAGCCTGCCGGCACGTCGCCGCACATTGTTATCGAAGCGTTTCGCGGAGATGCCCGGATCGTTGGCGGCGATGGAACCGAAGTCAGTGTCACCGGCCACAAGACCATCCGGGCGATGGACCCCAACGCCGCCGATCGCTCCAATTCGGACACGCCGGTTGAGTTGGTCGTCCAGGGGAATACGGTGATCATCCGCTGCAACCAGGACAAAGCCGCCTCACGAACGCGCGTCACCACGGATCTGGACGTTTCAGTTCCCAAAGGCGCGAGCATCGACGCCACCGGCAATTACGGGGACTTCGACGTTTCATCCGTTTCCGGCGATGTAGACCTGAGCAGCGCCAACGCGGGCATGCGCCTGCAGGATCTGGACGGGAACGTAAAGCTGGACACCCGGCATAGCGACCTGGTGCGCTGCACGAACGTGAAGGGCAGCGTGGATCTGCGCGGGCATGGCGGCGATGTCGAGCTGACGAAGATCGCCGGCCCCGTGACGATTAGCGGCGACTACGGTGGAACTGTTTCGCTCCGCGAACTGGCAAAACCGGTGCGCGTGGAGAACCGGCGCACGCGCCTGGATATGCAACAAATTCCGGGCGAGGTGCGCATCGATCGCGGAAGCCTGAATGCGCAGGGTGTAGTCGGCCCTGTCTCTCTCGCCACCCACGCAACCGACGTTAGCCTCGCCGGATTCACCAACGCCCTGCAGGTCAGCGTGGATCGCGGCGATATCGAGTTGCGGCCGGAACACCTTCCGCTGAGCAAAATGGACGTGCGTGTGAATGCCGGAAACATCGACCTGACCGTACCGCAGGCGGGACAGTTTGCGCTTGCCGCCAGCACCGATCACGGGGACATCGACAACGAATTTGGAGGCGCGCTCACCGGGCATTCCGAGAAGATGGGATCGCGGCTCGATGGCTCGGTCGGAAGCGGAGCGGACGTGACCCTCACTACCGGACGCGGGAATATTACGGTGCGCAAAGGTGGCGCCGCCGAGCCTGCTTCAACCAAAGTTACTTCGGTAACCCAAACGCAGGCCGCCGTGCCGGTGAAGTGAGAAAGAGGACGTTTTGTCCCGTTCCGAAGGTGGGAATTCCGAAAATGAACACTGACCGGATCCCCCGCCTTAGCCAATCACCTTTTCCTGTAACGCGATAGCACGGCAATCGACTTGCGGAAACTCCTGCCACAAGAGGGGTGCCTGCATGGTCGAATATCTTTTCTCTTTTCTGCGGGAGCTGAAAATCGGCGCACGCTCCCTGACCCGCGAGAAAGCTCTGACGGCAACCGTAATCGTAACCCTGGCGCTTGGAATTGGGGCGAACGCCGTGATGTTCAGCCTGGTTCGCGGCGTGCTGCTGCGTCCTCTGGTCAATCGAGACGAACAGCGGCTCATCTATATCCGCCAAAGCGCCGCGGGAATCGATAATGCCACTTTCTCCATTCCGGACATCGCGGACTTGCGCTCGAGCGTGAAAACGTTGAGCGCCTTCGGCGATTTCTCGACTCTGTCCTTCACCATGATCGGGCTCGGAGAACCCCGCGAGGTTCGAGCCGGAGTGGTTGGCGGATCGTATTTTCAGGTCATGGGCCTGCGCCCGGTGCTCGGGCGGCTGCTGAATGCGCATGATGACGGCCCCAAGGCCGCCGGCGCCGTCGTGTTGACGTATCGCTTCTGGTCGACTGCGCTGAAGAGCGATCCTGCGGTGATCGGCAAGACGGTCCGGCTCGACTCATTTGTCGATTCGCGCAACGGCACGGTCGTAGGGATACTGGAGCCATGCGTCCCTTATCCGCAGGACACCGAGATCATTGGCAACATCGTGATGAGCTCCCATCATCTTTCCGCGACCATGGTCACCAGCCGGATACACCGGATGACCGAATTGTTTGGGAGACTCGCGCCAGGCATGGATCTGCCGGCTGCGCGCGCGGAGCTGAATACCGTATACACGCGCATGAAGAGAGCGCATCCGGACGCGTACCAAGGCGATTACCGAATCAGCGCGGTGAGGCTGCGCGACCAGCTTACCTCGGGAGCACGGACCATCCTGCTGGTGCTGATGGCAACCTCCATACTGGTTTTCATCATCGCCTGCTCCAACGTGGCGAACCTGATTCTGGCGCGTAGTATGCGGCGCGAAGCCGAGCTGGGAATTCGCGCGGCGCTGGGCGCAAGCACCGCTGCGTTACGCCGTACCCTCCTGGCGGAGAGCTTGCTGCTGTGCGTCGGCGGGGCAGTTCTCGGAGTGCTGATCGCCAGCCCGATGGTGACTGTTCTGGCGCGCTACATTTCGCAATACTCCATACGAGCCCTCGACCTCAGCATCGATCCCAGCATGCTCTGGGTAGGAGCAGGACTTGCCGTGCTTGCAGCGATGCTGCTGGCATTCGTTCCGCGATTACCGTCATCGGGAGGCGCGCAGGGATTCGGGCTGGCCAGCGGCAGCACCCGCGTCACCAGTACCGCGAATCGCAAACTCAGGGCCTTTGCCATCGTTCAGATTGCCGCTTCCTTCGTACTGGTGGCGTCGGCCGGCGCAGCGGTGAAAACGCTGCTCTCGCTGGAGGCCGCACAGACTGGTTTCGATACCAGCCATGTGCTCGCGGTAAACGTGCCGGTGCTGCACTTGAACAAAACGCCCACGCAGGTGGCCGATTACTACCGGGAAGCGGCGCAGCGGATCCGCCAACTCCCGGGCGTGCAGAACGTTGCGGTAGGCATGATGGTGCCGTGGCGTGAGCCCTCGGATTTCGGACTCCAATTCGCCGCGGACGGACGCGTTCCGGGTCCGAACGACGAACATCCGCACGCGCAGATGCGCATCGTTTCGCCTGCCTTCTTCGCGACCCTGGGTCTGCCCATGACGGAGGGACGCGACTTCACCGATGCCGACCGCCCGAGCAGCGAGCCCGTGGCAATCGTCAGCCGAAGCGTGGCGCAACGCATCTTCGCCGGGGGCGATGCCCTGAACCATCATGTGATGTGGACCGACCCGATTCTGAAAGCCGTCCCTTTTATCTCGGCGGCGCAACTGCGCATTATCGGCATCGTACCGGACCTGGATGATGCGGACATTGTGCCGAAGCCGACCATGACCATCTATCTTTCCGCCGATCAAAACCCGGCCCTGGCAGGAGGGCGCATGTTCATTCACGCGAAATCGGATCCCTATGCGCTGGTTGCGCCGATCACGCGTCTCATGCGCACAATGTCCGCGAATCAGCCAGTGGAACACGCAGCTACTTTGGAAGACGTTCGCGCGGAAGTGCTTTCGCCCGACCGGCTCAATGCGATCGTTTTCAGCGCTTTCGCGGCGGTGGCGCTGCTGATCGCGGTGGTGGGAGTCGCCGGCGTACTGGCATTTTCGGTCAGCGGGCGAACGCGGGAATTCGGCATACGGCTGGCGGTTGGATCCCAGCCGCGGCAACTGTTGATGCGCGTTGTTACGGAAGGAGCGGCGATGGCCCTCGCCGGACTTGCTGTTGGCCTCGCCTGCGGTTACGGGTTGGCGCAACTGGCATGCGCTTTACTGGGAAGCCTGAAAATGCCGGGCGCGCTGCCGGTGGCCGCTTCGGCGATAATTCTGCTGATTGCGGCCGTAACGGCATCGGCGATACCTGCGCTGCGCGCCGCGCGAATCGATGTGATTCAAGCCCTGCGGACGGAGTAGCGGCCGGACATGCCCGATCGTTATTCGACTGTAAGCTGCTGATAAAGCTGCGCCGCATTCTCCGGCGTCACCGGCCGCGGCGCGACCACGTACTGCTTCTGCGGATGAAAGCCCGGATCGCGCAGCATCTTCAGCGCGACATCGACGGCCTGGTTCACGCATAGCGGATAAACGAACGTCGCGGCGAGGATTCCGTCCATCACTTTCTTGATCCCGCCCGCGGGACCGCCGAGCCCGTCGACACCCACAAAGATCATTTCCTTTTCGCGGCCTAGTTCCCGCGCCGCGAGGTACGCGCCGACCGCCATGGGATCGTTGTGCCCGTACACGACGTCGATTACGCTATTTGCCCGCAGCACTTCGGTCATCCGATCTTTCGCTCTGGCCTGGAGCCAGTCGGCAACGGGATCGGCGACGATTTTTATTTCGGGATATTGTTTGAAAACTTCCTGCGCGCCGTTATGCCTGCTGATCTCGCCCTCAACGCCGAGCAGTCCCCGCATCTCGACCACATTGCCTTTCGGCTGGTGATACTTTTTGACCAGGTAGCTCTTGATAAACTCGGCGGCCATGCGGCCGATGCCCACGTTGTCGCTGTGAACGTACGTCGTGTAGTAGGGCTGCAGAATATCGCGCTCCAGGCAGATAACCGGAATCTTTGCGTCCATGGCTTCGCCCATCACCGCGGTGAGGGCCGCGCGCTCGTTTGGAGCGACGATCAGCAGATCGGGCCGTTCGCGAATGAACGTTTCCACCTGCGCGATCTGTTTGCTGTTATCCTGCTGCGCGTCCGAGATCACCAGCCGCACATCGCCCGCCGCGGCAAAGCGCTTCTGCATGAGGGCGTTTTGCGCCGCACGGTAGGGCTCCGCGTTATTGCATTGGCTGAAAGCGACGACGAATTGGCGTCCCCCGCCTTTGTGCGCCGAACCGCCGCACGACATCGCAAGCAGAGAACAGACGGCGAGAATTCCGGCCGCTCTCATTGGGCGATTCTCCCCTGCCGCTGTACGGCCACCGCAAGAATAATGATGACGGCCTTCACCATCATCTCCACATTGCTATCCACGTTATTTAAGCGAAGCATATTGGTCAGCACGCCGATCATCAGCGTTCCGACAATCGTGCCCACAATTGTCCCCTTTCCTCCCGAAAGCCGCGTCCCGCCGATGACAACTGCGGCGATGGCATCTAGTTCGTAAGCAATCCCGGAGTTCGGATTGCCTTGGTGATTCTCCGCCGCATAGAGAATACCCGCGACGCCCGACAGCAGCCCCGACAATGCGTAGACAAGCACTTTGACGCGTCGAATCGGGAGGCCGGCGTATCGGCTGGCGCGTTCATTATCTCCGGTGGCCCGCACGTGCCGCCCGAACACGGTCCAGCTCAGCAGCAGGCCAAAGATCAGAGCGAGGCCGATATAGCATCCGATGATGACGCCTTTGCCCCGGAAAATGGCGGCAAAGGTGGATGCGATATCCCGGCCGAAGCCGATATCGATATTCGCGTTGTTCGATATCCACTTCGCCAGCCCTCGGAAACCGATCATTCCCGCCAGGGTGACGACGAACGGCTGCACTTCAAAAACCGCGATGACCGCTCCCTGAAACGCGCCCGCCGCGGTCGACACGGCCAGCGCCGCAAGCATCGCCGCGGCAATCTCGACCGGCTGCGCGTAACCCGGATTCCAGCGCGTTAGAACGAGGGCGACAACCGATGTGGAGAGCGCCAGAATGCTGCCAACGCTCAAGTCGATTCCTCCGGTGAGTATCACGAAAGTCATGGCGAGCGAAATGATTCCGATCACCGAAACCTGGCGCAGAATATCGGTGAGATTCCCTAGTTCAAGAAAGATGCGGGAACCATCAAAGGCGGTGGGACTGATGGCGATGGCGAGCAGGCAAATCGCAATGAGCGCGGCGAGACTGAGCAGCACGTCGCGCCGTTCGCCGGCGGATTGCTCCCAAAGGAAAGAGGCTCGCTTCAGAATGGCAGTCAAACCGGCTCTCCCGGTGCGACCGGGTTGGTGGCAAATGTCATGATCTCCTCCTGAGTAACCGTGGCCGCATCGAAACGCGCGGTGATTTCCCCCTCACGCATTACTAGAATGCGGTCGCAGCAGCGCAGCAGCTCCGGCAATTCCGAACTCACCAGAATGACGCCCTTTCCTTGCTGCGCCAGCCGCTCGATGATGGCGTAGATGTCTTCTTTCGCGCCCACATCGATGCCGCGGGTCGGATCGTCCAGAAACAATACTTCCGGATTCGCCAGCAGGCAGCGCGCAAACAGCACTTTCTGCTGGTTCCCGCCGCTAAGTGTAGCCACCGGCGCGCGTAGAGAAGCGCGCTTGAGGGACAGGTCGCGGAAAAACGGCAGCACGGCGGAAGCCTCGCGGCCGCGCCGGACCAGGCCATGCGGAGCCATTGCGCCCAGGTCTGCAATCGTGCAGTTCTCAAGAATGCTCATCTGCATCATCAGGCCCTGGAGCTTGCGATCTTCAGGCAGCAGACGAATTCCCAGAGCAAACGCCTTCGAGACCGAATCGGGCGCGGCGGGCCGGCCATGCAGAGTCATATGGCCGCGCTTCCAGGCGTCCAGGCCGATCAGCGCCGCTCCCAAAGAACTGCGCCCTGAGCCGACCAATCCCGCGATTCCCAGAACCTCGCCCTTCCGCAGCTCGAAGGAAACATTGCGCAGCTTGCGCGTCGTGAGGCCCGATACAGCCAATAATATGGGTCCGGCTTCACGGACACCCCGCTCTCCCGGCTTCCACTCACGACCCACCATTTTGCGAATCAGATCGGCGGCGGAGATTTCGGCAACCGGCCAGGTTCCGACCGTTGAGCCGTCGCGCATCACGGTGACGCGGTCGCAAATACGGAAAATCTCATCCATCTTGTGCGACACGTAGATGATCGCTACGCCCCGGCTCTTGAGCTCGGCAATGAGCCGGAAGAGGCGCTCCACCGAATCGTCGAAAAGCGAACTGGTCGGCTCATCCATGATGATGATGCGCGCGTTCATGCTCAGCGCCCGGGCAATGGCGACCAACTGCATTTCTCCGATACTGAGCGAGGCAACCGGCCTGCATGGAGAGATTGCCAGGCCAACCTGCTTAAGAAATCGTCCGGCAAAGCGATCCAGTTCGGCAAATCGTACCCGGTTCCCCTCGGCGAACTGGTGGTTGGCGATGGCCAGGTTCTCCGCCACCGTGAGATTGGGGAAAAGGTCGAGCTCCTGGTAAATAATGCTGATGCCGAGGCGCTGCGCATCCAGCGGTCCATTCAACACAACCGGCTGTCCATCGATGGTCAACGTGCCGCGGCCGGCGCGAACCGCGCCCGCGATGATCTTCGATAGCGTGCTCTTCCCCGCCCCGTTCTCGCCCATCAGCGCATGCACTTCACCGGCGTCCAGCGAAAAACTCGCGCCGCGCAGCGCGCGGACACCGTCGTAGCTCTTCTCGACGTCAGAAATGCTAAGAATCTCCTGCGGCATTCCGAACTATGCGCGCACCTCAATTTCGAGAGCGCTCCCTGGCTGGAGCGTGATCGGGTTTTCAAATTTGAGAATCGTTCGATTTTCGCTCCGGCTTGCCCGATGCGCGATGCGGCTTCCATTCAGAACGGCTGAGGTGCTGCCGCCGCTGGCTTCCGTTTCCACGCTCCGGCACGGCAGCGCGCCTTCGATCACGCTCAGCCGGACCCTTGCGCCGCTTTGTGTTCGCTTGACGGAGAACTCGCCCCACCCGGTCGCGTTCGACCAGAAACAGCGGAAATCTTCGACACGGATGCGTGGGACTATAGCGACCGCGTGCTTCGATCCGTCGAATCGGAACCCGCTCAGCGCCAGAATACCGGTCCAGGCAGACATCGCGCGCGCGTAGTGGTGGCCGCATTCGGCTTCGTCCCAGGGATTCCGTTTCTCACCGTCATAACGCGCGCGGATATCGGCAATGCATTCCAGCCCTTCCGCAAGCATGCCTTCATACAGCATGTGCGTTGCAGTCGTGTATTCGAGCCCGGTAAACACTTCCGCATAATACGGAAACGGAATGCGCGGCCGGGGCGCTGTTGCGTAATCGCAAACTACCACCGCGGCTTCATTGTTCAGAGCGAAAGTCCGTTCCGGACAGTCGTGGTCAATCAGTGATGGCTTGTGATTGTAACGATAAATCGAGTCGAGCGTTTTGCGAATGTGCTCGGGATCCAGCAGCGGTCCGAGCCCGGAAACTTCGGCCATATACTGCCCGACAAGCTGGTCGACCAGGCAGCCCTTTCCAACCTGATATTCCGGGTGTTCCGTGTTTTGCGATCCCATATCGCCGCGCGTGACGGGATCGATCCGGTTTGCGGGGAGCCCCCGAACATCCTGAATGTAGAATTCTCCGTTGAACAGATGCTCGTCAAACCAACGGCTGCCCTGATCGAAAAGGCTGCGATACTCGGCGGCGGCTGAATCGCCCACCGCGCGCGCCATTTCTTCCGCCGCACGCAGCGCAGCCAAGTAATAGATGCCGCAGAGCGGATTCGGACCATAGAATTCCACGTCGTAGGTATTGTGCTGCACTCCTTCGAGAACGCCGTCGCGGTTGGCATCCCAGCCTCCTGGAACCCAGGCAAACTCCAGGGCTTTTTTTACGCGGGGCCAGATTCCGCGCAGCCACTGGATATCGCCGGAGAGAATCCAATCCAGGTAGGCATGTACGATTTGGCCCATCTGTCCATCGGCGGCGGCAAAACCCCAGCGCTGCTTTCCGTCCGGAAGCATCTGGCGGAAATGAATGGCGCCCTGCGGGTCCATCGAATAGCCGAAAGCGGCGCTCCGCAGCGATCGCGCAAATTCGGGGAAAACATGTGCGGTCGTGGTTTCGTAATTCCACACATGGGTGCAATTTCCAAAACAGCAGCCGATGTGATCGTTCGAACCTTCAAAGCCATGAAAGGCGCCATCGGAGGTGCGGAAGGAGGTAGTCGATACCAGAGTGGACAGATTGGCCGACGCCGCCTCCTTTACTTCGCCGGGTAACGTGCTTTCTCGCATAACCGCCGCAAAACGGCGCGTACGGGTTTCCAAGTCGCTCAGGTTCTCTACCGCGAATTCGGCCGCGCTCCAGGCATCCTCGAAACGCCCGGCGTAATGGTTCCCGATGATATCGTTTTCAAAACCCTTCGGAGCGTCCCAGCCGCACCACTTCGGCGTGCGATTTGCGAAGTGCCAGGCCAGGACGAAGGTATACGTTGCCGATGAACGCGGACCGATGGTTCGCTGCAGGCACAACGCGCCGATCGGCTTGCGGTCGTCCGGCTCATTCGATAAATCGCCTTCGTGTGAAAACTGATCCCAGAAGAGCATCGGCGCATTCCACCATGGGCTTTTCGGCCACCCCCGCCAATAGCTGACCTTGGCGGCTCCGATGTCGCAAAGACCCAGAACGAAGGTCCCTTGCATGGGATGCTCTTTCGCAATTCCCGGATTGCTCATGATCAGTCCCTGCAACCCGTTTCGATCGCGGAACTCATTCGAACGCGTATCTTCGGCTCGCAGGTTGGCGGCTCCCGAGGGATTGTGCCCGGCGTCGACAGGATTTTCAATCGAGAAAGCGAGACTCGCCTGAACCGGTCGTGTAGCGGAATTCTTTACCGTGTAGCGCAAAATGGCGACGGGCAGACCGGACGCCTCGGCATCGTGCGGAATAAACGGCGAGAAGGCATCCAGCGATACCAGAACTGGAACCTGCGGATCGCGGAAATCGATACGCGCCAGCGGAAACTCGCCCGTGAACGTCGCCTCCGCCAGGCGCGCGAGCCCGGGCACATTGTTTGCGCCTAACCCGTCTTCTCCTTCATACGGAGGCAGGATGCGCGATTCCAGAACACGGGCGACCGGCTTTGTGCCGGCCGCGCGTACGCAGATCGCCGGAAATGCATAAGGCGGCGAGTGGCCCTTATCAGGACGGTTGAAAATCTCCCAATCGCGAAGCTGTCCCCGCCCGCCCAACGCAAGGCTTCCCGCCGCCACGCCGCCCAGCGGAAACGCAATCATCTTGAGATGGCGTCCGGAGAAAATGCGCGGGTACGCAATGCGCGAGGGGAACGTTCCTGGTTTGTGAGCCGCCGCTTCCGCTGAAGCATCGACCGAAGCCGCCAGCCCGACCCCGGCGATGGTCTTCAGGAAACCGCGACGACCGGTGCCGCCGCTGTCGACAGAGAGTTCTTTCATGGGCGATCTCTCAACAGTTTATAGACTCACATCGGCGCAACCGCGCGCTATATCGTAGTTCTGGAGACCCAAGATGCCGGAAAAGAAAACGATTGTGCGGGCGAAGAAAGATAAGGCTGAAGGCAAGGCTCCCAGCACTCAGGCGGGCGAATTCGTGCGGGAAGAAATCGAACATGTGCGGGAAGGAAAGCATGGGGTGCGGTCGCCCAAGCAGGCGATTGCGATCGGGCTCTCAAAAGCGCGCCGCGCCGGCGTGAAACTCCCGCCGCCGAAGAAGGGCGCGACCTCCGAAGCGACCCGACTGCGAGCGGAGCGCGATTTGGAGAAAGGTCAAAGGGGCGAGCAAACAAAGCCCTCAGCGAAGCGGTCGAAGGCGCGGCTCGATGTATTGAAGCGCGAGCCGAAAGCAACCGCATCGAAATCGGCGCTATCGAAACAGGCCAAGCAGGCTGCGGCGCGGCGGAAGGCACGCGGGAAAGCGACAAAGGGCTAGTATTCACTGGCTTAAAGGCAATAGCGTGTTACAAATCCGCCCTCCGGTACACTTCTCCCTATGGAGGACACCAATTGAATCGTCTTTTCGGAGCGATTGTACTGACGGGGTTGACGGCCGGGACGCTGTTTGCCGACGTCACTTATAACGAAGCGGTGAAGTATACCGGAGGGACCCTGCTGGACATGGTCCACAGGATGGCGAGTATGCCACTGGTCGGGCGCATGGGCGGAGGAAGTCTGAAGACCGCGTTTCAGGACCAGAATTACACCATCTACATCAAAGGTCCGAAGATGGCGCGGCTCGGCGGGCCTTTTTCCACAATTTACGATCTGGATGCCGGGACTATCACGACCATCAACAACGAGAAGCGGACTTACGCGGTGCAGACGTTCGATGAGCTGCGCCAGCAAATGGAGAAGATGCAGGAACGCATGAATCGAGGGAAAGCGCCGGACCTGGAATTCGACGTGAAGGCCGAGAACACGAGCCAGAAGCGTGAAATCAACGGCCAGACAGCAACTGAAACCGTGATCACGATGACCGCTAAATCGTCGAGCGCGGCCGGCCAGATGGTGGTGAAAGTCCACGCCTGGTTGGCGCCGCCCGATGCAGGGATGCATGAGGCGGAGGATTATTCCAGGCGTCTGGCTGAAAAATTTCAGTACGCCTTTTCCAGCTTCTCGCCCGCCCTGGGCGGCGCGGGCACAGGCATCAATGCCGCCATGAAAGAGGCCATGAAGCAGAACGGATATCCAATCGTGACAGATGTGGAAGTCAGCGGCGTCTCTTCGCCAATGGCCGGCATGATGGGACGCGATGAGAACAACAGCGATGCGAATGCGCCTGCAATTCAGATGGAAACGCAGACATCGAATTTTGCGACGGGTGCCGTCGACGATTCCAAGTTCAGCGTACCGGCCGGCTATAAGCAGGAAAAACCGAGACACTAAACAGGGTCTTGATAAAAGCAAAGCCCGCCAGGTCCGGTTCAGGATCGGCGGGCTGTTTTCTTTTTGGGAAGATCGGTTATTCGATTTCGCGCGGGCGCTTCTTGCGGTTGCGCTTGCGAGCGAGAGCTTCCTTGGTACGGCGCTTCTCTCCCGGTTTCAGGTAGAAGGAATGCCGCTTGATTTCTTTTACGATATCTTCCTGCTGAACTTTGCGCTTGAAGCGCCGCAGGGCGCTTTCGAGCGTCTCGCCATCTTGCAGATGGACTTCTGCCAAATTAAATTCACCTGCCTTCCGGTCGGCCCGCCCCGGAGGGCAGGTAACCCTTATTGTACCTTGAGGGGTATTTGCAAGATATTCGGGAGATGCTAGTATCGGTGTGGAAGTAGGGATGGACGCGCATCCATCCCTACTTCGACCGGCCTAGATCTCGATTTCGAGCTTCAGCCGGGTTTTGCGTCTCCTGAGTAGTATCAGGATCACGGTCACAACCAGAAGCTCCATGGTGGACCTTCCTTTCTACCCCACCATTGCAGGCCCCGCTCTGACAAGCGGGGTTTTGCATTTATGTGGAGTCCGAATCGGCTCCATGCAACCGCGCTGCACTGCAACTGCGAGTAGAAATACAATCGTGCCGCTTGCAGTATCGCTTTCTCACAAATGACCGGCCGTAATTCCCTGCCTTGCTAAATTGAAAGTTCGCGAACGCGATTCGGAATACAAGCTGCCCACGTGCGTGTAATCCGATTTCATTTTTCCTTTAGGACACATTACGAATGGAAATTGTCAAAGTAATCGGCAGAGAGATTCTGGATTCGCGCGGTAATCCAACAGTGGAAGCGGACGTGCATCTTGCGGATGGAACCATTGGAAGGGCCGCGGTTCCTTCCGGCGCTTCGACCGGCGAGCATGAAGCGGTAGAACTCCGCGACAACGATAAAGGGCGCTATCTCGGGAAAGGC
>JAICXK010000107.1 GCA_025980435.1 Bryobacteraceae bacterium
ACCCTCATTGCTCACGGCGTCGGAAATCAACACCTCCATTAAGTTCGGTGACCGGTTCGTCTTTAAGCTTCTGCGACAGGTGGAGCCGGGTCCTCATCCTGGCGTCGAAATGGGGCAATTCCTAACGGAGCGACTGTCCCGTCCGTTCCCTCACGCCGCGCCTTATGCAGGCTCGCTCGAATACCACGAACACTCGGGCGAGGCAACCTTCATCGGCGTGATGCATGGTTTTGTCCCCAATGAGGGGACGGCCTGGCAGCGCACACGAAAGCATCTGGATGATTTATTCGAGAACATCAAGGATGCGAAGGTCTCGAATGTAGACCTGCAAAGCTCAGCTCCCACCAACATCTACAAGCTGAGTTTCGCTCTGGCCGATCCCCCGCAAATCGCCACCGAGATTATCGGAACGTACCTCTCGCTGGCCGAAAGAATGGGGCGGCGGATCGCGGAGCTGCATCTCGCGCTGGCGAGTCAAACTTCGGACCCGGCCTTCGCCCCCGAGCCGTTCAACGATTTCTACCGCCAGGGTCTGTTTCACGGGTACATCGGACTGCTGGGCCGGCGTCTCGAGTTCATCCGCCAGCGGTATTCGGAAATGACTCCCGACGTGCGCCTGCTTGCGGCCAAGGTCCTGGAGCGGGAAAACGCAATTGTGGCCAAGCTTCGAGCCGTTTTTGCGCAACGCATCTATTCCGAGCGGACACGCTTTCACGGACGGCTGCACTTGGGGCATCTCCTGGTTACCGAAGAGCAGGACGTTGTCATTTTCGATTTCGAAGGCGATCCGCATCAGCACATCAGCGAGCGGCGAATCAAGCGCAGCCCCATCCGCGATGTAACCAGCATGCTGGTCTCCTTGGGGTACTCGGCGCAAGGCGCTCTCCGGCGCGTAGCTTCCGAAGGCGAAAGCGCTGGCAGCCGCCATACGCTCCGTATGTGGGCGCGCTTCTGGTACTCGCACGTGAGCGCGGCGTTATTACGCGGTTACTGGCAAGTTGCCAAAGGCGCTCGTTTCATGCCGCGCTCCGAAGCCGACCAGGAAACGCTTCTGACAACGTATTTGATGGAGCGCGCTCTGCTGGACGTCCGCCCCGATATCGAAGACAAACCGGATCTGGCCGGTATGCCTTTTCGCGTCATTCTCTACCTGCTCGATGCCGAAGCCGAACGGAAGATCGGGGAGTAGGGTTGCGTTCTGCCCGACAATGACATCCTGCATTCTTGACACTTCCGTTTAAAATGCGAGATGCTGTCTTACCCGGATGTCCGCCATGGAGCCCACCCTCTCGTCCCTCATCGGAGCCGCCGAAGGCGGGGACAGTTCCGCGGCTAATGCCCTTTTTTCCGCCCTCTATTCCGAGCTGCACATCCTGGCGCGACGCGAACTGGCGCGGCGCGGGTTTAATTCAAGCCTGGGAATAACCACCCTCCTGCATGAGGCTTACCTGGACATCGCGGGTCGAAGCGGGCCCTCATTTCCCGACCGTGCGCGATTCATGACCTATGCCGCGCGCGTAATGCGCGGGCTGATCATCGACCATGCCCGGAACCGCCAGGCCCAGAAACGCGGCGGCGAATTCGAAATCACCTCAATGAGCGCAGACCCCAAAGAAAGGGCCATCGAGGAGCGCGAACTTACGCGCATTAGCGATGCACTGGACGAGCTTGCGGGCCTTGAGCCCGCGCTGGTCGATGTGGTCGATCTGAAATTCTTCTGCGGGTTTTCGTTCGCGGAGATCGCCGCCATGCGCGGTGTATCGGAACGCACCGTGCAACGCAACTGGGAGAAGGCCCGCATCTTTCTCCACAGCTCCATGCAGCCGGATTTGCTCTGAGCAAACATGTCCAAAGTCAATCCCGAATCATGGCAGGCAATCAGTCCCTATCTTGACCAGGCGCTCGCGATGCCGGATGAGGAACGCGGGCCGTTCGTCGCTTCCCTGCACGAGCACGATCCGGAACTCGCGATCCTGCTGAAATCGCTGCTCGCTGAGCACGGTTTGCTTACCGAGGAAGGTTTTCTCGAGCAGCTTCCCGCCTTGCCCCCTGGCTACGCGGCGTTCGCGGGACGAGTGGTCGGCTCATACAGATTGGTGTCGCCGATCGGCGAGGGCGGAATGGGGAGTGTCTGGCTTGCGGAACGAAGCGACGGCCGTTTCGAGCGCCGCGCCGCGGTCAAATTTCTGAGCTTTGCTCTCGCCGGCAAAAGCAGCGAGCAGAGGTTCAGACGGGAAGGCCGCATCCTTGGCCGCCTTTCGCACCCCAACATTGCGGAACTCGTCGACGCGGGCGTATTCGCGAACGGGCAGCCTTACCTGGTTCTTGAATATGTGGATGGCGAACACATCGACCGGTACTGCGATCGCCGCCGGCTTGATCTGGAAACACGCCTCCGCCTTGTCCTGGATGTGCTCGCCGCCGTCGCTCACGCGCATGCGAATCTGGTCGTCCATCGCGATATTAAGCCGCCCAACGTGCTCGTCAGGAATGATGGCCAGGTGAAGCTGCTGGACTTCGGCATCGCCAAGCTGCTGGAAAGCGAAGGAAAAACGGAATCCGCGACGCTGCTTACGCACGAAGGAGGCGCGGTGCTCACGCCTGCTTATGCAGCCCCGGAGCAATTGACCGGCGGAATCGTGACAGTGGCGACGGACGTTTATGCCTTGGGTGTCTTGCTCTTCGTGCTGCTAACCGGCAGGCATCCGGCCGGTCCCGGCATCCATTCTCCGGCAGATCTCATAAAGGCCATCGTGGATACCGCGCCGCCCTCCCTATCTCAAGCTGTGGCCAAACCAGGCGCCGAGAGCGCCGAAGAAACGGCCGCGGCCCGGAACACGACACCGGAAAAGCTCCAGCGGGCGCTACGCGGAGATCTCGACACCGTCGTAGCCAAGGCCCTGAAGAAGAAACCGGAGGAACGCTACGCCTCGGTTACGGCCTTTGCGGACGACCTTGGGCGGTATCTGAAGCACCAGCCCATCGGCGCCCGTCCCGATACGCTCGCCTATCGGGCGGCCAAATTCGTGCGCCGAAACCGGATCGCGGTCGCACTGGCCGCGCTAGCCTTCGTTGCGTCGGTTGCGGGCATCCTCGGTACCGCCGTGCAGGCCCGCACCGCGCGTCTGCAGCGCGACTTCGCGCTCCGCCAGCTCTCGCGAGCCGAAACCATCAATGGCCTGAATGCGTTTCTTCTCTCCGATGCGGCTCCATCGGGCAAGCCTTTCACGGTTGATGCCCTGCTTGCGCGTGCGCAGCAGATCGCCGAACGGCAGTCCGGGACCGATATCAACCGGCTTGAGCTTCTGATTTCAATAGGCAGCCAGTACACCGTGCAGGATGATTACGCTAAAGCTCGCCCGCTGCTCGAAGAAGCCTATCGCACGAGCAAGAGGCTGCCGGACCTCTCCACTCGCGGCAGGGCTGCATGCGGCCTGGCGCAAACGCTATCCAGGCAAGGTGAACCAGGGCGTGCCGAGGATCTCTTCGAGGAGGGAATGCGCGCTCTTCCGGATGAACCGATATTCGCGGCGGACCGCTTGGTTTGCCTGCTGCGCGGCAGCGAAATCGCCCAGAACCGCGGGGATCCGAATGCCGGCATTGCGCGAGCGCAAGCCGCGGAACGCCTTCTGGCGCAATCGCCTTACAAGTCCGATCTGCTGGAACTTGACACGCAAATCACTCTGGCAGGAGCATATAGCGCGGACGCGCGGCACAGCGATGCCGGTGCGGCCTTCAAAAAGGCGGCGGCCCGGCTGGCGGCGCTTGGACGCGACGACACACAGATGGCCGGCACTGTTTTCAATAATTGGGGCGTTAACCTGATTCTCGCCGGACGGCCTCTCGAAGCCGAGCAAGTGCTTCGGCGTTCCATCGCGATTAGTCGTGACCGCGATAGCGATCAGACTGTTCAGCCGCAGCCTCTTGTCAACTATGCGCGAGCACTCGATGAGGCCGGACGGTTCGACCAGGCAGCCGGCTACGCAGAACGCGGATATGCGAAGGCGCAGCAGGTGGGGGATGAAGTGCCGCTCAGCCAGGCGCTCCTGCTGCGAGCCTCCCTTTATCGCCAGGCTGGTGATCTCGTGCGCGCCGAACGGATGCTGTCCGAACTGGAGCCCCGACTGCACAGAAATCTTCCTCCCAAGCACATTGCATTCGGATCCCTCGCTCTGCAGCGGGCGCTCAACGCGCAGGCTCTTGGGAACGGGCCGGGCGCGCTGCAGTTTGCAGATCGGGCCGTGGCTATCGCGGACGCTCTGGTGAAGAATCATAGCCAGGGCAAAGATTATCTGCCGGTGTTCCTCATCCGAAGATCGGAAATCAGGCTGCGCTTTGGACGGGCGCGTGACGCCTGGAGCGATGCGGCCCGAGCTTTGGATCTCTTACAGCAAGCCGAGCCGCCCGGAACCGTTTCGAGTACACTCGGCCGGGCGAAGTTGGCCGCCGCTCGCGCGCTTTTAGCCCAAGGCAAACGTCAGGACGCGCGCACCGCTTTTCGGTCGGCAGTGGAAAATCTCAGGCAGACGGTCGATCCCGCAGATCCCGACCTCCGCGCCGCCCGGCGATTGGCAAACGATCTGAATTCTACCCGTTGATACGGAATTTCGCTTCGCGGTCTGTCGTCTTTTCCTTTCCGTTTCCGATAACTAATGTAAAGGCTCGGCACGTCTGGGTCCGGGGGACAGGCGCCTGAGCCGGAGGAGAGCAAATGCTGAGAAAGATGAACTACACTCTGTTGCTTGTGATCGGAGGCTCCCTCGGCATATTGCCGGCAATGGCCCAACGTTTGCCCAATCGATTCCCATTTCCCAACGCAGCCGGTCTGCTGGAAACGTATAACACCCGGAACGAGCCAATCGACCTGAATGGGCCGTTTTTCCAGGCCCTTGGCACAAACGGACGCAGTTGTGGATCCTGTCACCGGCCGGGTCAAGGCTGGAGCATTTCCGCGGATGAAGTGCGGATCCGCTTCGATCTCACCCAGGGCCGCGATCCGATCTTCAGAACCAATGATGGCTCTACCTGCGACCACGATATCGATACATCCACCGTGCAGGCGCGGCGCAAAGCGTACCGCCTGCTGCTCAAGAGGGGTTTGATCCGGATCGCACTTACCGTGCCGGACAAGGCTGAGTTCAACGTCGTAAGCGTCGTGAATCCGTACGGATGCGATGATACCCAAACCTTATCGGTGTACCGCCGGCCACTGCCAGCGACGAACCTGCGTTTCCTGAGCACGGTTATGTGGGATGGACGAGAGTCCTCGGCCCAGACCGGAACGCAGAAGATTACATATTCCACGAATCCTGGCGATTTGCTGGCGGATTTGGCCCACCAGGCGCTGGATGCGGTTAGCGGGC
Organism: Bryobacteraceae bacterium; assembly: GCA_025980435.1. Taxonomy (GTDB): domain Bacteria; phylum Acidobacteriota; class Terriglobia; order Bryobacterales; family Bryobacteraceae; genus Bog-105. The sequence goes on from JAICXK010000107.1 coordinate 5,364, forward strand.
ACGCCCAGGGTTCTACACCTTTAACAGCACAACAGCAGCAAGAGATTGTCGATTTCGAGACGGCTTTAGTAACCGCACAAGCGTACGATTATCGTGCCGGTGCACTGGACGGTGCAGGCGCGGCCGGTGGGCCAATGCCGATTGCCAGGCAAACAATGCCCGCTTTCTTCATCGGAATCAATGATCCCCTGGGCGGTAATCCGAAAGGAACGCCTTTTACGCCTGTCGTTTTCAATCTCTTCGATGCGTGGGCCAACAAGCCTTGGGTCGATAGAGACACCTGGGAGCGCCGGCAGGACCGCCGCGCGAGCATTCTTCGCGGCCAAACCCTGTTCAATTCCAAGCCGATCACAGTCACCGGTGTTGGCGGGCTAAACGACGATCTGAATCTTCCTTCGATGCAAGTAACCTGCGGAACCTGTCATGACTCGTCCAACGTAGGTAATCATTCCTTGTCCGTGCCCTTGAACATTGGCGTCAGCGACCCGGATAGCCCGCTTGGCGTCAACTATCTGCCCGTCATTACTCTGCAAAACAAGACTACGTATGAGATAAAGAGGACCACAGACCCGGGACGCGCCCTGATTACCGGGCAATGGAAGGATATCGGAAAAGTGAAAGGTCCCATCCTGCGCGGACTTGCAAGTCGAGCACCCTATTTCCACAACGGCTCGGCGAAATCACTGGGCGACGTACTCGATTTTTATAACGCCCGCTTCAATATCGGTTTCACGGCCCAGGAGAAAGAAGACCTGATTGCCTTCCTGGACGCGCTCTAGCCGGCAAGCAAAGGTGAAATCTCCGCCGCGCTTTCTCCAATCTGCTGCCTCCAAAGCGCGTAGTAGAGGCCGGTGTCGGCCACAAGTTCCGAATGCGTGCCCTGCTCCACGATTCGGCCTCGTTCCAGCACATAAATTCGTTCGGCATGCATCACGGTTGAGAGCCGGTGAGCGATCAGAATCGTCATCACATCCGATCGTTGTCCGACATCGCGAATCGTTCGGGTAATCTCTTCTTCGGTAATTGAGTCGAGCGAAGAAGTAGCCTCGTCGAAGACCAGCAGCCGCGGCCTTCGGAGCAGCGCCCGAGCGATAGAGAGCCGCTGCTTCTCGCCGCCGGATACCTTTACCCCGCCCTCCCCGATTAATGTGTCGAGGCCCTTGTCCGCTCGCGCCAGCAGGGAGTCCGCCGCGGCGCGATGCAGCACGTCCAGGCACTCGGCGTCCGTGGCATCCGGACGCACAAACAGAAGATTCTCCCGAATGGTACCGGAGAATAGTTGCGTGTCTTGCGTGACGAAGCCAATCTGGGATCGCAGTTCATCCGGGTCGATTTGCTCCGCATCCAGTCCGTTGTAGCGGATCACGCCCCGCTGCGGTTGATACAGGCCCACTAACAGCTTCACCAAGGTCGTTTTGCCCGCTCCGGAAGGGCCGACAAAAGCGACGGTTTCACCTCGCGAGATTTGGAAGGAAGCGTCGAACAGCGCAGGCCGGTTGGCGGTTCGGTGCTGGAACGTGACGCTGTCAAATTCGAGCGATCCTATGTTTCCCAGTGGAACCGCGTTGGCAGGTTTGGGCTCAGGAGGAATCTGGAGAATCTCCTCGAGCGTGTTCAGAGATGCTTCCGTTTCGCGATAAATATTGATGATATTCCCCAACTCCTGCAGCGGGCCAAAGATGAAGAACGAGTAAATGAACAGGGAGAAGAACTCACCGACGGTAATGCGCTGCGTGAAAATCAGGTAGAGCATTAGAAACAAAATGGTGGTCCGCAGCAGGTTCACCGCCGTGCCCTGGATAAAGCTGAGACTGCGCAGGTAGCGAACCTTCTTCAATTCCAGTTTCAGGATTTTATCGGTGGTTGTGTTCAGGCGTCCGATTTCCTGGCTCGCCAAACCCAGCGTCTTCACGAGTTCGATATTACGGAGCGATTCGGTCGTCGCGCCCGCCAGCGCGGTCGTTTCGGCCACAATTACTTTCTGAATCGTTTTGATCTTGCGGCTCAGCACGGAGCTCATGACGCCTAGTAAGGGAACCGTCAGCAGGAATGCGGGGGCGATGATCCAGTAAACCCGCAGGGCATATACAGTTACGAATATGACCCCCACCGTCGCGGTAAACAGGATGTTCACGAACGCCGTGATGAAGCGCTCCACATCCGTGCGCACTTTTTGCAGCTTGCCCAGCGTTTCTCCACTGCGCTGATCCTCAAAAACGGCGTATGGCAGAGAAAGCGAACGCTCTACGCCGTCGGCATACAGTTGGGCGCCGGTGCGCTGCGTCACGACGTTAACGTAGTAGTCCTGAAAATTTTTGGCGACGCGGGAAACGAAGGCCACCCCGACTGCAGCAGCCAAAAGCAGGCTTACGCCCTGAATAAACTGCGCGGTGGTGTACTGGTGGAATTTCGTTGCGTATCCATCGATCACGTAGCGAAAAATCAGCGGATCGAGCAGCGAAAAGATCTGGTTGACCGCCGCCAGAAGCAGCGCCAGAAACACAATCCGCCAGTGCTTCCGCAAATAAAAACTCAGTAGCGCCATTTGGCCTCAATGCAGCAAGGTTTACACATTTCGATGCTAAACGCACGAATCTCGATGCGTTTAAACCGGTTGGTAAACGAATCGCGCTTCGGAAGCATCAACATGGGGCTCGTCACGGTCAAGACGCGGCACCCTCTTGGGCAAGCGTTCCGTACAGCTTAATGTGCGGCCCTCAACTCATTGAGCGCCACGCGAGCCTGCTCGAACCCGGTGGGGCTCACATGAACCGAGCCTTGAAACGGCCGGTTGATATCGGCGATTGCAACCAGCGCTAGCGCCAGCATCACCGCCAGCATCGCAACCTGAATCAGGTGCAGTCTGAAATCCACGCCGCCGAACAAACAGGACGACACGATTGTCACGACCGCCCCGATGATCAGCACGGCCCATAAGATTCCAGGCAGGCTGGAGATTGCTTCCAGCTCTCGCTGGCGCCGGTGTTTAGTCATCTCAGAGAGTTCGGTTAACGCATGGTCCAGGTTCGTTCGCTCCGAGGCGGTATGCACTTCCGCTCTTGTCAGCGTGATCCAAAGCCGCTGGATTGCGGCGTGAGACTCCGGGCTGAACGTCAGGTGTCCCATCGCGGGCCACTCCCGCGTGAGCATAATGTCCACATAGCTCTCGGCGAGGTCCTGAATTTGCTGCCTCTGGCTGGCCGGAAAGCCCTCGGCGGAGCGGGCCAGATTGACCAGGCAGTTGGCCTCCGATTCGGCATTGCCGTCGGCGATCTGAAATTCCGTCCACACCGTATAAAGCATGAACCCCATAATCACCGCGTAGGTAGTGCCCAGAACCGTCACCTGCCAGCCGATCAAGTCGTTGTACTCGCGCCGCTGCTCAGCCGGCCAGATCTTTTGCAGCGCCCACAAAAAGCCGAGCGATCCGGCTACGATAGCGGCGACAACGGCGAGGTTCTGTACTGTGTTCAGCACTATAGTTTCGCCTCTCCTGGAGGCAGTGCTGAATTATACGACTTCGGTCAGGCCGCTTCCGCCCTTATTGCCCGGCGCTCTGTTTTTCGGTATTCTTCAGGTCCTTTGCGGCCGCGAGATGCTGCTGCAAAATTGGCAGAGTGTTAGAGGCGAACTGCTTCACGTTCGGGTCCGAACCGTACTGTGCTTCGTTCTTGAACTCACTTATGTCTTTTTCATGGTCCTTTACGGCGTCCTTGATAAACGCTTTATCGAACTTAGGTCCGGACAGCTTGGCAAGTTTGTCAACCCGGGATTGATGCTTCGAGTCGAGCGAATCGGGAAGATTGAGGCTATCTTTACTCGCCAGTTCCTTCAGTTGGTCATTCGCTTTGGTGTGATCGTCTATCAGCTTTTGCCCAAACTGCTTCACGGCGTCACTGGATCCCTTCTGCACTGCTAATTTTCCCAGTTCGACTTCCGTCATTCCCCCCATGGCTGCGTCTTTGGCAAACTTCTTGTCGTCCACCTTGGGAGGCATAGCTTCAGGGCCGTTCGGCGTTTGTGCGCCCGGATTATTCATATCGGGCGATGACGGACGAGAAGGATTGGACTGCGGCATCGAGGGCGATTGCCCGCCGCCAGGTTGTTGCTGTTGCGCCACGGCAGAGCCCGTTCCGAATAGGAACAGCCCAACACTGAAAACTAAGCTGTTAACTAGAATTCGCATATTAGCCTTCCGGTAGTTTGAGGCCGCGCACAGGGCCGGAGGTTTCAACCGTTCTCTTTGCCAGAGCGCATGAAGATTCCGCGGCAGGGCCAAATTACTGCTACACTTAAGAAGCCTTCCGTTCCATTCGTCCTTCGTTGAGTGAGTCATCCTCACTTTCCTCGGATTCTCCGGCTTCAGCAGAGTTGAACCTCTCGGTTGTTTGCTTAGGGCGTCGTTCCGGTACTCGGCGCATATTCCTTTTGCAAACATGAAACTATTCAACGAACTACCTTTGTCGCAGTCGATTCAGGTCAATCTGAACCGGAACTGTTTTACTAAACCGACCCCGGTACAGGCGCAGGCAATCCCGCCGGCCTTGACCGGCGCCGATGTGATCGCCACTGCGCAGACAGGCACTGGCAAGACTCTGGCCTTCTTACTTCCCATCCTCGAACGGCTGTTGAAAGGCTCCGATTCGGAGCGAAGGACCGCCAGTGTTGCGCCCGTCCGGGCCCTCGTGCTGAGCCCGACGCGAGAACTGGCGATCCAAATCTCGGAGGCTTTCATGAAGCTCTCTGCGAATACTGGTTTGCGCGCGGCCGTAGTAGTCGGCGGTGTTGGTGAACAGACGCAGCTAAGCGCGATACGGCGAGGCGCACAACTGGTAATTGCTACACCCGGCAGGCTGGAAGACTTTCTCGATCGCGGACTGGTGACACTCAAGGCCGTGGAAATACTCGTTCTGGACGAGGCGGACCGCATGCTGGATATGGGTTTCCTGCCGGCTATCGAACGAATCTTGCGGGCTTTGCCAAAGGAGCGGCAGAGCCTGTTCTTCTCCGCGACGATGACCAAGGAGATCGAGCGCCTGATTGCACGGCACTCCAAGGACCCGGTTCGCATTTTCGTCGATGGATTGAACAGGACCCCGCCCGATGAGATTGATTTGCACGTGTACGAGGTCGAGGACCATATGAAGCTTGGGCTGTTGCGTCACATGCTGGGCGAGAACGAAGGATCGTTTCTGGTGTTCGCAAGAACGAAGCACGGCACCGATCGACTGGCGAAACGGCTCTCGCGACTGGGACTGCCCGCGGTAGCCATGCACGGGGACCGGACGCAGAATCAGCGGAATCAAGCGCTGGCGGGATTTCGCGATGGCCGCTACAGGATTCTGGTCGCGACCGACGTGGCGGCTCGGGGCATCCATATTGATAGCGTGGCCCATGTTGTGAACTACGACCTTCCACAAGCGCCGACGGACTTCATTCATCGTGTGGGACGCACCGGGCGCGCTGGTCAAAGAGGCGCCGCATCCACGTTCAGCATGAAGTCGGAGCGAGGCGAGGTGCGCCGTATTGAGCTGGAATGCAAGGTGCTGCTGGAGCGGCGGAAGATAGCTGCCGAGATCGTGCAAGAAGCGAGCGAATTGGCGAAAACCGAAATCCTGCGGGATAGCGCCGCTCCGAACAAGCATGTTCACCGTTCATTTTCGGGGAGCCGCGACAAGCAAGACCTGGGAACGCGCCCGGCGCGCGGTCGCCGTAGAAACTGACACGCCGGCCCGGGAATGGGCGGGCGCCTTGGGGGGTCCGGTTGCAAATCCCACCTCAGCGTGATATGGATTCATGTACTTACTTCACTTAGAAGGGAGGTAACACGTGAAACTTCGCGCGTTTGTGGTGATGCCGTTCGGCACTGTTCCTGTCGCGGGCGGCGGGGATCGTCGCTCGGAAAGAGTTAATTTCGATGCAATTTACGGGAATCTGCTAAAACCCGCCCTGGAGGGCGCCGGTTGTGAGCCGTTCCGCGCCGATAGCGAGGTTTCTGCCGGCGATATCCGCACGGACATGTTTTTCGAGTTGATCACCGCCGATGTCGTTGTCGCGGATTTGTCCATTCCGAACGCGAACGTCTTCTACGAACTGGGCGTGCGGGATGCAGCGTCCGCGCGCGGCGTTCTGATCGTTCATGGCGGATGGACTCGTGACCGCCCATTCGATGTCGCGCCCGACCGCAGCTTTGCGTACGCCGGTCATCTCTTTACTGCAAGGGAGCCGGATAGTTCGCCGGCGCCCGAGAACCGGTCTGAGATCGCCAGAGAGGTTGAGCGGCTCTGCAAAACCTTCAAGGAGGCCCTGGCTTCCGATACGCAGACCATCGGCAGCCCGCTGTACTCTCATCTGCCGGGCCTGAAACCTGTGGATTGGAATGAGATCGATACCTCCAAGGCGCGTTACTTCGGCGCGCTCAACGAAGACTGGCAGGAGCGGGTTCGAATGGCGGAGGCCAACCAACGTCCGGGCCATATCCTCACCCTGGCCCAGGACGCTCCCACTCGCGTGCACCGAACCAAGATTCTGATGTTGGCGGTTCGCGCCCTCATCGGATTGTGCCGGTTTACAGCCGCCAGGGAGGTTCTCACCGAAGTCATTCACCTCTCCCCCGACGACGCCGAAGCTCATTTGCAGTTGGCTGTCGTGCTCGCCAGCCTTGGTGAGGCAAGCCAGGCGGAGCATGAACTGCGCCGCATCCTGCAGCAACACGAGCACAACCCGAATGCCGACGAAGTAATCGGCAAAGCGGGCGCCGTGCTTGGCTACGTTCACAGGGTGCTCTGGTATTTGCAGTGGAAAGACGAACCCGACGCCGCCAGGCGCAAAGAGAAGGCCAAGGAGTCCTGGAGGCTGCTCCTATCCGCCATTCGCGGCTTCGCCGAGGTGCATCGCCGGCACGTCGAGGAATACCTGAGCGGGTACAATGCCCTGCTTCTTATTGAAGTCCTGAAATACCTTTTCCCCGACTTTCAACCCGTGCCGCCGTTCGCCAGCCGGACTGACCTCTCCATCGTGGTCCGCTACACCGCCACCGCGGAGCGCGAAAATGCGGAATTCACCGGGGATTATGACACCCAGTTCTGGAGTTCCGTCGCATTATCGGGCCTGGACATGTTGGAAGGTAATGATACGGCGGCCATTCAGGCGGTACGGGATGCCTGCTCGGTGCCATCCGCAACATTGTTCCATCTCCGCTACTTTCTCGACCGGTTGCAGCTTCTCGAACTCCTGCAGTTCAGCCCGGTAGTCGTCAGCGGAGCCACCTACATCGTCACGACCGCACTGCAGGAAAAAATCAGCGAAAAGAAGTGGGACAAGGTCATTCTGTTCTATGGCTACGCGATCGATGAGCCTGGTGTGCAGGGCGCAGCGTCCCGCTTCCCCGCCGCGAACGCGGATGCCGTGCAGGCTGAGATCGAAGGTGTGCTCGACAGATGGCAGCTCGATGCGAATGATCTGGCTATCTGCGCAGCCTCAACCGAAGGAGACGTGATGTTCGCGGAGGCTTGTCTGAAGCGGAAGGCCCAGGTTCGATTGATGGTCCTTGAGCCCACCTCCGACGAGCTGGTGCGCGCCCTGGTTTCCCCTGACTCCAGCAATTGGAACAGCCGCGCGCGCGATCTCATCGACCGCCCGGATACCGAGGTCTGGTATCACCGCACCGAACTCGGCGACGCCCTGGACCCGCTATCCCTGAAATCACGTCATAACCGCTGGATGGTCAATACCGCGCGAATGGAGGTGGAAGGCGCCGGCAAAGCAGAACCTGGCAGTGCCGATAACACTGCCCGGCTCTTCGGCTTACTTCTCTGGAACGGCGAGAATCAGGCCGGCAATCCTGTGAGTCCATCCTTTTTCATCGCGGAAATCCGCAAAGGAGACCGTTACAAAGGCCGGGTGGAAACCATTAATCCATGTGCGCTTGATCCTGCCGCCCGCATGGCGGTACGAGTTTGACATACATGTACTTTTTCTTGTTCCGAGTAACGTCTAAGTTGGTAAACTCACTACTATTCGAGTAATCAGCTTGTCGCTAGCGCTTCCCCTTTATCCGCCCCTAAATGGGTCTGGCTGGTGGGCGGTCCAAGTGAGCGCGGCGATGGAGTTAGAGATCAGACGTAGTTGGTAGGAGTTTCTCTAAATGCTGATCTGCCCCGTCTGTTCGTGCTCGAATCCGGACGGATCCGTCTCGTGCGAGCGCTGCAATAGCGCTTTCGACGGAATTGATCAGACCCTGCCGGCCGAATCCGGCAAGCCGCAGACGATCCGCGGGCAGGAAACGGCCGCTTCCGCCAGATACAACCTTGGCATTCCCGGGCTATCCTCCGGTGAGTTCGAGGCCGGCGACGTGGTTGCCGGACGGTATCAGATCATTCGGCGCCTGGGCCAGGGCGGAATGGGTACGGTCTACGAAGCGTTCGATGCCGAGTTGGAGCGCACGATCGCGCTGAAGACAATCCGGCCCGATCTGGCTGCAAATGCCGCGGCCCTGCGCCGCCTGAAACAGGAAACGCTGCTCACCCGCCAGATCTCACACCGCAATGTTGTTCGCGTTTTTGATCTTGGCGTCACCGAAGGGCTTCGCTTCATCACCATGGAATTTGTCGATGGCGCGGATCTCAAATCCCTGCTGGAGACTCGCGGCAAATTTCCGCCCAAAGATGCCCTGGCGGTCATCAAGCAGGTCTGTCAAGGTCTGCAGGCGGCGCACACTGAGGATGTCATTCACCGTGACCTGAAGCCGCAGAATATCCTGATCGGCCGCGACAATCGCGCCCGCATCGCGGATTTCGGCCTGGCACGTTCGTTTGAGCAGACCGGAATTACGCACACCGGAGCGGTACTCGGCACGCCTCACTACATGGCCCCTGAGCAGGCGCTGGGCGGGCAAAGCGACGCGCGTTCCGATATCTTCGCTCTCGGCGTGGTTCTTTACGAGCTATTGACCGGCGAACTACCGTTCCCCGCGGAGAATATAGCCGAATCCTTTCTTGCCCGGACCCGCGACCGGGCCCGCCCCATCGCCGCGCTTGACCGCACCATACCCGCATGGCTGGCTCGTATCGTGATGCGGTGTCTTGAACGCGATCCCGGGCGCCGCTTTCAGAGCGTGCAGGAATTGCTCGAAGAGCTGAACACCGCGGATGCTCTGCGGTCCTCCTCTCACGCATCCACTTCCGGAGTCTTCGCGCCTGGAATGATTCTGGGCTCCCGCTACCTGATTGAAGCCGAAGCGGGCGAGGGCGGTATGGGGAAGGTCTATCGCGCCAGGGATCTGGACCTGGATCGTACCATCGCGCTCAAAATCGTTCGTCCCGAGTTCGCAAGCGACCCGCATGCTCTCTTGCGGCTGAAGCACGAAATCTCTCTCGCCAGCCAGATCTCGCACCGCAACGTCCTCCGCATTCACGACCTGGGTGAAGCAAATGGCTTGCGCTTCGTTTCCATGGCGTGGGCCGACGGAGAAGATCTGGGCCATCTGCTGCGGCGCTACGGGTCGCTTCCGGAGGAGCGCATCGTTCAGCTTGCAATCGAAATGTGCGAGGGGCTCGCCGCCGCCCACGATCAGGGAATCATCCACCGCGATCTGAAACCGAGCAACGTTCTTCTCGATTCCGCCGGCCATGCCTGCATTGCCGATTTTGGACTCGCCCGCACGGTTGAAACCGAGCAGCCCATGAGCCGGACCGGCGAAGTGCATGGAACCCCGCGCTACATGTCGCCCGAGCAGGCGGAAGGCAAGCTGGTTGATTCCCGTACCGACATCTACTCGCTGGGGTTGATCCTCTATGAAATGTCGACCGGAAAGATTCCTTTCAAGGACGATTCTGTCTTCCAAACCCTGGCGCTTCGCGTTGCCGAGCCGCCGCAAAGTCCGAAGCTTCTAAACCCGGCGCTCTCGGAGCGGCTGGTTACAGTGGTTCTTCGCTGCCTCGAACGCGATCCGCGAAACCGCTACGCGAGCACACGCGAACTGCTGGCGGATTTACGTCAATTAGAGGCCCAACGCACCCTCTCGGAACGCAGGTCCAAGCGCGGAAAAAGGTTCGAATTCCGGCGGAACTGGCTGTACGGCGCGCTCGGCATTGCAGCCGCAGTAGTCCTGACGGTCGCAGCGTTCTTCTTCTATAACAGCCAAAGAGCGGCACCCCCTGCTCTAAAAGGAAAATACGTTGCTGTTTTACCGTTTCGGACCCTCAGCCCCGATCCCAATCTGAAGTACGAGGCGGAGGGCATCGCGGACGCCATTTCATCCCGGCTGTTTTCGTTGAACGGCGTCCACCCCATCTCCGTACAGGCCCTGCAGCGTGTCGATCTGAACCAGCCGGGAGCGGTAATCGCCCGCCAGGTGGGAGCCAATCTGATTGTGAACGGAACGGTTCAAGGCGCGGGGGATCGTATTCAGATCATCGCCAGCATGGATGACCTCACCAAGGACACACGCGTCTGGAGCCAGACCTTTACCGGCGTACGCGCCGACCTCTTCACGCTCGAA
>JAICXK010000221.1 GCA_025980435.1 Bryobacteraceae bacterium
AATTTTTATACCTTCGCGAGAGTTATTATTGCGAAAACAGAAGATTTCTGGAAACAACCGTTCTATAATCTCCCTTTGGTACTCGCACTTTAACTGGTAGCCCTACCCTATGGCACAACTCTTTCGGCCCGCCTCGAACACGATTGCCAAGGTCTCGATTGCCTTGGTCGTCCTGTCGGCGGGCTCCCTGCTCGCGTTTGCGTACGTTATGGATCGTGGCGGCTGGATCACCAGCGTGCGGGTCGCGCCGGAACAGCCCATCATGTTCAGTCACAAGCACCATGTCAAGGATGACGGGATCGATTGCCGCTACTGCCACACCGGCGTGGAGACTTCAAGCTACGCGGGCCTGCCTCCCACGGAAACGTGCATGACCTGCCATTCGCAGATCTGGAACAACGCCAGTGCGACGCAGCCCATCCGCGATAGTTGGGCCAGCGGTAAATCCATCGAATGGACCCGGGTTCACGATCTACCCGATTTCGTCTATTTCAATCACAGTATCCATATCAATAAGGGCATCGGCTGTTCGACGTGTCACGGCCAGGTGGACGAGATGCCGTGGCTCTATAAGGTGAACACGCTGAACATGAACTGGTGCGTGAACTGCCACCGTAACCCCGCCCAATTTATCCGCCCGAGGTCGGAAGTATTCAATGTCGATTACCAGTACCCACCCAACCAGGCGCAGCTCGGAGCACAACTTGTGAAGGAGTACCACGCGAAGTCTTTGACTGATTGCGTCACTTGCCACCGATGAAAGACACTCCGCATTCTCACCAACACGAAGACAACGGGAACGGCGGTTCGGCGGGCAGCCTGGTTCCGCTGGAGTCCTTGTTAGAACCGCAGCGCAAAAAAGTGGATCTGGAGGCGCTTCGGGAAAAACTTGCGTCGGGCCGCGGCCCGGCCTTCTGGCGCACGCTCGAAGAGGCATCCGAAACCGAAGATCTGAAAGAGTACATCGAGCAGGAATTCCCAGGTCTTTCCGGCCAGGTTCCGCAAGGTGTGGACCGCCGCAGCCTTTTAAAGGTAATGGCCGCATCGCTCGCCATGGCGGGCGCGGCCGCTTGCACCAAGCAGCCGAAAGAACTCATTGTTCCGTACGTGCGCCAGCCGGAAAACGTTATTCCCGGCATTCCGTTGTTCTACGCAACCGCGACCTCCGTCGGCGGTTACGCGCGCGGCCTGCTAGTGGAAAGCCATCTCAATCGGCCCACCAAGGTCGAAGGGAACCCCGATCACCCCGCCAGCCTGGGATCGACGACCATCTTCGAGCAGGCGTCGGTTCTGAATCTCTATGATCCCGACCGCTCCGAAAGCGTTCTGCACGAAGGACGCATCGATGTTTGGGGAGCCTTCACCGGCGCTCTAAGCACGGAGGCGCAGGAGCTGGGGCTTCGCAAGGGCGAAGGCATGGCGATCTTAAGCGGGGTGATTACGTCCCCGACTCTGATCAGCCAGATGGAAGCGTTGCGCGCTCAATGGCCGAAAGCCAAATGGTACGTGCATGAACCATCCGTGAATCCGGCGATCGCCAGTGCGGCGCGTAAAATCGCGGGACGGAACTCCTTCATCTCATACGATCTGAGCAAGGCCGATGTGGTCGTTAGCCTGGAGAGCGATTTCCTGAACACCGGCCCGGCTGCACTCGCTTACGCGCGCCAGTTCTCCGCAAAGCGAGCCATTGATAACGGCCAGACGCCCTGCCGCCTGTATGCCATCGAAGCAACTCCTTCGGTCAGCGGATCGCTTGCCGATCATCATCTTCCGGTAAAGAGCAGCGCTGTGCCGGCGATTGCCTATCAACTGGCCAAAGCTTGCGGAGTGAATGCTCCCGATCCGGGTACGCCTGCGCCGGAATGGCTGAGCGCGGTCGCGCAAGATCTGCTCAAATCGAAAGGCCGGTGCGTCGTTCTTCCCGGCGAATTCCAGCCCGAGAGCGTGCATCTGGCGGCCTACGCAATCAATACCGCTCTGGGAAATATCGGCCAGACCGTCAATATATATGAAGGTGTCGAGCCGGACGGCACGTTTGCGATCGAAGATCTCACCAAGGATTTGAACGACGGCCGGGTCGAGACGCTCCTGATCTTAAGCCAGAATCCGGTTTACTCCGCTCCCGCATCGCTCAGCTTCGAGCAGGCCATTCGCAAGGCCCGCATGGTGGTGCGCCTGGGTCAATTCTACGATGAGACCTCGCGCTGGAGCCACTGGCACGTGCCCGAAACGCATTACCTGGAAACATGGTCCGATTTGCGCGCGTTCGACGGCACCGTTACCATTCAGCAGCCGCTGGTTGAGCCGTTGTACAACGGCAAGTCTGCCCACGAAGTCCTCTCGATTCTGCTTGGAAAGCCCGATCAGAACTCGCACGAAATTGTAAAGGGCTACTGGCAAAGCCAGATCAAGTCGGATTTCGACAAGGTCTGGAAAACGTCATTGCACGATGGCTGGATCGCCGGCCGCGGAGCAGCCACGCTGAACGGGCGCGCGGTAGCTCTTCCCGCATTGCAGGCCCAGACACTCAGCGGTACCGAAATTGTGTTCCGCCCCGATCCGACCATCGGTGACGGAAGCTGGGCCAATAACGGCTGGCTGCAGGAATGCCCCAAGCCCCAAAGTAAGATGACTTGGGACAACATCGTCGCGGTCAGTCCCAAAAACGCGAGCAAGCTCGGAGTCGATAAAGGCGACATGCTCCGCGTGACCGTGAACGGCAGGCAGGTGGTGGGGCCGACCTGGGTGCTCCCGGGTCATGCCGAAGATTCGTTCACGGTGTATTTCGGTTACGGGCGGACGAATTCCGGCCGCGTCGGAACGAAGATCGGCTACAACGCATACACCATACAGGATGCCGCCACGCCGTTCTATGCCGGCGGTTCCATCGAAAAGACCGGAGAGCATTACCGGATAGCGAATATCCAGCACACGCAGACCATGGCGGGCCGCGATCCCATTCGTGCGGCCGATCTCGCCGAATATCGCGAGCATCCGGATTTCCCGATCTTAGAGGCGAAGCCGCTTCCAAAGAGCCTGACGCTGTACCCCGACGAGTGGCACTACAACGGCTACAAGTGGGGCATGGCGATCGACCTGAACGTCTGCACGGGGTGCAGCGCCTGCATTGTGGCATGCCAGGCGGAGAACAATATCGCGGTAGTCGGTAAGGATCAGGTGGCGCGCGGGCGGCACATGCACTGGATTCGCGTGGACCGTTATTATGCGGGCGATCTGGACACGCCGGCGACGTACAACCAGCCGGTGCCTTGTATGCAATGCGAAAACGCTCCTTGCGAGGTGGTTTGCCCGGTTGCTGCCACGGTCCACAGCAATGAAGGCATCAACGAGATGGTCTACAACCGCTGCGTTGGCACCCGGTATTGCTCGAACAACTGTCCGTACAAGGTCCGACGGTTCAACTTCTATCTGTACTCGGATTGGAATACGCAGAGTCTGTACGGCGCGCGCAACCCGGATGTGACGGTTCGCAGCCGCGGAGTGATGGAGAAGTGCTCTTACTGCGTGCAGCGCATCCAGGAGCAGAAGATCAAGACCGATAAGGCCAACCGCCGCATTGCCGATGGCGAAATACTGACCGCCTGCCAGCAGGTTTGTCCCACCCAGGCCATCACCTTCGGCGATTTGAACGACAAGAACAGCAGAGTGGCGAAACTGCAGGCGTTGCAGCGAAACTACAAATTGCTCGATCCGGATCTGGACACTCGTCCCCGCACGACTTATCTCGGTTATGTTCGCAACCCCAATGAGGCGCTAAGAGGCCAGCGTGGCAACACTAGAGAATCTTGATAAAAAAGAACTGATCGATCCCGGACCAGATCGGATTCTGGGGACCGGCCATGACTACGAGACGGTCACCGACCGCATCGCGGGCATTGTTTACCTGCCTTGGAAGAGATCGCCAAAAAAATGGCTGGTCGGCGCGTTTATCTCTTTCCTGTTCGTCAACCTGTTGATGCTCGCCATGTGGGTGCTGTTTGCCAAAGGCATCGGCGTCTGGGGCGTGAACATCCCTATCGGCTGGGGCTTCGCGATCGTCAACTTCGTCTGGTGGATCGGTATCGGCCATGCCGGCACCCTGATCTCCGCGATTTTGTTTCTGCTAAAGCAGGATTGGCGAACATCCATCAATCGATTCTCTGAGGCAATGACGCTGTTCGCCGTGGCTTGCGCGGGCATGTTCCCGGTCTTGCACCTGGGTCGGCCGTGGCTTGCGTACTGGCTGTTTCCGTATCCGAATTCGATGTGGTTGTGGCCGCAGCCGCGCAGCCCGCTGGAATGGGACGTTTTTGCCGTATCGACATACGGAACCATTTCCCTCGTCTTCTGGTATTGCGGGCTGATTCCCGATTTTGCCAGCATGCGCGATAACGCCCCGCATCTGTGGCAGCGGAAGATTTACGGCGTGTTTGCGCTCGGATGGCGCAACTCCGCCATTCACTGGCACCGTTATCAGAAGGCCTACCTGCTGCTGGCGGGGCTGGCAACGCCGCTGGTCCTTTCCGTTCACACCGTGGTCAGCTTCGACTTCGCAATCAGTATTCTGCCCGGCTGGCACACCACGATTTTTCCGCCTTACTTTGTCGCGGGCGCCATCTACTCCGGGTTTGCGATGGTGTTGACGCTCATCATCCCGCTGCGCGCCTGGTACAACATGCGCGACCTGATTACGCTTCGTCACATTGACGCCGCCGCCAAGCTGATGCTGGGCACGGGATTGATCGTCGCCTACGGTTATGCGATGGAGGCCTTCTTTTCCTGGTATGGCGGCGACAAGTACGAAAGCTTCATGTACTGGAACCGTATGACCGGACCGTACGGATTCTCTTATGTATTGCTGATCCTCTGCAATATAGCGCTGCCGCAAGCGTTGTGGTCCCGCCGCGTGCGGCATAACATTGGCCTGGTCTGGGTCATTTCGATCATTGTCAATTGCGGCATGTGGCTGGAACGGTTCGTCATTGTTGTGACAAGCCTGCATCGCGACTTCCTGCCGTCGTCCTGGGGCATGTACATCCCGACCAAATGGGATTGGGCAACCTTCACGGGCACGCTCGGGTTCTTTATGTTCCTGATCTTCCTGTTCGTGCGGCTGCTGCCTTCCATTTCGATCTTTGAGGTGCGCGAGGTGGTTCACCACGACAGATATATGGAACGCGCTTACGAGGAGAAGTTATGAGCCACGAAGTAGAGCTCGACGAACTCCCGGCGATTCACGGAGCCATGGCGGAGTTCGATACGCCGGAAGAGCTTGTGGAAGCTTGCGAACGCGCTTACTCGGCGGGCTTCCGGCGCATGGATGCCTATGCCCCCATGCCCGTAACCGGACTCGCTGAGGCGATCGGCTATAAGAAGAACAAAGTCGCGCTGTGTGTGCTGATCGGTGGCATCTTCGGCGCGTGCGGCGGCTTCGGCCTGCTCGAATGGATCACGGTAGTCGCCTACCCGCATAACGTAGGCGGACGCCCGCTAAATAGCTGGCCGGCGTACATTCCGATTACGTTCGAGTGCATGGTGTTGATCGCCGGATTGACATCGCTGTTCTGCATGCTCGCCATGAATGGCCTGCCACAGCCGTACCATCCGGTGTTCAACGTCGAGGAGTTCGAACGGGCTTCGATCGATAAGTTCTTCATTTGCATCGAATCGTCCGACCCGAAATTCAACATCGCCGCTACTACCGAGTTTCTTCGCGATCTGGGCGGAAAAGAGGTGACCCTTGTTCCAGCGTAGAAGCGCGCTGGCGGCCGGCGTGTTGGGCGTTCTGCTGGGCGCTACAGCGTGCCGGAACGACATGCACAACCAGCCCAAGTACAAGCCCTTCGCGGCCACGAATTTCTTTGGCGACCGCCGGTCCGAACGGCCGGCAATTGAGGACACCGTTGCCCGCGGCCAGTTGCGCTTGGATGATGCCCGTTACACGGGTAAGGTAAACGGGAAAGATATCGATTTCTTCCCGATTCAGATTACGCGCGCCGATCTGCAGCGCGGGCAGGAGCGGTTCAATATTTACTGCTCGCCCTGCCACGGCCGGCTCGGGAATGGGCACGGAATGGTCGTGGCGCGCGGTCTTCGCCAGCCGCCGAATTACGCGGATCCAAGATTAGTGAACGCGCCGGTTGGCCACTTTTTCGACGTGATGACGAATGGCTACGGAGCGATGTACAGCTATGCATCGCGCGTGGCGGTGGACGACCGCTGGCGCATCGCCGCCTACATTCGAACCCTGCAGATGAGCCAGAATGCGCCCGCTGCATTAGCCCAGCAGGGAATGAATCAGCCGCCGGCGAAAACGAATAGAGAAGATACAGGCGCGGCCGGGGGCGGTCACGCTGGAGGCATGAAGTGAGCAATCACGGACACGGGGAGAGCCTCCCCATCCCAGACATCCGGCTCGGGCCGAAGGCGGCCAGTGTCGAGCGAATTTCCGGCGTTATCGGCGGGCTCGGAATCCTGCTATGCGTGGCGGGGTTCTTTGCGAACCGCGCGGAATTCTTTCAATCCTATCTGTTTGCTTTCCTGTATTGGGGCGGCTTCACCCTCGGCGGCTTGGGCGTTCTGGTCCTCAATCACACCGTTGGCGGCCGTTGGGGCGTGACCTCCCGGCGCTACGTAGAAGCCCAGATGAAGACTCTGCCCTTCATCTTTTTGTTATTCCTGATTCTGCTGATCGGCCTCAAGGACCTTTATCCCTGGACCCACATCAGTACGGTTGCCGATCCGGTTTCACGCGACATTCTTTATAAGAAGGTCCATTATCTTAACGTCCCGTTTTTCATCACGCGCACGATTGTTTATTTCGCCATCTGGCTGTTCTGGGGCCTGCGCATCTACCGGATGTCCGACCAGCAGGATCGGACCGGAGATCCAACCTTGCGGGAGCGGATGCGCAGATTTTCGGCGCCGGGTTGCCTGATTGTCACCTTCACCGTAACGTTTGCTTACATCGACTGGATCCTCTCCGCCGATGCTCAGTTCTTTTCGACAATTTACGGGGCGATGCTGTTGTTTGGCGATGTGCTGCAAACCTTCGCTCTGACGATTCTGGCTCTGGTCCTTACCTCGCGCGGCGATCGCTTCGGCGGCCGCATCAATCCCGTGATCCTGCATGATCTGGGCAACATGATGTTCGCGTTCACCATTTTCTGGACATATCTTTCGGTTTCGCAATTGATCATCGTGTGGCCGGCGAACATCCCGCAGGAGATCCAGTGGTACTTGGTGCGGGTGCGCGGAGGTTGGACGATCGCGGCCTGGCTCGTGGCGACCGCCATGTTCCTGGTGCCGTTCCTGGGACTGCTCTCTCAGGCTCGCAAACGCGATCCCAAACGCCTGATGCGCGTCGCTATCTGGATTCTCGCCGCGCGCGTCGTGGAGATGTTCTGGATTGTCGAGCCCACTTTCCGGACTAAGGGCTTTGCGATTTACTGGACCGATTTTGCCGCTTTCATCGGAATCGGCGGCGTTTGGGTTTTCCTGTTCCTCGGCCATCTGCGCCGGCGTCCGCTTCTGCCGCTGCGTGATCCGAGAGTGATGGATCCTCTTCCGGAGATGGCAGCATGAACCGGCAAACACCAGAGGCAAAAGAGAACGAACTGGTTCATTTCCATGGGCCGAAAGCCACTCAGCCCGTGATGGGCCATGAGGGCACCAGCTTCGAAGCACTGGATGCCAAAGCGGGCCTGGTGATCTGGTCTCTGGCCATCATCGGCGGAACGCTTGTGATCGTCTTTGCGTTAACGGTGGGGATCCAGAAATGGATTCAGGCGAAGAATCCGCCGGGAGAATTGCCCAGCCCTCTGGCTCCGGCGAGGGTCATCGCGCCCGCGCCCCAGATACAGGTGCATCCCTGGGAAGAACTGCCCGAAATGCGAGCGCAGGAAGACCAACTGCTGAATAGCTATGGGAAATATAAGGACGGGCGCTTGCACATTCCGATCAGTGTGGCGATGAATGCAGTCCTTCCCCAGTTGAAGATCGCGCCGAACGCGCCCGAAGGCTTGACCACCCCCGGCGGTGAAGGAAGCGACTTTTCGCGCAGTGTGAACGACATGCCGCCGCCGTACCGCAGACCCGAGATTCAGGGAGAGATCCGGAAACATGCGCAGTAAGTGGTTCACTTCCAGTGTGGGGCAGGGCCGTGCCCTGCGCCGGGCGCGCCGCCCGGCTCTTAGATTTTTTCTCAGCGTGTGTATCGTGGCAGCAACGGCCGGCCTCTCCGTCGCTCAATACGCTCGTCCCACTCTTACCAAGGGAGTGAATATCGAGCAGAAGCTCAACGCGCCGGTCCCACTGAACCTCGTTTTTCACGATGAGGCAAACCGGCCCGTCCCGCTCTGGAAGTACTTCGGCGACAAGCCGGTCGTGCTCTCGATGGTTTACTTCACCTGTCCGAGCCTCTGTCCCATGAGCCTTCACGAAACGGTGATGAGCCTGAAGCGCATTTCTTTGAAGCCGGGAAGCGATTAC
>JAICXK010000271.1 GCA_025980435.1 Bryobacteraceae bacterium
GAGCCGCTTTATCTGCGTTCCCTCAAGATCACGGAACGATCGCTGGGTACGGCACATCGGGATTTCGCCACGGTGCTCACCGACTACGCTATGCTCCTGAGGAAAATGCACAGAAAGAAAGAGGCCCGCAACCTGGAAGCACGCGTTCGGGTGATTCAGGCCAAATCGGGTTCAGATCCGGCGAGGTTCCAGGTAGACTGGCGCGACCTTCGGAAGCGAGACAAGCGATGAGGCTCCTCTATTTCGTCAGCACTTGCTCTATGAATGCCAGCGCGCGCGGGTCGTGCGATTGGCCGAGCCAGAAGAAGGCCTGCTTACGCACTTCCGGACTCTTTTGCGTGCGGGCAACCTGAATGAGTTTGGGAACGCCTTCGTCCTTAGGCAACTGCGAAAGGGCGAAAATAGCCTTTTTCTTAACCTCAACCTCAGGATCGTTTTCTATCGCACCGGTAATTGTGGCCGCGGCGCGCTTGCCTGCCTTTTGCGCCAGCCAGAACAGGGCCTGACCGCGAATGTGCGGGGAGGAATCGCTCTTTGCGGCTTGAATCAGCGTGTCCAGCGCCTCAGGCTGCTTGCTGATGGAGAGCGCGAAAACTGCTTTGTCCCTTACGTGTTCACTGGGGTCTGTCGCCAGAAGGTTCTTTAGAACAGCCGCGCCCCGCGAGCCGCGGCTCGCGCCGAGCCAGAATACAGTCTTCTCGCGGACCCGCTCCGGTTCCGTCGTGCGTGTAAGCTGTTCGAGGACGTTGTCGGCTTCAGAACCGGCGTGTTGAGCGATGGCAAAAACGGCGGCATCGGCGATGTGGTCAGACTGATCGGCAGTGAGTTTTTGCAGGAAATCCAAGCTCGCATGGGCTGGCACACCGGTTAACCAGACAAACGGCAGACCGCCGGCATCGAGCGGGCACGATAGCGAGTAGACGTGAATCTTTTCTATGCGGTTGTTCTCGACCCGAAAGAGAACCGCAAGCGCGTCCGATCCTTCGAGCGGAATGGGCCGTTTCGAATTCTCAATGGCGTGTTCACCGTGGTTTTCCTTTTCAAGCCAGCAACCTGACGAGCCGTTCCAGCAGCAGCCCTCGTTATCGCTTTTGACAGACTTCACGGCGTATCCGAACCAGGTGGCTGACGGCGCGCGAAGCTCTGTGCTCAGGCTGCCGGAGTAAGACCGAGTTTCAAACCTGGCGTTGGTGACGTTAGGCTGCCAGTTCTGCGCGAAAGCCGCTGAAGCAATCAGCAAAAGAGCCAGGCTTTTCATTTGAGGATCTCCATCATGTAAGCAGTGGTTTCCTTGGAATTCACCAGGGCCATCTTTTCTACGATCTTCTTCTTCATCTCCGGATCCTTTTCGCTGCGGGCCAGAGCCACCAGGGCTTTGCCATTGTGCTGGAGGAAAAGGGAATTCAAAACAGCGTCGCGCACCTCGCGATTCGGGTCGGATTGATAGATAGAAACCAGCACGTCTCCGCGTCCGTTGCCCCCCATAAGCCCCAGCGACTTAATGGCCGCGATGCGCAATTCCGGATTCTTGTCGCTTCGCGCGATATCGACTAGCTTGGCCGAATTGCCGCCCAGGAACATCGATTGCAAGATGGCTTTTCTGTTCTCGACCGAATTCTCGGACTGGTATAGCTGCCAGAGCTCATCCAGGCCCCCCGACATCGCCAGCTCACGAATGGCCTGGCGTCGCAACTCCGGATTGGTTTCCGTCTTTGCCACGTTCAGCAGAGGCGCGCGGGAGCCCGACAGCATGAAGCCCTGCAGGATAGCGCGTTTGATGCGCTCGTCCGAGGACGAAGCGTAAAGCGATGCGAGCTCCTTACGCGATTCCTCGCTGCCCATCATGCCGATGTAGCGGATCGCCTTCAGTTGAAGGTCCGGGTTCGACGATCCGCGCGCAATATCCGTGAGGAGCTTACGAGCCTGAGGCGACGGATTCTGGGTGAGAACGAACAGCGCCCTTTCCTTGACCTTTACCGGGTTGTTGCCGCTGGCAAGCAGCTTTTGCAGGATCGGCAGCGCCTGGCTGGGATCCGACTGCATCAAGCTGTTGATTGCTATCAGTTTGAGATTTTCGTCCTGCTCTGATGCAGGACTGACCGGCGCTCCGACTTGCGCCCGAACTTCCACTTCGAGGGCCCGCGCGTCATTGATCCAGCGGCTGGAAGGGTATGCATCTCTCAATTCCGCGATGCTCGAGAGAGCCTCGTCACGATGACCCGCGTGGCTCTCCGCGTACGCTTTCCAGTACAGCGCCGCATCCACCTGCGATCCCTTGTGGGATGCCGCCGCGGTGAAGGAGGAAATGGCCTGATCCCATTGCCGCGCATCGAGGGCGCGCAGGCCTTTCTGGTAATCTGTGTCATCCCGGTTCACCTGCCGCGCCTGGCGGGTCTGAAGACTCTGCGCGAGGGGCGCGGAAGGGCCTTGCGCAAACGCCGAACATAGTCCGGCGGGAAGCGCCAACGTCACGAAAAGAATAGTTCTGCGAATCATAATTTTTGTCCTTTTTCCCGGGCATCGGCACCGGAAATTCGTACCTTGAATAAAAGTGCGTCGTTGTCTATGCGCTGCTGAAGCGCCGCCAAATTGTCCGGTGGCGAAGTCGAGGAGCCGTTGGCGAAATCCAGCAGGACCCGATCCAGCGCGTCGAGCAGATCCGCATCGGAGACATCGCCCATATGGACCGCGCTCTGGCGAAGGAGGCGGTTCTCGGTCAGCAGCTCGCGCGCTTTTTCACGCTGTGCCATCAGGCCGGAACTCCCCGGGTTCGCGTGGACCAATTCAGTCAGGAGAATCTGCGACCGGTCGAAGTGGTCGCTCATAGCCATCAGCAGCACGCGTTCGCGCGACCGCGCGGAAATGCCCGTCCGGCGCTCGCCGGTCACAATCCCGGCGACAAACACCACTACGACGAAAGCTGCCAGCGCGGGGGCCAGTATCCACCATCGGAACCAGGCCGGCCGCAATTTGGGAGGAGGCGCCTGTGGGCCCAGACAAGGGGCCAAACGGGCCCAAACATCGGAACCATAGGAGCTTTCGCGCTCGGGAACGGGATAGTCGCGAACCGAGTCCAGCAGATCCCGGAGGCGGGCGAATTCCGCGCCGCAGGCGGCGCACTCCTGCAGATGGCGGCGGGTATTCTCGTCAACCTCGCCATAGTAGGCCTGGACGAATTGTTCTTCCTCGAAGTGGATCATCGCGCGGCCACCCCCCAGGCGGGCTCGAGCGCGCGCCGAAGCTTCTGAACCGCCCGAAACACGCTGTGCTTCGCGGCATTCGCCTGTACGCCGAGCGTCGCTGCGATTTCTTCGATATCGCAGCCTTCGTAATGCCGGAGAACGAATGCCAGGCGCTCGGTTTCGCTCAACCGTTGCAAGGCGGCTTCCACCTGTCCGGTAATCTGCTTGCTCTGAGTCAGCCGCTCCGGAGAGGGCCCGGGCGATGCGACGCGATCCAGCCAGTGGAGCGGGAATTGATCGCCCGAGTAAGGCTGTTGCTCGTTGCGGCGCTTGCGCGCCCGGATCAGATCGAGCGCGCAATTCGAGCAGATACGGTACAGCCAGGTGCTGAATCCAGAACGAGCATCGAACTGGGTTAATTGTTTATAGGCGCGAAGGAATGTTTCCTGAACGAGATCTTCAGCGTCCTGCTCATTGCCAGTCATACGAAATGCAAGGCGGAAAATGGAGCGGCTGTGCCGCTCGACCAAAACACGAAAGGCGTACTGATTGCCCTTGCGCGCCTCGTCGGCGGCCACTGCGTCGGTCCATTCCATCCGGCTGGTCTTTAGACTAAAGATACGGGCGCCGGTTAGTCGGCCGTTCGAGAAAATTACAGGCGATTTAACTTTAACTTAGTTCCGACTTTTTGAAGCGCTCCAGCAAACGATCGCAGGCGCGGACGGTCAGCGCCATCATCGTGAGCGTCGGGTTCTGGCAGCCGGAGGAAACGAAGCAGGCGCCGTCCATGGCGAAGATGTTCTTAACGTCGTGTAACTGGCAGTATGGGTCGGTTACCGAAGTCTTCGGGTCATAGCCCATGCGTGCCGTCCCCAATTCATGGATCGCCATGCCGGGTTCCGCCAGCTTTGAGGTGATACTGATGTTCTTCGCGCCAGCGGCTTCCAGCATTTCGGCGGCCGTTGCAGCGGCATCCTCATGCATAGCCCTGGCGTTATCGTCGTGCGCCATGGAGATGTGCAGGGCCGGAATGCCCCACGCATCCCTCAGATTGGGATCAATGGAGATGAGGTTATCATTTCGCGCCAGGCTCTCTCCAAAAGCGCCCAGACTGATCCCGTAGACGCCATCTTTAACGGCCTGTTTGAATGCAGCGCCATATCCGGGAGCTGAGAAGTTGAAGTCGGCTGTGGCCCCGCCCTGGAAGCCGTACCCGCGGATGAAATTCTTTTGCTGTGGACCTTTCGCCAGATTGCGATAGCGAATCACGTAAATCCCGTTGGCGCGGTGCGGGCCGCTGTATGGGCTGGGCTTTTCGTGAAAACCCGTCAGCTCTCCCTCCGCGCCTGCGCCTGTCGAATGGTCCATCAAGCCCCGGCCTAGCAGCCCGCTCGAATTCCCTAGTCCCTGGGCGTGCTCTCGTGTCGATGAATTCAGCAAAATGCGGGTCGATTCAAGAGCCTGCGCGCAAAGGATAACCGCTTTGCCTCGAATGTTCCTGGTCTGGCGCGTGACCCCATCTATGAACGTGACTCCCGTCGCGCGATTAGTGGAGGGGTCCATGTTCACGGATGCAACTACCGCATTTGTGATCAATCTGCACTTCCCCGTCTTCAACGCGTCTTTTACGGTTGTAAACGGGCTGCTGAAGTAGGAAAACGTGCTGCAGCCTCGCTCACAGGGACCGCAATAATGGCAGGCTGACCGGCCGTTGTGATTTTGGGTGAGTATGGCAGTGCGGCCAATCGTAACGGTGCGGCCGAAGTGCTTCGCCGCCTGCTCCCGCAGATGCACCTCGCCGCAGCTCATCTTCATCGGAGGCAAAAAGCGGCCGTCAGGCAGAGCATCGTTTCGCTCTTTAGCCCCGCTGATGCCGACGTAGTCTTCGACCATGTCGTAGTAGGGAGCAAGATCCTTGTAAGAGATGGGCCAGTCCTGGCCGTAGCCGTCGTGACTGGCAGCCTTGAAATCCAGATCGCTCAACCGATAACTCTGCCGGCCCCATACCAGCGTGCGGCCACCGACGATACGCAGACGCTGCCACGTGAACGGCCTATCGGGAGGGGTGCTGTATGGATTTTGCAGGTCGTCTACGAACCAGTCGTAGTTGTACTCCATGCATGCGTAGCATTGCCGCTGTATCGGCCGCGACTTCATCCAGTCGAGAGACATATTCCGGTATTTCAGGTCAAACGCCGGCATGTGCTCAGTGAATTCTTTCGGCGAAACATTGCGGCCCGCTTCCAGCAGAGCTATTTTCAGCCCGGCTTCCGAGAGCCGCTTAGCAGCCCAGCCGCCGGTTGCACCGGAGCCCACTACGATTGCATCATAGGTTTCGCTCAAAGGATCTTGAAACATGAGGTCTGCCCGCTATGGATGTGTCTGCCCGTGCTCTTCCTGAGTCTGGTGCTCGCAGCCGGCAAACACGCCATGAGGGAACTCGCCGTTCCAGCCGATTTCCTTCAGTCCAACCGGAGAGCTGTAATAAGCCCCCACAATCCAGCCTTTCAGTTTCTGGAAGTGCCCGTGTCCCGGGAAGTCTTCGGCAGCTTCTCCCCACGTGCTGGTCGAATGCGGATAGGCAATAAGGTTCAGAAACTCAACCTGCTGCTCACGCGGCAGATAAAGAAAGGCCGATCTGTAGCGTTCCTGGCATGCCCCATCGATATACGAGAGCGCGGCCATGAACGCGCGTTGCGTCTCCTGTTTCTCAACCGTCATCAGAAGATCGAGAAAGCGGTTGACGAGAGCCTCTTTTGCTCCGGGCGTGTCCGTGCTCGGGATGACGAGTTCGCTCAACGCGATCAGCGTTTTGTCCTGGTGCTCATCCATGAAAATTGGCTTCCAGTCCGCGCGTTCCAGATCCTTGGAAGCGTCGTAGCCGGGAGGAAACTCTCTGGCCCTGAGGGGAGGAACGGCTATCGATGTCCCTAGCGCCCCCAGTAAGGTGGTACGAAGCAGGTCGCGGCGATTCATAAGCTCTCTCGGAATAAGGCCGCCCCACCAAGGGCGAGCACTCAAACCTTCGGCTTCATTTATCCTACGTGCTAAGAATACTAGAGCGGCACGAACTGCGCATGCGGAGCATCTAACAACTGTGGCAGATTCCTATAGCGCCCGGAGGCACATAAGGCCTGGAAGCAGCAGAACCGTTTCCGGTAAGATCATGCGTGCTCCAGAGACCGCCCGCTTTTTGAGGCGAGCCGCGCCTGCCTTTCTGCGTGAAATGTCGAAGGAGTACAAGCGCGAGAGCGTCCCTGCTCCGAACCATCCTCGCCCATTGCTGTGGCCTGACAGCGGTGTGCATGCGGCTTGGCTGGGACACAGCACGGTGTTGCTGAAGCTGGAGGGGTTCACGGTCCTGACCGACCCGGTATTCAGCCCCCGGGTGGGACTGAACTTCGGGCCCATGACGCTAGGCATCAAGCGTCTTGTGGATGTCGCAGCGCCGCTTGCCAATCTGCCTCCTATCGACTTAATTTTGCTGTCTCACGCGCACATGGATCATTTCGATCTGCCTACGCTCCGGGCGCTTGAGAGCCACCGCACGCACGTGGTTACCGCTACCCGCACCTCGGACCTGTTGAGGCCGCGGCGTTATGCGCGAGTGAACGAACTCGGCTGGAACGAGGCTGTGCAAGTTGGACCCGCGCGCGTCACAGCGTTCGAGGTGGCGCATTGGGGCGCTCGGATGCGGAGCGATGTGTTTCGGGGGTTCAATGGGTACCTGCTGGAAGTGGGGCGC
>JAICXK010000164.1 GCA_025980435.1 Bryobacteraceae bacterium
CATCGGGCAAAAAGGGCTGCGGCGCTGGTAAACTCGAAGGAAAGAATCCGGGGACGTAGCTCAGATGGATAGAGCAGCCGCCTCCTAAGCGGCAGGCCGGCAGTTCGAATCTGCCCGTCCCTACCAGTCGGATCGTTTCACGCGTGCGAGGCTAGGCGCGCACGATCCAACTCGCCGTAGTGTTGATCCAGCAGCGCGAGATACGATTCCTCCTCTTGCGCCATGTGCAGATTCAAAATCGCGTAGAGACTATATAGAATTCGCCGCAGATCCTTTTTGTCTTCGGTTTCCGGGCCTTCGGGAGGCAAATCGTCCACCGTTCGCTGCAACAGGTTTGTAAGATGAGTGATCTCCAAGTGGGAGCGGCTCATCGGGGCGGTGGGATCGTCGCCTCCAATAAGCTGGGCAACGATTGGGTAGACGGTCTGATCTTCGGCGCGGCCATGGGGCAGAACATGCTCGGAAAGGAAAGCGCAGGTTTTCAGCAGTTCGGTCCGGGCTTCGACGGGCGGCATGGAATCGAGCTGGTCGGCCAGCTGACGAATCCGCTTTACTCCCGGGAGCAGGCGCTGATGATCGGATTTGATCTGCTGGGT
Organism: Bryobacteraceae bacterium; assembly: GCA_025980435.1. Lineage (GTDB taxonomy): Bacteria > Acidobacteriota > Terriglobia > Bryobacterales > Bryobacteraceae > Bog-105. The sequence goes on from JAICXK010000164.1 coordinate 597, forward strand.
TAATTGGAAGCGCTCGGCATCCACGGCTTCCGGCTTGCGACTGGTCCGCAAGGCCCGAAGCGCGTTCAGAATCACAAGAACGTCGATCGCCTCCTGCCCCAGCGCGCCGGCAACCGGGGTTAAGAAACCGAAGGCAGCCGCGCCCATGCCGATGAAAGATAATGCCATTCCCGCGAGAATGCTTTGGAGCGCAATGGTGCGGGAACCCCGCGCGATGCGCACAGCCTCAATCAGCCGGTCGATGCGGTCGACCAGCAGCACGATGTCGGCGGCTTCCGACGAGGCGGTTGCGCCACGGGCGCCTAAAGCGATGCCGACGTCCGCCGCGGCCAGCGCCGGGGCGTCATTGATGCCATCTCCCACCATGACCGTCACACCGGAGCGGCGTGCAAGCTTGACTGCTTCCACTTTTTCTTCCGGGGAGCGCTGCGCAAACACTGTGTCAACGCCGAGAGCTTCTCCAACTGCTTTGGCGACCTCCTCATGGTCGCCGGTCAGCAGCAGAATCTTGTGGAAGCCTGCGCGCCGGAGCGCGCGCAGGGTGAGCGGCGAATCCGGACGGATAGGGTCTTCAAGCACCAATGCGCCCGCAAGCTCGCGATCAATCGCGACTACGACGCTCGAGGATCCCTCAAACGAACTGCGCCGGAGCAGCCGCCGCAGAGCTGTTGGAGCGGCTTGGCCTTCGAGCACCCAACTGCCGCGGCCAAGTCTCACGAGATGTTCGCCAACGCGGCCCTGAACGCCCGAGCCGAACTCTTCGCGCACATCGGCGGGAAAGGTCAGCGAGAGTTCGCGATCGGTAGCCGCCTTCATAATGGGGCCAGCCAACACGTGAGGCGACACCTGATCCAAAGAGGCCGCGAGGCGCAGTATCTCGTCGGGATTGTGCCGGCCGAACGTTTCGACGTCCGTAATAACGGGCGAACCACCGGTGACCGTACCGGTTTTATCCAACACCAGAATGGTGGCCCGGGCCAGGGTCTCCAGCGCGCCGCCGCCCTTGACGATAATGCCCCGGGCCGCCCCGCGCGAAATTCCAGAGACAATGGCGACCGGAGCGGCAAGTATCAGGGGACATGGCGTCGCGATCACGAGCACGGCGAGTGCACGTATCGGGTCGCCCGAAATGAGCCAGGCCAGACCGGCGATCGCCAGCGCGACCGGAAGAAAGATCATTGAGTAACGGTCGGCAAGACGAAGCAGCGGGGCCAATCCACGCTCAAGACTTTCGCTGCCGAATACTCTCGGCCGCGATCTGCGCGATATCCAATAAGCGCGGTGGATTCTGTGAGACAACGCCGAGAGCGTCCTGAAACATGCTGTTGCAGAACGGGCAGGCGGCTCCCACCGTATCCGCGCCGGTTGCGGCCAGCTCCCGCGCGCGTGTTTCGTTTACACGCGTGCCCGTCTCTTCCCCCAGGAACACCAGTCCGCCGCCTGCGCCGCAGCAGAAGGATCGCTCCCGGGCGCGCGGCGGATCGACCACCTCCGCGGAGCGCGCAATTACTTCGCGAGGCGCATCGTAAATCCCGCGGTAGCGGCCGAGGTAGCACGGATCATGAAACACCACCCGCCGGCCATCTTTGTTCGCGGGCAATTGATCGGTATGCCGAGCGAGGAATTCGCTGTGATGCTCAATCGCAATATTCGCGCCGAATTCGCGCCAATCGTCCTGAATCGTGCGCACACAGTGCGGACAGATAGAAACCATCTTCTTAACCTTCGCCTGCGTTAGCGCAGTCAGATTCGCTTCGGCCAGTTGCCCGAACGCCAGGTCGTTCCCGAGCCTGCGAACCGGATCACCCGTGCAGCGCTCTTTCTTCAGCACTCCGAAGGACGTGCCCAGATGGCGCATTACCGTCGCGAACGCAGCAATGATTTCGCGGCCGCGCGGATCATAAGCGCCCATGCAGCCGAGCCATAAGCAGTATTCCTGGGTTCCATCGAAAGTTGGAAATTCCTGCTTCGCGATGAATTTGTCCCGCTCCGCTTGGGAGAATCCCATTGCGTTGCCGTTCCGCTCCAGGTTGAGGAACAGCTTTGTGCCGTGCTCGTCCTCCCATGTTCCCGTGTTCACTGCGCCGCGGCGCAGGCCGACGATCATGGGCAAATGCTGAATTCCCACTGGACATTGGTATTCGCAGGCGCCGCAGGTCGTGCATTGAAACACCGCGGTCTGTGAGATCGTGGCCGTCAGGACGGGCGTTTCGTTCTGATTCCCGTATTCATTCAGATAGGCCCGCAATCCAAGCGCGATCAGCTTCGGGTCCAGTTCCTTGCCGGTATTATTGGCGGGACAATGCTCGGTACAGCGCCCGCACTCGACGCAGGAATACGCCTGAAGCGCGGTGATTCGCGAAATGTCCTTGCCCGCGACCAGCCCGAAATCTTCATCGCCGGAGAGCGGCGGGATGTGACTGAAGCCGTCGTAATCGACCAGGATCGTGAACGGGCTCAGGACCAGGTGCAGGTGTTTGGTATGCGGAATCAGCGGTAAGAAGCCGATGAGTGTTAGCGTGTGAATCCACCAGAGCGCGTGGCCGCCGGTCGATGATTCCGCTACCCACCAAATCGGCATATACGTGACCATCAGCAGGAAAATGAGCGCGGCGATCACGCCCGATTCGTAGGAAAGCGGTTCCAGCCACTTTGGTCGGATTACAAATCGCCGGAATGCCAGGCCGGCAATGGAAACAGCGCAGATCGCTGCAAACGCGAAGGCGAACCAGAAATAGAATTCTCCGAAGCCCGCGTGGTAATCGAGAAATGCGCCGCCGAATCCTGCCGCAATGTGATTGATGCTGACCAGCGCGAACGCGCAAAAGCTCCAGAAGACGAACGCGTGCGCAATTCCCGGCAAGGGCCGTTCGCGGATCACCTTCGCCTGACACATCACATCCCAGAAAACGTGCCAGATCCTGGCCCCGACAGAACCGAGTTTGAAATCGGCATCCCGCTTTGCGCGGCGGATGCGCGCGAGGATCGGGCCGAATCGCACCCAAAATAGCCAGATCGAAACGGCGATGAGCGCAAGAAGCACTCCTCGCGAAATCCAGAAAGCCATATCAGACGGGTTTGCCGCGGCCCGGTAAGGCTTGGCTAGTAGCATGGAAGAACGTGAAATACGTCATTTCAGGAGCTGCTGGCTTCATTGGATCACACCTCTGCGACCGGCTGATGGAGCAAGGGCGCCAGATCGTCGCGATTGACAATCTGATTACTGGACAAGTATCGAATATCGAGCATCTTCTCGGACGCCCGGGCTTTCAGTTCATCCAGGCAGACGTTTGCGCACCGCTGGAGGTGGGTGGTCCGGTTGACCATGTGTTTCATCTGGCCTCGCTTGCGAGTCCGGTGGACTATTTGGCCCATCCCATCGAGACCCTAGATTCCGGCTCGACGGGTACCCGGAACCTGCTGGAACTGGCGCGCATCCATAGCGCCCGGTTTCTCCTCACATCGACTTCCGAGTGTTATGGCGACCCGCTGCAGCATCCGCAATCGGAGACCTATTGGGGGAACGTAAATCCGGTTGGGCTGCGCTCCTGCTACGACGAAAGCAAGCGCTACGCGGAGGCCCTGACCATGGCTTACCATCGCGTCCACGGACTGCGCACAAACATCGCCCGAATCTTCAACACCTACGGCCCGCGCATGGCGTTGAACGACGGCCGCGTGGTTCCCGCCTTTATCGATCAGGCCCTGAAGGGCGTCAATCTGACGGTGTTCGGCGACGGCTCGCAGACTCGCAGCTTCTGCTTCGTTTCAGACCTGGTGGACGGCTTGCTGCGGCTGAGCGAATCCGAGGAACGATACCCGGTGAACCTGGGCAATCCTGTCGAAATGTCGATCCTCGAATTCGCCGATGAAATTCGCGGACGCTTCGATGGCCGCATTGGGGTGGAATTCAAAGCGCTGCCATCCGACGATCCGAAGCTGCGCAGACCCGATATCTCAAAAGCCCGCCGCGTCCTCGGGTGGGAGCCGAAAGTACCGCTGAGGGAGGGCCTGACGGTCACTATCGATTATTTCAAGCGCGGCGTTCAGAGCCGTTAAATATGGCAATGGCGCAATCCTCGTTTTGCGAGGTACTGCTGATGGTATTCTTCCGCCCGATAGAACGGTTGGGCGGGTTCGATCGCAGTGGCGATGGGGCGTCGAAAGCGGCCTGACGCTTCAAGTCTGGACTTGGAAGCGCGAGCGGCCTGCTCCTGCTCGGGCGTGTGAAAGAAGATTACGGTGCGGTACTGCGTGCCGGTATCGGGGCCTTGCCGGTTTACTTGCGTGGGATCGTGGGAGGTCCAGAATACGTCCAGCAGCTTGTCATAGTTCACCTTGGCGGGATCGTATTCCACTTCCACGACTTCGGCATGTCCGGTGCGGTCTGTACAGACATCTTTATAGGTGGGGTTGACGGTATGCCCGCCTTCGTAGCCGGAAACGGCATCGATTACGCCATCAATTTCGCGGAAATTCGCCTCAACTCCCCAAAAACATCCTGCGGCGAAAGTAGCTTTCTCGGTCATACTCCTATTTTGCCCACAACGCATCACTGGACGCGAATCGTGAGCGATTCCGATTTCGAATGGCCTGCGCCGTCATCGGCGGTTATGGTGTACGTGGTTGTCTTCTTCGGCGCAATTTCGAGGCAATGGTGATAGGAAGGCTTGATCGCCTCTACCGGAGGATCCAGCTTTACGTTCTTAGCGTTCACCACGCTGTAACAAAGCTGGGTGCTTTCGCCGTGCTTCAGAACGCCGCTGTCGGCGCTGAAGGCGTTGAAGCGGATTTCGCCCGAACCGTAGATCTGATCCACCACCCGCTTCCTGCGGGCTTCCCGCTCTGCCTGAATCTGCTCGACGGCGTGCTTGTTGCTCTCATAACGCGAATAGAACGTCCATGCGACATATAGCGCGGCAATGATCACCGCGATGGTGGTGTACGGTAAAAGCTTTTCCAACGTGAAGCCGGATTTCCGGTGAGGCGGTTCGGGCGAGTCCGTGAGGGCCATACCCCATAGACCTCGGGCGCCGCACGGAAGGTTTCCACTCGGGGTCAGCCGCCGTAGCGGTAGCGGTCGTAATGCGCTCGCAACCGTCTCAATTCCCAAACATCGCGAGTCAGAACTTCGCGCGCGCGGCCATGCATCGGATTGTTATCCAAAACGTGTTGTACATCGCCGATCGCTTCATCCAGCTTGTCTTTATCGAAGCGTCCTTCGCGCAGCCGTTCTTCGAACTGCGAGAGATGCCGCATCGCGTTATCGTAGCGCTCATTTTCTTTTCTGGAATACGTGTTGTTTGAGGCTATCCGCTGGAGATCCTGAATCGTCGCATCCACCGGTCGCCGGTGCTCCTGGTTGTAGCGGTATGCCTGGGCCTTGAGCGCCTGCGATGTGATGAGCACTCCGAATGCCGTGGCCGCGAGACCCACAGCAGACCGCCGTGTGATCCATTTGAGTCTTTCCATCTTCCCCTCCCGCCAAAAATGACGTGATGTCTATTTGCGCAGAGTACGCCGCGCCTGAAAGATGAGTGGAAATTAACGGGAAGATTGCTCGGCCGAAGCTTCGACGTTCACTTCGATGAACGACACCGCATCCCGTGAACGATAGATTCGTTCCGTCGCCTTCACGAAAGCATCCGGCGCGGCAGTTGGAACGTTGGTGAAGGTCTGCGGATTCCTGTCGGTTAGAGGAAACCAGGAACTCTGCACCTGCACCATGATCCTGTGACCTTTTTGAAAACAGTGGTACACGTCGGGCATAGTAAAGCGGATCTGCTGCCGCTCCCCAGGTTTGAACGGTTCAGGGCGCTCGAAGCTGTTACGGAACTTGCCCCGGAACGGCTCGCCTCGCACCAACTGCTGATATCCTGCAAGCCCGCCGGTTGCATCGTCGGGATATACATCAATCAGCTTCACGTCGAAATCGGAATCCGTTCCGCTCGTCGAGACGAATAAGTCCGGCGATACCGGGCCGGCAATCGTAACGTCCTCCGTTAGCAGGGCGGTTTCATAGGTCAATACATCCGGCCGCTTTTGCGCGAAGCGCTGGTCGGCATCCATGTATTCGCGCTCCATTTTGAGGGTTGGCTTCTCAAAGTACGGAACCGGATTGTTGGGATCGCTCACATATTCATCGAAGCCGGCGGCCTCGGCCGGGGCTTGCCGGCTCAAGTTTCCGTTGGCGCTGAAGTAGAACCGCTCCGGCCGGGCGTTTGCCGGGGGCCATTGCGGTTCCTTCCGCCAGACATTCTTCCCCGTCTCAAAGACGTATGCCCTTGGAAGATCGGCGGCCGGCGCGCCTTTCAAATAGTGCCGAAAGAACGGGAGCTCAATCTGATCCCGGAAGAATTCCGCCGTGTTCGCGCCAAATGAAATCTCGCCTAACTTGCTGCCGGGGCTCTCGTTCCAGCCCCCGTGCCACCACGGGCCCATCACCAGCCACTCCTGCGTCTGTGGCGATTGCGCTTCGATCGCGCGAAATGTCTTCAGTGTGCCCGAAAGGTCTTCCGCGTCGAACCAGCCTCCCACCACGAGTACCGCGGGTGTTATGTCTTTCAAGTGCGGCAGAATGTTTCGCGTCTTCCAGTACGTGTCGTAAGTGGTGTGTTCAACCTGATCTACCCAATATTGATTCGGCGGATGGAAGTAGCGGCGATTTGAATCGGCCAGCGATCCCATCTGCAAGTAAAAGCGGTATCCGTCTTTAGTTCCGAATTTGGGCGTCTTCTCCTTCTTCGGCAATTCGGGATTACTCTGCTTTCGAAAATACTGATAAAACCCGAAATTCGCCGCCAGGAAGAATGCGCCGTTGTGATAGGCATCATCGCCCATATATAAGTCGGCCATCGGCGCCTGCGGCGAAGCAGCCGCCAACGCGGGATGCGAGCGGATCAGAGCAGCATCCGTATAGAAGCCGCCGTAGGAGGTACCGTAGACACCGACTTTCCCGCTATTGTTGGGAACGTGTTTGATGAGCCAGTCGATGGTGTCAAAAGCGTCGGTACTCTCGTCTACATCTTTGCTTGAGCGGTAGATTTCGCGGATCGGCCTGTCGTCCACAAACACGCCCTCTGACATGTACCTCCCACGGGCGTCCTGATACGCGAAGATAAACTTGTCTTCCGCAAATTTTTCCGATGGCCCGATGTGTTCCGGATACTTATCGGCCCCGTATGGGGCAATGCCGTAAGGCGTTCGGGTCAAGAGAATGGGGTATTTGTCCGATGTGTCTTTAGGGGCATACACCGCTGTGAAAAGGCGGACGCCATCCCGCATGGGAATGCGGTATTCGAACTTCGTGTAATGCGCCTGCACGTCGAACTTGTCCGGCTTATCCGTGGCGAACGCGCCCAGCGAAACGCAGAGGGACAGCAGGAGAACGGGGAGGCGCAGCATGATCAACCATAGTAGCCGCCCCAGGTATACTGGCAAAGAAAAGGCGAAGTATCCCCGTGTTAGATCTTGATGAACAACTCTCACGCTTGCGGCAGCGAATTGCGACGATAGACGCGCGATACGCGGACGCAAAACGGGACCGAGCGCTGCCGCGGATGCCGGTAGAGGAACCGTCGGCGCGCAGTTTCATCGAACAATGGTCGGAAGGGGAGGTGGTCGCGAATGAATTCGGCGAGCACTTCCAGACCGAGCGCGAATTTCCGGGCCACCGGCAGCACGGTTCAGCCGATATCGGTGCGCTTGCCGAACTGCCCGAGACTCTTCTGGACGCCTTGGGGGAGAACGAAATTTGTGCTGCGCCTCCTGCCCGGTGGGCCTTCCTCGATACGGAAACAACCGGGCTGGCGGGCGGTTCGGGGACATATGCATTTCTGATTGGCGTTGGCCGCATCACCCGAGGCGGATTCCGGGTTCGGCAGTTCTTCATGCGCGAATACGCGGAGGAGCGCAGCGTGCTTGCCGCGCTCGAAGCGCATCTGAATGAGTTCGACGTCCTGATAACGTACAACGGCAAGAGCTACGACCAGCCGCTGCTTGAGACGCGCTACCGGATGACGCGGCATGAGCCTCCGTTTTCCAGGCTCGGCCATCTCGACCTGCTGCATGGCGCGCGCCGGTTATGGAAGCTGCGTTTGGAAAGCTGCCGCCTGGTCCAGCTTGAAGAGGAAATTCTTGGATTTTGCCGCGAAGGAGATCTTCCCGGTGAACTGATTCCGTACGTTTACTTCGAATACCTGCGTTCCCGCGAAGCCCAACGGCTGGTGCCGGTCTTTCACCACAACGCGATGGATATTCTGACGCTCGCCTGCCTGACGGCGATCGTGCCCGCTGCCTTCCGCAGTACCGACCCGGAATCGCTTTCGCGGCTGGGCGTGCAGCGCGGCGAAGACCTGGCCGGCATCGCGCGCTGGCTGCTTACCGCCGGTCAGCACGAGCAGGCCCTGGATCTATTCAAGCGGGGCGTGCAGGCCGGGCTTCCGGACGAGGCTCTGTTCCGCGCGCTCTGGGACATCGCCCTGCTGGAAAAGAAAATGCAGCGGCCGCACGCCGCCCTGGAAGTGTTTGCGGATCTCGCGGCATGCCGCAATGCATATCGCGCGTGCGCGCTCGAAGAACTGGCGAAGTATTACGAACACGAAGAGCGCAACTTCGCACTGGCGCTCGACTTCACTGGTCAGGCGCTATCCATCCGGGAGTCGCCGTCATTGACACACCGTAAAGAACGCCTGGAAAGACGCCTCGCAAAGCCGCGTTCACGCCGGCTGCTTTGATACTTCACGCTGACTTGATCTCCGTCCAGTAACGGTCGCGCAGCCGCTGGGCCGGGGCGGGCAGCGCTCGGAACCACTCCCCTCGGCTCAATACGTCCGCACTCGGATAAAGAACCGGATTTTCCCGCTGTACTGCCGGCAGCAGTGCGCGCGCGGCGGCATTCGCGGTGGCGGTTCTCATCTCGCGGACAATCGCCGCAGCCACCTTCGGGCGCAACAGATAATTCAGAAATTCAAAGGCGAGGTCTTTGTGCTTGCTTTCCCGCAGAATGCAAGTGTTGTCTGCATACAATGCGAATCCTTCCGCAGGAAACGAAAACGCAAGCTTCGGGGAGTTATCCATCGCCACCTGGGCCACCTGCGCCCACATCTGCGCCACTAAAACATCTCCCGCAACTACCTGGTCGCGAACTTCTTCGTTGAGATAAGCGCGCAGCAGCGGTTTCTGCCGGATGGCAAGATCGCGAGCCGCCTTCAACTGCCCGTCATCCGTAGCGTTGATCGAAAATCCCAAGCGCTTCAGGCATGCGCCAAATACTTCGGCCGGATCATCGAGCATGGTCACGCGCCGCTGATAGGAATCCGTCCACAGGTCCGCCCATGTCCGGGGCGCTCTGGAGACCGACTTTGAATAGACAATCCCTGTCGCGCTGTGCATGTAGGGAACGCACCAGTCCAGCGCAGGATCCCAGAGCGGCGAATGGAAGCGCGCGTCCAGATTACGCAGGTTCCGCAGCCGATCATGAGCCAGCGGTTCCAGCAAGTCCAACTCGCGCATCGGCTGGACAAAACTGTTCGAAGGAAAAACCACATCCCAACCCGAGTTGCCGCTCATCACCTTTGCGAGCATCTCTTCCGCGCTGCCGTAGGTTGCGTAGTGTACGCTGCAGTTGAATTCCCGCTCGAAGTCTGGAATTGTGGATGCTGCGACATAGTTCTCCCAGTTGTAGACGTTCAGCCTCCGCGCGCGCCCGGTTGTGCAACCCAACGTTGCGCCTGCCACGGACATCAAAAAGACGCGCCGGTTCAAATTCGCCGCCCTGTACTGGATGAAGTTCGTTCCAGCCGCCCCGCGAGCAGAATAAAGATGCCCAGCGTACCTGTAATCATCACCGAGAGCGCATTGACTTCGGGGCTGATTCCGCGCCTCGCCATTGCGTAGATCACCATCGGCAGCGTTTCTGAATTGACCCCCGCCACCAGGCTGGTGATGACGTAATCGTCAAATGAA
>JAICXK010000016.1 GCA_025980435.1 Bryobacteraceae bacterium
TACATGGAGCGGCGGCTGGTGAAGATTCTGGTGGATAACGACTGGATGCTGCGGCGGACGGTGCGGCGGCTGCATGAGGCCGAAATTGCGGGAGACAACATCGAGCTGATGCAGCGGTATAAAACGACGGCGGAGCGATCCTTTTACCGATCGTTGAATGCGCTGCAGCAGTTGAGGAAGGACTTAATGCGACAGGACAGACATGCGGAGTGGTGGAAGGACCGGGCGGGCAAGTTAGAAAAAGAGTTGGAAAAGCGACCGCCGGCTCCGGCGGAAGAGCCGAAGGGAAAGCCGGAAGAACCGAAAGCAAAGGCCGAAACGGCTTTGACGAAAGCGCAGCAGTTGTTCCGGGGACAGAAGAATCCGAAAAAGCGAAAGAAGACTCCGATTCTGGATCAGTGGATCGAGATTGAGATCCAGGACGGAAAGACGGTCACGACGCTGTATCCTCCAAACGAGCAGTTGATCAAACAAGGGCAAGGGATGCTGCCGCCACCCGAAATGGTGTATCGCCGGCTGCATTTTGTGCATGGCGTGCCGGCCGAGTATAACTGGACGACGGACGATCCGGTGACGCGCGAGCGAGGCGGGATGGGGACACAGCGGATGATGGTGGACACGTGGCTGGAGCTGATTGAGCGGGAGAAAGCCAGCGGAACCGGGCACGTGGGGCCGTGCGGCGGGAATTTGCCCAGGCCGGAGTCACGCGGCGGGTGCGATTGCGAAGTTTGTTCGCATAATCGCGCCATACTCGAGGCGAGAGAGGGCGAATAGAGGATGCAACGCCGAGCCCTTACAATAAAGCTATGGCTTTCTGGCTCCGGCGCCTGGTTGTGGCCGCAGGATTTTGCATTCTAAGCTCCTGTTTGTTGTTCGCGCAGGACTGGAAGACGGCCGAGAATCTTCCAGGCGTTGATGTGAGCAAGCTGTCCGCCGCGCAGAAGGCGACGGTTCTCAAGGTTCTGCGTGAAGGCGAGTGCTCGTGCGGGTGCAATATGAAGCTGGCTGAATGCCGGGTAGTGGACCCGTCGTGCTCGTACAGCAATGGGCTGGCAGCGGCCATCGTGGATGCGATCCAGCACGGCAAGAGCGAGACGGAAGCAATCGCGGCGGCGAATGCCTCAAAGTGGGCGCACGTGCAGGCGCCGAAGCTGCTGGACGATCCGGTTCAGATTCCGACGGCCGGCGCACCGGTGCAGGGTCCGCAGAACGCGCGGATAACGATTGTCGAGTTTTCCGATTTCCAGTGTCCTTATTGCGCCGCGGCGGTTCCGCAGATCAACGCGATCCTGAAGACCTATCCTTCGCAAGTGAAGCTGATTTTCAAGCAGTTTCCGCTGGAAATCCATTCACAGGCGGAACTGGCTGCGGATGCGGCGGTTGCGGCGCAGAAACAGGGAAAGTTCTGGGCCATGCATGACGCGATGTTTGCAAACCGGAACGATCTTTCAAGACAAAACCTGCTTTTGCTAGCGAAGCAAGCCGGGCTGGATATGAAGCGTTTCGAGGCCGATATCGACTCGACAGAGGTTCGGGAGACCATCTTACGAGATGTTCAGGATGGCAACCGGGCCGGGGTTGAAGGGACGCCGACGATTTTCATTAACGGCCAGCGATATAACGGGCCGATCACGGTTGAAACACTGAAGCCGATTCTGGACGCGGAGTTAAAGCACGGCGCGGCAGTGAAGCAGACGGCGCAGATCAAGCATTAGCTCTCAATTTCCTTTACGCAATTCGTTAGAGAGGCCGCTCATGCCTTTGTGGCGGTAGATCTCCGAGAGCCGCTGTTCTTCCGGAGAGTTGGCGAGAGCGCGGCGAAGGATGGGATCGTCGGTGGCCTGCTCGATATCGACGCGCGTGGGAATCCAGAGCTTGCCGTCGGCGAACTCAACATCCTTCACGAACGCGAGTAGAGCGTCGATACTCATCGGCTGCCCGGTCAAATGAGAGAAGCGCAACGTGCCGGATTCGGTCATTTTGCCGGTTTGCACCGGCTGCAGATCGAGATTAGCGGGGACGGAGCCGGCGACATATTGGCGGCCGCGCTCATCGCGCACGATCCAGCCCATATCGACAGTGCGAACCGTCTTTCGAGAAGTGTTACGCAGCTCGACTTCGGGCGAGCGGACTTCGCTGCCGTCTACCTGGGCAGCGCCGCCGAGAGCTTTCACCGGGGAGCTTGGAAACGCCACGGCTCCGACGGCCAGAGACTGCCGGCGGGCGCGATCCGGGTTGGGAGCGTGGAGCAGCTCCAATCCGAGCTGCTGCGGCGTGAGATCCTGCAAGCCGAAATTCAACTCCTCGCGGAGTTCCGCGAGTTTGCCGCTTTCGAGGAGCGCGGCGAGAAAGGTGCGATCGCGCCGGGCCTCCAGTTCATAGACGATGAGAGCGCGCCGCGACTGGAGTTGATCGGGGCCGTAGGAGGAAAGATCGCTGAAGAGGGCGCAATCGAGCGACACCTGGACGATGGCTCCGCCCGCGCCGGCAGCATTGAAGGGACGCGACAGCTCCATATCGATGCGAACCGGAAATACTTCTCCGGGATCGATGCGAAGGCTGGGGAGCGTGACGGAGCCTTTACCGGAAGGCGTGATGTCCTGGGCTTCGACGCGCAGAGTCAATCCGGAAATGGACTTGGTTCCGGTATTGCGGAGAAGCAGCGAGGCATGGAGATCGAGAACCATGGACGCGCCCTGCACGCGGGCGGTGGTGAGACCGAGATTGGACGTAACGGGCAAGACGGGCGAATCGCGCGGGAATTCGATGTCGAGCCAGCGTGCGCCGGAATCGGCCGCGAGCGCGGTGACCGGCAGAAACGACAAGAGCGCGAAAGCGGCTATTCCGAGGTTGTGAGAGCTACTGGCCATACACCTTCGTGATGGTGACTTGTCCGGTGTCGTCGTCGATATAGCGGGCCGACACCGCGGAAGGACCGGAAAGCGAAACAACAGCCGAAGGAGGATGCAGAATGGTCAGTGTTGCGCCCTGAGCGCGCACGGCAATTCCATCGGTGGTGGTGCGCAGGACGGTTCCAACCGGCGGCTGCGGGCGATCGAGCGTAACCAGGCGCCGCAAAGAAGAAACGAGGTGATTGGTTTCTTCGCGCGGTATGTGCGTCATCCATCCCCCGATGAAGAGCCCCGTAAGCCCTAAGGCGAACGCGACACGGTACAGGATAGTGCGCTTATGGCCGATTTTTTCGATACAGCGGGCGGCGGAGAGGCCGACGGCGATGTTGCCGAGCATCTCACGCTCCAGCCGGGTCCAGTCGGCGATGGCTTCGAAGCCGGTAAGTGTTTCGGTTTGCGCCTCGTGCTGCAACTCCGTTTTCGCGGAGTGAAAAAGGGACAGGCTCCGTTCGCATTCCGGGCAGTGTTTAACGTGCCGGCTGATCCGCCAGCGTGCTCCACGCGGGAGGTCGCCGCTGGAGAAGAGCGCGAGATCGGTTAACGCGGGGTGGCCGGGATGATGGGTTTCGCCGGTCACAACGGTTTCTTCGCCTCCAGATAACGCTTGAACTTGATCCGGGCATTCGCGATGTGGGAGCGGACGGTCGCGGTGGAGCAGTTCATGTGGGAAGCAACCTGATCGGCCGGCATATCTTCGACATCGCGCAGCAAAATAGCCATACGCTCACGTTCAGTGAGAGTGGCGAGGCCGCCATCGAGATGCAATTTGCGCTCGCCGCGAAGGAGAAGCTGCTCAGGGGTCTCGTGGGAATTGGGGGCGTTGGCGAGATGATTTACATCGACGAAAGAGGTTCTTCGCGTTCGGCGCAGGAAGTCGATGGCTGTATTGGCCGCGATTCGGGAGAGCCAGTGGGCGGCCTTGTCAAGGTCCTTAAGCTGGGACTGCCGTTGGAGGGCCTTGATGAAGGTTTCCTGAGTCAAGTCCTGGGCATCGTCCACGTTGCCGACGATGCGATAGATGAGGAGGAAGATCCGGCGGAGGTTCTGCTGGAGAAACTGGGCCTGGGCATCCGATTCGGCCTGGATCTGCGAGTCTGAAATAGGGTGCAAGGGCTCGCTCACAGGCCGCTCCCAAAGCAGAAAAGGGTCCGCGGCGGCGTCGAGCGTGGATGCGGTACTGTTCTGGACGGATCCCATGCCCCTCGAAGAGAATGACGAACTCGCCTCGAAAACGTGCAGGGCCGCCCCGTCATGAACGCTATCTTAAAGTATATGAGGCCCGTTGCAGTGATAGGCATAGGAAAGACCGCTTTTGGCGCTTTTCCGGACCGGGACCTGCGTTCGCTGGCGGTTGAGGCGATCGAGCACGCGCTGGCAGACGGCAACGTGGCGCCCGCCGGTGTGGAAGCGTTTTACCTGGGCAATTTCGCAGGTCCATCGTTTGTTGGCCAGAACCACCTTGCGCCGTATGTGGGCTCGGCGGCGGGTTTCGAGAGTATTCCCTGCACCCGTATTGAAGACGCGTGCGCATCGAGCGGTTCCGCATTTTTTCACGCCTGGCAAAACGTGGCGGCGGGCATTTCGGATGTGGTGGTTGCGGCGGGGGTAGAGAAGATGACCTCGCAGAGCACGCCACGCGTGACGGAGATTCTGGCGGGGGCGGGGGATATGGGGGGTGAAGGGAGAGCGGGTGCGACGTTTCCAGCCTTGTTCGCCATGATTGCGCGACGCCACATGCATCAATACGGCACGACGCGCGAACAACTGGCCGCGGTTTCGGTGAAGAATCATGCCAACGGCGCAAAGAATCCACAAGCGCATATGCGCAAAGTGATCACGCTGGAGCAGGCGCTAGCGGGTAAACCGGTGGCGGAGCCGCTGACGGTTTACGACTGCTCGCTGATCAGCGACGGAGCGGCGGCGGTGGTGATTGTTCCGCTGGAACGCGCGCGGGAATTCACATCGCGGTTTGCAAAGGTGCTGGCGGTTGCACAGACCTCGGATCATGTGGCGCTGGATACGAAGGCGGATATCACTCTATTTCCGGCAGTGAAATCAGCCGGGGAAAGGGCTTACAAAATGGCGGGCCTCGGCCCGAAGGAGATTGACGTGGCCGAACTGCACGATTGCTTCACGATCGCGGAAATCGTCGCGAGCGAGGATCTGGGCTTTGTCGAGAAGGGCAATGGCGGTCCGTTCGCCGCGGCGGGATGTACGGCGATTGGCGGGCCGATACCGATCAATACGAGCGGCGGATTGAAGTCGAAGGGGCACCCAGTGGGCGCGACCGGAGTGGGACAGATCTGCGACATCGTGATGCAATTGCGCGGCGATGCGGGCGAACGCCAGGTAGCGCGGCATCATATCGGGCTGGCGCAAAATCTGGGCGGCTCGGGCGCGACCTGCGTTGTGACGATCCTGGAAGCGGCGAAATGAATCCTGAATCGCGCGACGGCATGGTGTATACGGAAACCATTGTGCATTCGCCTCCGGAACAGTATGCGGCGGATGCTCCGTATCAGCTTGCGATCATCGATCTGGACAGCGGCGGGCGTTTGACCGTGCGGGTGCTTGGGAAGAGCGCGGAAGAGCGGGCGCACATCGGTGACCGTGTGGCGTTTGTCGAAGAGAAGAACGGAGTGGCGTACTACCGGAAGGGGTAGAGGCGAGTGTCTTCTTTCTAGTGCCACGATCAGCAAAGCTGTTTCGGGAATCGGCGACACTAACGATGAGTACGGAACAGTAGTGCCACGGACCCAGACAAACGTACGGACCACTCGGGGTATTCAGCGATCCCTCCTTGTCCCTCCTCTTCTCTCCCGGCAGGCCGCACCAGTGGAGAGCAAGGGCGTCGTGTATACGAAGCGATGGGTTGTGGAACTGCTGCTCGATTTGGCTGGTTACCGATCGGAAACGAATCTTGTGGATGCCCAGGCGGTAGAACCTTCTGCCGGTGATGGTTCCTTTCTCGGTCCAATGGTTGAGCGGCTGATGGAATCCTGCCAGAGGCTCAGCCGCCCTCTGTTGGACTGCCGGAAATCCTTGATTGCGTATGAGCTCGACGATCAGAGCGCGGATCGTGCGCGCGCTGTTGTTATCCGGACGTTAGCCGGGCGCGGCGTAAATGACAAGGTGGCCGAAGAGCTCAGTGACGCCTGGGTGCGGACAGGCGATTACCTGTTTGAGGCCACAAATCTTGACGCGGACTTCGTGATTGGCAATCCGCCCTATGTGCGGCTGGAGGACATTCCAGAGGAAACGGCTGCGCTTTACCGGAATGCGTATTCGACCATGCGCGGCCGTGCGGATCTGTACATCGCATTTTTCGAGGCGGGGCTGCGGCAATTAAAAGAAGGCGGCGTGTGCGCCTTCATCTGTGCCGATCGATGGATGCGCAACCAGTATGGCGCCGGGCTCCGCGAGCTCATCACGTCGGAGTATGGCGTCGAAGTAGTAATGGAGATGCACAATGCCGACGCATTCCACGATGAAGTGGATGCCTACCCTGCCATTACCGTGATACGGCGGCGAGACCAGAATGTGACACTCGTTGCGAGCGCCGGACCGCAAACCGAGAGTGTTGCTGCCCAAGACCTCTCCGCAACCCTGCTGGCGGGCGCACGCCGCGACACGCTGTCAGCGCCGCGGGGCCTGCGCACCGCGGTTGTGGACACGTGGTTTCATGGATCGGATCCATGGCCATGCCACTCACCAGAGCAACTGAGGCTTTTAAGACGCCTCGAGGAAGATTTTCCGGCACTAGAGGCTAACGCGAGAGTAGGTATCGGCGTGGCCACCGGAAACGACGCCATCTTTATAACCAAAGATACAGAACTGGTTGAGCGAACGCGCCTTCTGAAACTGGCTTTGGTGGGCGATATTTGGGAAGGCACGATGCAGTGGTCCGGGCATTACCTTGTGGATCCCTGGAACAGCGATGGACTCGTGAATCTAGATAAGTACCCACAGTTACGCGCGTATTTTGAGACACACGCCGCGGCTCTTAAGAAACGGCACACAGCGTCGAAAAACTCGCGTGGCTGGTACCGGACCATAGATCGCGTGGCTCATGAACTCACTGATAAACCTAAGCTCTACATTGCCGATATCAAAAACGTGCTCAGTCCCGTGCTCGATCGCGGTGAGACGTACCCGCATCACAATCTCTACTTTGTTCAATCCGATGATTGGGACCTCGAAGTACTCGGCGGCTTGCTGATGTCGGCAATCGGCCAATTTTTTGTCGAATCCTACGGTGTGCGCATGCGAGGCGGCTATTTGCGCTTTCAGGCGCAATATCTCCGGAGAATCCGCGTGCCCGATCCAGAATCCATTTCGAGACCCCAGGCGGAAAAGCTCAGAGAGGCTTTTCGTACACGGAAGAGAGAAGACGCAACGTGTGTGGCTTTTGAAGTATACGGAATTGGCGCACAGGAGATGGAGATAGCGATTGGACATTGAGAAGCGGCTGCAACAAGCCGTTCAAAGCTACTGGGTCGCCCGGGCCAAAAACAAAGAAAAGCAAGTGCAGTCGGGCAAAATCGATGCCGGCACGCGTGGCGAGGTGACGGGCGGCACCCAGATGGGGGCGCTCGAAGTTTTAATCGCGGATATCCTCTGTAAAGCGGGGCTGAAAAAGCTAGATGTTCGGACCCGAACTGCGCTCGAGCCGCCAGGCTACTTCAGAGCAACAAAAAAATGGGATTTGATCGTGGTATCAGAAGGCCAGTTCGTTTTGGCAATGGAGCTCAAATCGCAAGCTGGGAAATCGATCGGCAATAACGTAAACAATCGGGCTGAGGAAGCAGTGGGAAGCGCCAAGGACATCTGGACCGCATTTAGAGAAGGTCGTTTCGGGAGTTCTCCCGCTCCATTTCTCGGCTATTTCTTCCTGCTGGAGGATCGCTCAAGTGTGAAGACGCCCGTCTCGAACAAGGAACCGTATTTCGCTGTCGATTCTGTCTTCCGAGGAGAAGTTAAGAAACGCAAAATGGGGCTGGAAACGTACCAGGGCGTCTCTTACAGTAAGCGGTATGAGCTGCTATGCCGCCGACTTGTTTTGGAACGGCTATACAGTTCCGCCTGCTTTGTTATGGCCACCAATTCACCAACCACTCAGATTTCACAGCCGGCGGATGACTTGAGCTTTCAGCGATTTGCTGCCGCGCTGCGTGGGCACGCGGTGACTTTTCTGGAAAGCCAGCGAGGGCGGTAATCGGCGGATAAACATCGGCGAACGCAGACCGGTTCGCTGGATCATACTACTCTGATTCGAGTCCGGCGCGGGCCAGCAACCGGCGTAGCGCTCCTTCACCGGCAGCGCCATTCTGGGTTCCGGCGATATTGCCATCGCGGCCAATCAGGACATACAGCGGATAACTTTTCGCTTCGCAGATGGCGGCCAGAGTAGTGTCCTCCGCAAGAACGATTTTGCAGGAGCGCGGGTACGCTTCCAGATATTTCTTCACTTTGCGCCGGCTTTCGCCCATGTTGACGGCGAGAACGATCAGGCCATCTTTATCGAATTCCTTTGCCAGGGCATCGACGGCGGGGGCATCGCTCTTACACGGCGGGCACCAGGTTGCCCAGAATTCGATCAGGACGACCTTACCGCGCAAAGAGGCGCTGGTCACCCGCTCGCCATCGAGCGTTTTGGCGACGAAGTGAGGGGCCGGTTCACCTGCCGTGATGGCCGCCAGCTTACGCGCGCCGAGAGCAAGCAGGAATGAGCAGATAGCGTACCGCCGCGAAATCAATGCCGCTGCATCCATGGTGCATCGATACTAGTACAAATGACAGCATCAACACAAGCGCGGACCGTACTAGCGGTTAAAAAACCACTTGCTCAAGCGCGCGGTTCTGATTAGAACTCGTTGACGAGATTGCTGCTGGAGTCACCCGTGTCGGATGGACGGCGCTTCAGCTTTGGCCGGTCCTCTTCATCGCCCTTGGATTTCTTTGAAGGATCGGTTTCGTCCTCGATGGGCGTGTTGGAGTTCGGGTTGCGGCGAAGCGTTGGCTTGTTCGGATCGTCGGCGGTCTTGTCGGGACGGCGCTCGTTTTCGAGCATCGCGAGACGAGCCTTCACGTTATTGAACTCGGACGTGGTGACGACATATTCGGGCTTCGGCTTCAACTCGCTGATTTCCGTCTGGGACTTCTTGATGCGGTCGTCCGTGGGCGGGTGCGTGGAGAAGAGTTTCGACATGGTGCCGGGTTTGCGCTTCTCAATGGACTCAACCTTTTCGAAGAAGTCGACAAAGGCGGTAGGATCGTAGCCGGTCTTGTACATGTACTGCACGCCGAGAAAATCGGCTTCGGCTTCCTCGCCGCGGTTGAACTTGAGGAAGGCCATGGGGACCAGCAAACCGGAAGCTTCATAAATGCCGTATGCGGCTGCGCCACCCATGAAGATGAGGGGGATGGTGGCGAGCTGGGCGATCTGGCCCCGAGTAGCATTCCGGGTACCGTGGCGGGCAGCAACATGCGCAATCTCATGAGCCATCACGCCGGCAAGTTCAGCTTCGGAATCAGATTTGAGAATCAGGCCCGAATCTACAAAGAAGAACCCGCCAGGCAGTGCGAAGGCGTTAACAGTAGGATCTTCGAGAACCTTGATAGTAAAGGGAACCTTCGCATCGGAGTTGCGAACCAGATTCTGGCCGATGCGGTTGACGTACTCGGAGATGACCGGGTCGTTGATGACTTTCGATTGCCGTTCCACCTGCTGTGCCAGTTGTTTGCCCAGGGCGATTTCGCGCTCGAGGGAATAGAAATTGACTTTGCCGCTGACGTTACGGTCGCCAATGGCATCGGGATCCTTTTCCTTGTTATCGCGGGAAAAAGCGGTGTAAGGCGTGGCAAGGAGCAGCGCCAGGGCAAGGCTGACGGTAGCTCTCAGAGGGGAAAAACGCCGCATAGAAACTCCTTTACGACCAACTCCAGTATAAAGCCAACCAGCGGGCATCGGGATGTCTTGAGGCAGCATTAAACGCTGTCCCCGGCAACATAACGGCGAGATCTCACCTCCACCCATTCAGCTCGACCGGGACCGCTGCGCTGCCGGGGGCAGCCAGGAGATTCATAAACGTTAACGTATGCTCGAATGGATGGGTTTCGAAAAAGTGGGGCCTGCGGTGGAGGAGAGCGCGGCAGTGCGCTTGCATCAGCAGTATGCGAGCGAATTCCCGGTCACACAAAATTTGGTGTACCTGAACCATGCTGCGGTGGCTCCCCCGTGCCGGCGAGCGGCTGAAGCGATGAAGGGCCTGGCGGACGATGCCTGCCGGTTCGGCACGCTGCATTACGACAAGTGGCTGGAAACATATGAGGGGCTCCGGCGGGGGGCAGCGCGGCTGATCAACGCGTCGCCGGAGGAGATCGCAATTGTAAAGAACACTTCCGAAGGCATTTCGACGATCGCCGTCGGGTTGGAATGGAGGCCGGGAGACCGGGTCATCGCTTTCCGCGAAGAGTTTCCATCGAATTACTATCCGTGGCTGCGGCTGGAGAAGCGGGGAGTGAAACTGACGTGGCTATCGATCTACGATCCATTGGAAAAGATTGCCGCGGCGATTCCCGGCGCACGGCTGCTGGCGACGAGTTACGTGAACTATCTGAGCGGATTCCGGACGGACCTCAAAGCCATTGGCGAACTGTGCGGGCAGCACGAGTGCTTTTTCTTCGTGGATGCGATTCAAGGAATGGGGGCGTTCCCGATTGATGTGGAGGCGTTCCACATAGACGCCCTGTCGGCCGACGGACACAAGTGGCTGCTGGGGCCGGAAGGGAACGGGATCTTGTACGTGCGCAGGAAATGGCTGGATGCGATTGAGCCGGTAGAGTTCGGATGGACGAACCCGGCAAGTTACACGGACTACAGCTCACGTGACATGACGTTACGGCCCGATGCGGGGCGATACGAGTGCGGAACATTGAACACGATCGGGTGCTACGGGCTGCGGGCGGCTATCGATTTTCTGCTCGAGGTGGGCATGGAACGCATCACGGCGGCGGTATCGCAAATCGCGCGTCAACTTGCGGCGGGAGTGCAGGCGAAAGGGTATGAACTCATCACGAAGCGGGATGGGGAAACAGGATCGGGCATTGTGACGTTCCGGCATCCTCACATCGACGCGAGCCGCATTGTAGGCGAGCTGAAGAGGAATGGGATTGTGGCTTCGCCGCGACAGGGTTGGGTACGAGCCTCGCCGCATTTCTATGTAAGTTCTGAAGCGATTGAACAGACTCTGAAAGTGCTTCCGAGCGCATAAATGAAGACCTCCTCGTTATTACTTTTGCTGATGGCACTCAGCGGGGCCGCGCAGACGCCCAAGCCGCTGGTTCCGAGCTGGGCGGCGCAATGGATTGACGTTCCGGGCGTCTCGCCGTATGACTATGGCGTGTACCATTTCCGGCGGACGTTCGAGTTGGAGAAAAAGCCGGAGCATTTTGTGATTTACGTTTCCGGGGACAACCGCTATCAGTTGTTCGCAAACGGGAAGCGGGTTTCGTGGGGTCCGGCACGAGGCGACCTGAAGCACTGGCGTTATGAAACGGTGGATATCGCTCCGCAATTACGCTCCGGTAAGAACGTGCTGGCGGCGGTGGTATGGAACGACGGGCGATATCGAGCGGTTGCGCAGATTACGAACCAAACCGGATTCGTGCTACAGGCCGAACGCCCCGAAGATGCGGCAGTGAATACCAGCCGCGGGTGGAAATGTGTCCAGGACAAGGCATACTCTCCGCAGCCGATTCCGGAAGATCAGGCAACGGGATACCACGCAATGGCTGCGAACGAGCATGTCGACGCCACTTTGTATCCGTGGGGCTGGGAGCAGCCGGATTTCGACGATTCGGCATGGGTTCCGGCGCATGAATTGAGCCACGGCGCGCCGCGCGATGCGCAGGACGGACCCAACCGCTGGATGCTGGTGCCGAGCGCCATTCCTTTGGAGGAGCAGGCTCCCGAGCGGCTGAAAGCGGTGCGGGAAGCGACCGGGTTGCAAGTACCGGCGAGTTTCCTTTCCGGACAAGGTGCGCTGCAAGTGCCGCCGCACACAAAAGGCGTGATGCTTCTGGATCAGAGCTTCCTGACAACGGCATATCCGGAGCTGATCGTAAGCGGCGGAAAGGGCGCGGCGGTAGAGCTGCATTATGCCGAAACGCTCTATATCCAAAAAGGCGGACACGGGCAGCCGGCCATCAAGGGCAACCGGAATGAAGTAGCAGGAAGGCACTTTTACGGTCCGTGGGATACGTTCGTTGCGGATGGCGGCTCTCACCGGCTGTACCGGCCGCTGTACTGGCGGACCTATCGGTACATCCAGCTTCATATCGAAACGCAGAATGAGCCACTAACGCTGGAGGATCTGCGGGGCGTTTTCACGGCTTATCCGTTCAACCGGCACGGCGAGTTTGAGACCAGTGACGCGGCTGAGAACCAGGAATTGCAGCGGATTCTGTCGACCGGTTGGCGCACGGCGCGATTGTGCGCGCATGAAACGTACATGGACTGCCCGTTTTACGAGCAGTTGCAGTACGCGGGAGACACGCGAATTCAAGCGATGGTTTCGCTTTATATGACCGGCGATGCGCGCCTGATGAAGAATGCGATTGCGCTGCTGAACTCCTCGCGCACGGCCGAGGGCGCGACGTACAGCCGCGCGCCTTCCTATCTGCAGCAGTACATCCCGCCATTTTCGCTGTGGTGGATCGGGATGGTGCACGACTACTGGATGTATGTGGACGATCCGCAGTTTGTGAAAGAGATGCTGCCGGGAGTGCGGGCGGTGCTCGAATTCTATGGCCGGTATCAGAAGCCGCATGGATCTCTGGAGCATATGCCTTGGTGGAATTTTGTGGATTGGGTGAAGCAGTGGCCGGGCGGAGTGCCGCCCGCGAACGCAGACGGTTCGTCCTCGACGGCGCTGGATTTGCAGTTAACGATGGCGTACCGGTGGGCCGCGGATCTGGAGAGAGCGCTGGGCAAGCGGGCGCTGGGAGACGAGGATGCGTCGTCGGCGGACCAATTGAAACAGGCCGTTCTAGCCGCGGATTGGGACGCAGGTCGCGGGCTCTTCGCAGATCAACCTGAGCACCGGACGTACTCGCAGCAAGTGAACACGCTGGCGGTGCTGGCCGGCGTCGTTTCGGGAGAACAGGGCCGCGGGGTGATGGAGAAGACGATTAGCGACCAGACTCTGGCGCAATCCTCCATCTACTTTCGCGCTTACACGAACGGCGCGCTGCGAAAAGTTGGACTAGGCGACAAATATCTGGACATGCTTTCTCCATGGCATGACATGCTGCAGCAAGGGCTGACAACCTGGGCCGAATGGGACGGTCCGGACGCGCGATCGGATTGCCATGCCTGGGGGGCCAGCCCGAATTATGAGCTGATCCGGACCGTTGCGGGGATTGAATCGATGACGGCGGGATTTCGTAGCGTGCGGGTTGCGCCGAATTTAGGCAAGCTGCATGAGGTAAACGCGCGCATGCCGCATCCGGCCGGCGAGATTCGGGTAAGCCTGAAAGAGCAGAACGGTAAGTTATCGGCGGATGTGGATTTGCCAAACGGAGCCACGGGCGAATTTGACTGGAAGGGAGCGAAGCGCGGGTTGAGAGAGGGGAAAAATCATCTGGAGCTGACGGCAACAAAGCCATGAAAGCGTTTTGCATTACCGAGCCAGGTAAAACCGAACTGATTAACTTGCAGCAGCCGCGCCCTGCGGCCGACGAAATTCTTTTGAAGTCGCGGCTCATCGGGATGTGCGGGACAGATCTGAGCACGTTTCGCGGAAAGAATCCGCTGGTGACGTATCCGCGCATTCCGGGTCATGAGATTGCGGCCACGATCGTAGAAACGGGCGCGGAAGTGCCCGCGGAATTTCAAGCCGGAATGGATGTTACGGTTTATCCGAACACGAACTGCGGGGCGTGCGCATCGTGCCGGCGAGGCCGCACGAATGCGTGCAAATTTAATCAGACTCTGGGGGTGCAGCGCGACGGCGCGATGAAGCGATTTTTCACGATACCGTGGCGGAAGGTGTATGCATCGCACGGGCTCTCGCTCCGGGAATTGAGCCTGGTGGAGCCGCTGGCGGTGGGGTTTCATGCGGTGGAGCGGGCGCGAGTGACGGCGGCAGACACAGTAGCGGTAATTGGATGCGGAACGGTGGGGCTGGGCGTGCTGGCGGGCGCGGTTTCGCGGGGAGCAACCGCAGTGGCGATTGACTTGGAAGATGAGAAACTGGCCCTTGCCAAGCAGGTGGGCGCGCAATATGCGATTCACGGAAGCAGGCAGAATCTGCATCAAGAGTTGGAAGCGCTGACAAACGGGCTGGGGCCGGATGTGGTGGTGGAGGCGGTCGGCACATCCCAGACGTATCGAACCGCGGTGGAAGAAGTAGCGCATACCGGAAGAGTGGTGTACATCGGTTGGGCGAAAGAGCCGGTTCCTTACGAGACGAAGCTGTTTGTCCATAAAGAGCTGGACATTCTGGGATCGCGCAATTCGTTGGCTGAGTTTCCGGCGGTGATTGCCATGCTGGCGGAAGGGCGGTTTCCGGTAGACGCGACCATCTCGGCAACCGTGATGCTGGAAGGCGCGGGAGAGGCGCTGCAGCGGTGGAGCGAGTCGCCGGGCGCATACACGAAGATTCTGGTGAACATGGATGAGTAGGATGACGTACCGGCGGCTGGGCCGCACGGACTTGCAGCTTTCGGCGATTGGCTTTGGGGCCGCGCCGCTGGGCGGAGAGTACGGAACGCTCGATCAGGCAGAGGCGGAACGCGCGGTTCACAAGGCGATCGATGAAGGAATCACGTTTTTCGACACCGCTCCGTATTATGGGCGTACCGCATCGGAAGAACGGCTGGGAAGAATGCTGGAGGGCCGGCGCTACCGGGTTGTGCTGGCGACCAAGATCGGGCGCTACGACAAGGCGTCCTTCGACTTTTCGGCCGGGCGAGTACGGGCCAGCGTCGATGAATCGCTGCGACGATTAAGGACAGATCACATCGATCTGATCACGGCGCACGATATCGAGTTTGGCGACCGCGAGCAGGTAGTTCATGAGACGATCCCGACGCTTCGCGAAATTCAGAAGACCGGCAAAGTGCGATACGTAGGGATTTCGGGGCTGCCCTTACGCATTCTGGCGGATGTGGCAGTGCGCGCGAAGGTGGACAACGCGCTTTCGTACTGCCACTACAACCTGCTGCTGCGGGATCTGGACACATATCTGACGCCGGTGGTGAAGGAGCAGGGGATCGGGTTGATCAATGCGTCGCCATTGCATATGGGCGTACTGACGGCGCAGGGCGCGCCGCCGTGGCATCCGGCGCCGGACAGCGTGAAACAGGCGGGGCGAGATGTAGTGAACCTGTTGGAACGGCACGGTGTGTATCCGGCGATTGCAGCTCTACGATTCTCCTTGAATCATCCGTACGTGTCGTCGACGCTGGTCGGGATGTTGTCCACTCTGGAAGTGGAAACAAATCTGAAGGCGCTCGATTTCGAAATGCCTCCGGACCTGCTGAAGGAAATCGACACGATGGTTGCTCCGGTGAAGGATTTAACCTGGCCATCGGGGAGACCGGAAAACAGCGACGCATAATCCGCCTGTATGGGAGGCTGTGATACCGCGCGACCCGCTTGCTTGCGCGCGGCTCAGAAACAAGACCGCCAGGGAGGGCAGAGCTGTGTGTAGTGTCGCTACCGGTATTTGAATCTAAAAAGAGAAGGTAATGATTTACCGTTTCCGACTGCTGGCGGGACCGCTACTCGCCCTGCTGGTAATAGCCCTGCTGTTCTGGTACTGGAAGAGCCGCCCCCAAGCACCGAATCAACCGAGCGCATCGCCTGCAAACCGAACTCAGGCAGGCAGCGCGTCAATTCCTGCTGCAGAGGGGGCCGCAACCCGAATTCACGCACACAATTTATTGCTGCGGAAGGGGCCGAACTTTCATGTGTATGTGAGATGGCTCGATGGGCGACTGGCGCGTACTCGCCGCAACATAAACCCTTCGTTCGATCGTCCAGAGTCCTTCGATCTCGACATTCAAACCGGCGTTATTCGAGTCAACATTGGCGATATCGGTCACTACATCGGAAGTTCTGTGGCCAATTCGCCAATTAAGAATGTGACTCTCCTGGCGGATGGCCCAAATCTGAAATTAACGGGTATTGTTCACAAGATAATTCCCTTGCCCGTCCAAGTGATCGCATCCGTATCGGTCGCGCCAGACGATCGAGTGCGTATTCACATCATCAAGATCGATGTCTTGAAATTGCCGGTAAAGGGTCTGCTAGGGCTTTTACATATTTCTGCGGCAGATCTGGTCAAAACGAACATTGACGGCGTGGAGATACAAGGAAACGATCTGCTGCTCGACACACACAAGCTGCTGCCGCCGCCTCATATCCGTGGGCAGCTCACGCAAGTATCGGTCGATAGCCCCGACATACAAGCCATCTACGGTCATGCAGCAGAAGACGTTGAGCGCGTGGAGCTGTGGCGCAATTTCTTCAGCTTGAAAGGAGGCACAATCGACTTCGGGAACCTCAGCATGCATCCGGTCAACATCATGATGATCGATATTTCCAGCAATCCGTGGTTCGATCTCGACCTGGTCAATTACCGCGAGCAGTTCGCCAGCGGCTACACGCGGATGACCGCCGATTCGGGACTACAAATGTTTATCCCCGACCTGCGCGACATCTCCCCGAAACCTGCCCAGACAAATGACAGCATCCAGTGGTTCAAAGACCGGAACATTCCGCCGCCGTCGCAGATCACTGCTTCCGCGACACACTGAGGAAAGTTGGAATAAAATCAGCCGCCGGTGGGGCGTTCGATGTGGCCGCCGAACTTGTAGCGCATGGCTGAGAGCACCTTTTCGGCAAAGGTGTGCTCCCGGCGCGAACGGAAACGGGTGAACAGGGCAGAGGCGAGCACTTCCACGGGGACGGCCTGTTCGATGGCGGCTTCAATGGTCCAGCGGCCCTCGCCGGAGTCCTCCACGAATCCACTGTAATTCGAGAGATCGGGATTCTCGGCGAGCGCCATCGCCGTCAAATCGAGCAGCCAGGATCCGATGACGCTGCCGCGCCGCCACAGCTCCGCGATATCGGCGACATTGAGAGTGAATCGCTCATCATCCGGGAGGTCTTTCGAATCTTTATGGACGAGGACATCGAACCCTTCAGCATAGGCCTGCATAACACCGTACTCGATGCCGTTGTGAACCATCTTCACGAAATGGCCGGAGCCGGGCGCCCCGGTTCGAAGATAGCCCTGCTCGGCGGTACCGCCCATTTTTTCGCGGCCGGGAGTTCGTTCGATGTTCCCGAGGCCCGGAGCAAGCGTTTTAAAAATCGGCTCCAATTGCCTGAAGGCCTGTTCTTCCGCGCCAATCATCAGGCAGTAGCCGCGCTCAACTCCCCACACGCCGCCGCTGGTTCCGGCATCGACATAGTTGATCCCCTTCTTTTTGAACTCGGCGGCGCGACGGATATCGTCCTTGTAGAAGCTGTTGCCGCCGTCGATGATGGTGTCGCCGCTCTCCATGAGCGCCGCCAGGTTCTGCACGGTTGTTTCAGTAGGATTACCGGCCGGAACCATGACCCAGACAGCGCGCGGCTTCGAGAGTTTGCGCACCAGATCCTCCAGCGAACTAGCGCCGTCCGCGCCTTCGCTTGCCAGCTTCTTCACATTGGCCGCGTTCACATCGAATACGGCACATTTATGGCCGCCTTTCTGTAAGCGGCGCACCATGTTTGCGCCCATGCGCCCCAGACCTATCAGCCCAAGCTGCATCTTGTCTCCTCGATACGTTAGTTTAGCGGGATGTGAGATTCGGCTCGGCCGCTTCGCGCCTTCGTGCGCGGTTCTGTTGCCGCTTACTGACGTGCGCGGTTCTGTATGGGTAGAAGTCCGCTTACTGACGTGCGCGGTTCTGTTGCCGCTTACTGACGTGCGCGGTTCTGTATTTAGTGCCGGTAATTGGCGATGAGCTTATCACCGGATTGCGGGGTCACAGCCATGCTGACGAAATTGATGGTCGCGCCGCTGAGAGTGAAGTCGCCGTTTAACTGTAAAAGCACGCCATTCTTATAGAGCTGCAGACTGCTGGCGGGATTGGGGGCCGCGGCGAGGCTAAAGGAGAGATTGACGCCGTTCGCGACGCCGCCGGGAGCTTCGCCGTCGGCGAAGCTGACGGTTCCGGAGGCTCCGGCCATTCTGTAGTAGGCCTGCAGGATGTCTCCGGTCTGCGGAATGCTGCCGGAGCTGAACGTAATTGCCGTACCGACCAGAGTGAAATCAAGCCCGCTTAACTGGATGAGACCATTCCGGTAAAGGTTGAGGCTGGTGGATGGCGCGGGTGTCTGCGCAAGAGTAAAGGATGAGTTCGAACCGTTCACGACGCCGGCAGGTGTTTCGGCATCTACAAAGGCTGCGTTGGTGGTCGTTCCTGAGGCACCGAGACCGGTCACCTGAGTGGTCAGGGAATTGAGCGAAGCGTTGATGGTAGCGAGGTCTGCGCTGAGGTTCGTCACCTGGCTGATGGAGATCGGCAACGTAGCGTATTGCGTACCGCCCGAACCTCCGGATCCGGTGGAACCCCCGCCGTTATTGCCGGAGCCGCCGCCCTGTGTTGAGGATTGCCGCACCTGGCTAAGCGTCAGCGGCGTGGGACTCGGCGGAACTTGCCAGATTTCAGACCAGGTGACGAGACCGTCATTGCTGTTGTAGACCGCCTGATAATAGGTTCCCGCCGATGCCGTGGTTGTGGGCACCAGCAGAACAGAAAGAGCACCATTATAGATTTTGGCCGAAGTGCTGAGAGGCGACACGGTGCCGCCGGACGGACCGGTGAAGCCATTCCAGGTAATGATGACGGTTCCGGTGAACGGCGCGCCGTTTGCGTTATAAACCGTGTCTCTTATCTGCGTCAGGGATTGCGCAACGGCGCAGGTGGTGATCAGCGTCGAGCTGATGAAAATTGCCGATAACAGATGGCGGAGTTTGACCATGATGCCTCACGTGAGAGTTACCGTACAACTTGTACGGGCGACTTCAGTCAAGCATGCGCATGGCAGCGCCTGGTTGCGGCGCAAGGCGGAATTCGCCGGCCAGAATACCAGTAACTATCTGTAGTTGAGGGCCTTAACGAAACTCGTCAGAATCTGACGAAAGTTGTGACTGGCTGCGCGGGACGCCTACTGAGCATGAGAATAAGAAGGGCCGAGCAGGCGCTCGGCCCGCAGACGCGGCGGTCTGCCCCCACCTATAACGAGAGGACGTATTGCACAACATCGCGCTTCTCCTGCTCAGTCAAGCCGAGGCTCATGCAAGAGTTGTAATGGTCGACCACGTCGTGGAGGGTGCGGAACCGTCCATCGTGATAGAAGCCTCCCTTTTGATGGGTGAAGATGCCGGCCAGCGGCGAGGTGCGATAGCTGTGATCGGGCGCGCGATTGGCCTGGAAATCGTCAATGCAGATATCGGAGGGAGGATGCAGATTCCAGCCCGGCTCGGTCCAGAGCGGCTCGACGTGACAGTTATTGCATTTGGCTTTACCGCTGAAGAGTTCGTCGCCGCGTTTGGCTGCCGCGGGGTCGAAGTCCCGTCCCGGTTTGGGGCGCGGTGCGGCGATGGCGAGCTGGTAAAACTGCAACGCCGGCAAGGTCTTGGTGATCAGGTCGTCATCAGGATTAATATGCGGCAGATCCCCGAACCCGTTGGCAGCAGCGATGGGGAATTGCATCGCATTGTTCAGGCGCGGATCGAAAAAACGCCCCTTGCCGTGCATCTCCAAATTGGCAACGAAAGCGTTCCAGTGCGGCACGGATCCCCATCCGGTCCAGGTGTGCAGAT
Source organism: Bryobacteraceae bacterium (assembly GCA_025980435.1). GTDB lineage: Bacteria > Acidobacteriota > Terriglobia > Bryobacterales > Bryobacteraceae > Bog-105. The sequence goes on from JAICXK010000016.1 coordinate 19,799, forward strand.
TGACGCCCGCCAGGCCGAAGGCCGGCGGAATCAGCACTGCGGCAGATTTACCATCCGGACGGAAGCCCTTGCCATCCAGAAAGACCTCGGCATCAAACTTGCCGGGCCCCCAAGCGTTCAACACTTGCCGGAGGGTTGCGACATTGACGTCAAGCAGATCGGCAACGGGTTGGAGATTCGGGGCGAGTGAGACGATCGCGCCGACGTTGAGGTCGCGATTTGCCCAACCATCCAGCCGGCGGCCAATGCCAGGGGCTACGGAGTTATCCACTGTTGAGTGGCACAGGGCGCACTGGATTCCTATTGATTTAAGCGTTCCCGAGGCGTTAAAGACGCCGGTCAAACCGACTACCGCATTGCTGCGAAGCAGGGCGAGGGTGATGGCCGGGTCGTTCGCGTCGGCCTGACTCAGGATCATCCGGTTCGCCCCCGGCGCCTCGTGCAGCATCATCCGACCTTTCAGCGCAGGCAGCAAGGCGTCGATATCGACCTTCAAGCCGACGGAGAGGGCCTGGGCAGGAGTAAGGCCGGGGCCGACACCGCCGAATGCTTTGCCTTCGATGGCCTCGTGCAATTTCAGTGTGCCGCCCCAGAAGTCTTCGTCCCCGAACGTATCGAAGCGGAAGATCCGGCGGCCTTGATGAATCATCTTTTCCGCATTCGCAATTTGCGGATCTTCGGCCGCGAAGGCGCTTCGACGCATGCTCAACTGAGAGACGCCGAGCGCGCCAACCGCGAGGAAGCCTGCAAGCGCAACGATCGATTTCCTGGACATGTTCACCCCTTTCCCGAAGTGGCAATGATGTCCTTATAGAGAGAGAACGGAAGCTAAGGTGACCGGTCTTGTGTTGCGGATTTGTAAAAGTTTATGCGAGGGTTGTTCACAACTCTTTTACATCGGGAACAGATACCGAGTGGCGCATCCGACTGCTCTAACGAGTAGGTCGCATATGAAACAGATCGTATTGATTACCGCGCTGTTGGCGCTGACGTCGCCTGGATTTGCTCAGAATAAGAGCGATACGTTCACCGGAGAGATTATGGATAAGCCGTGCGCCGAGATGGGCTCGCACGCGAATATGATGAAACAAGAAGGCGCAAAGGATGCCAAGGATTGCACCTTGAAATGCGTCAAGAGCGGCGCTCCCTTTGCTCTATTTGACCCAGCTACAAAGAAGGTGTATGTGATTGATGGTAAGGACAAGGTTGAGCCATATGCCGGCCAGCATGTTCAGATTACGGGAACGTATGATGATAGTACTCAGCTTCTTCACGTGAAGAGCATCGCACCGAGCTCAAAGTAGCGCGGAGATGATGGCCCACGCGGATCAGTTCACTCTCCAGGCCGATACGTTCTTCCAGCTATCGAGTTGCTGTGTTGCCCAAGCGAGACTCTTGTCTTTGTGACAACTCGTACAGGGGTTCGGAATCTTGTAGGCGTCCGTCATCGCAGGGGAAATGAACCGAAAGGTGTGACTGCGCACATTTTGATCGGCGAGGGTTTGTTCGATCTTCGGCATATGGCACGCGATGCATTCGCCGCCGGGGCTGCCGGGCTTATGGTGTGTGTGCTCTTCGATCGTACTTGTGTGTGGTCCGTTCGGAGTGCCCGGGCCGTGGCATTCGAGGCACATCACGCTGGCCGGCTTAATGAGTAGCGCCTCATTCCCAGTGCCATGCACATCGTGGCAACTGAAGCACTTTATGCCGCGGGTGTACATCACGCTTTGGACGAAATCGTTGCCCTGCATGCGGTTCTTGTGCGCGGTGCCGTCGGGGAAATACATAAACGTGGATTCGCCAAGTTTGTGCTCTTCGAGTTTCCAGAAATCCTGCAGCTTCCCGCCCATGTGGAAGCCGACGGGCCAATCGTAGTACTTGCCCTCGATAGGGTTCTTCAGCGGCTGTCCCTGGGAATGGCACTGGATGCAGGTGTCGTTCGCCTGAACGAAATTGAGGCGGGCGGGATTGATAATGTTGGCGCGCGAAGGACGCGAAACGTGCAGGCTGCCTGGCCCGTGACAGCGCTCACAGCCGACGTTCCATTCGGTGACCGTCTTCGTTTTGATGTTGTAATTCACGGAATGGCAGCCATCGCAGAGCGGGCCAGTGGGGCGCTTGAAGTTGTCCGGCGGGTAGAGAGGAGCCCACCAATCGGTCCCATTCTTAACAAAATACGGCCGCCAGATCTGGTGTGCGATGTCCCATTGGGCGGGCAAGACAAAATAGTCGTCGCCAATTTTTTTGAAGTAGCGCTGCTTCCACCGGCTTCCGTACACAAGGGCGATATCGGCCCGAGTAAACGTAACGAGCGGATTGGGCTTTGACAAATCCGGCAGAATCGCGTCCGGGTGAGTTTTGGGATCGCGAACGACGTTGGCCATGCGGGTCGTCTTCCAGCGATCGTAGATTTGGGGATGACAGGTTCTGCAAGCCAGGGATCCAACGAAATGCGCAGTGGACGGGTTCGCGGGGGTTTGTGAAAATCCAACTGCACAGGTAAGGCATAACAGCGGAACAACTCTATTGAGGTCCATACGGGCTCCCAGAGCAGTGTACATGGGAATTCTGAAAGATGGCTGAAATGCGGGGAATGCGGGCACTGAACTGCCCGCCAGCACGATGAATCGTGCGCCACGTTACAACGATTGTTCGGCTACTTCGGCCAGTTCGTCTGGGGTGAGGGCAATTGGATTTGCCTTCGTGCTATTTGCGCGGCTGGTTTTCTCGACGAGTTCGGGGATCTGTTTCGCTTTGAAGCCGTACGCGCGGAGCGGCGGAATGGAAAGCCGCGAAACCAGGTCCACCAGCCAGGCGATGGCATCCTCCGCTTCGGCTTGTTGATGACCGGTCAGGATGCAGGCGATGTGGCGATACCGCTTGAGCGCTTCGTGATCGGGCGCGCGGCTGCGAAGAGCGCGAATATTGATGGCGACGCCGGCAGGAAGAACCGCGGCGCAGAGCGCGCCATGCGGGGCGTGGAGCATGCCTCCCAAAGGCGCGGCAAAACCATGGACCACGCCGAGCCCGGCATTGGCCAGAGCGAGACCGCTGAGCAGGCTGGCGTAAGACATCGATTCGCGAGCATCGCGGTTCCGACCATCGTGAAAGGCGGCGGGAAGCGACGAGGCCACCCGCTGCATACCTTCGACACAGAAAAGATCCGTGATGGCGTTGGCGCGTATCGACACGTAGGGCTCAATCAACTGAGTAAGAGCGTCAAGGCCGGTTGCGGCGGTGATGCGCGCCGGGAGGTCGAAGGTGAGCTCGGGATCGACGAGAGCAATTCTGGCGAACAGGAGGGGGCTGCGAAGGCTAGCCTTCACTCCGTGTTCTGGCGAGTCGAGAACGGCATTGCGGGTGACTTCGGCCCCGGTACCCGCCGTTGTGGGGACAGCAATCCAGGGCAGGGGAGAGTGCTGGAGCGGCTGGCCGCGCCCGATGACTTCCAAGTAATCGAGCGGTTCGCCGGAATTCGTTGCAAGCGCGGCGATCGCTTTGGCAGCATCCATCACGCTGCCGCCACCGATGCCGATGATCATTTCGCAGCCGCGCGCGGCGGCCGCACCTTCTCGCACTAAACTTACTGACGGCTCCTGGGGAACGCTGAAACTGGAGCAGGCGACGCCCGATTGTTCGAGGGCGGAAAGCAGCGGAGCGGTTCGTTCGGGATTAGCGCCAGTGATGACCAGCGCCCGGGTTCCGAATTCCTTCGCGAGCGCGTGAAGCTGCCGGCGCGCGCCGCAGCCGAAGAGAATGCGCGCCGCTGTTGCGAATTGGAATTGCATCGAACACACCTTGCGCTTACCAGGCAGTGTCACCGGGAAACACATTGCTGTATTTGACGCTCGAACGCGGTTCGGCCATCATACCGGCGACTTTGTCCCGCCAAGCCTTGTAATGGGCCGTTTCCTTGTGAGCGGCGGGCGCGCCAGGAGTGCGGTACACCTCGACCAGAACGAAGCGGGACGGATCGTCGGAATGCTGAAGAACGTCGAACCGGGCGATACCGGGTTCCTGGACGCTCTTTTGAGCATTTTCGATGGTTGCGGCGCGAAACTCTTCGATATGCTCGGGGAGCACATGGATGTGAACATGAACGAGCAACATTGGTTCTATTGTGCTAAACGGGTCTCCATGATTTGCCCGTACGTATACTTCAGGTATGGCATGCCCGTATTTCGAACCGCAACGAGCGGCGGCGGCGCAGCGGAACCGAGCGCGGCTGCCTCTCATTGAGGAACAGGAAGGCCTTTGCCGCGCGGGCGCGGAACCTGTAGAAGCGCCCCAACCAATGCGCTTCCGGTATTGCAACCAGGGGTACTCACGCGGAGCATGCGAGCACTTTCCGCCGCACGAGATTCGATCCGCATTGCGCTACGACTTCGTGGGCCGAACGGAAACGGAACTCAAGGTCATGATTATTGAAGAACAAGATTACGCCCCGACCGAATGGCGCCTGGTCCGGTATTCGACCGGCAGCGAACGGCTGGAACCGGAAATCGCCGAACCTTGCACGCGCGCACAGGTGGTAGCGTTCTGCCGGAGTTATGTCAGCCGTTTTTTTGCATGAACATGGACTCGAACTCCCTGACGGTAGAACAGGTGAAGGGCCGCGGCGCCACTCGCGCGGTCCGCGAAACGCAAGCGGAATATGCGGAGATTTGCCTCCCGAACGACGCGAACCTGCTTGGCAACATGCTCGGAGGGCACGTAATGCACCTGGTGGATCTTTGCGGCGCGATCGCGGCGATGCGGCACTCCCGCTGCACGGTCGTAACGGCGTCCGTGGATCAGATGAGCTTTCTGCACCCCGTTCGCATCGGGGAATTAGTGACGCTGAAGTCGCAGGTGAACCGGGTATTCCGTACCTCGATGGAAGTGGGCGTCAAGGTATGGGTCGAGAACCTGGTTACCGGTGAACGGCGGCACACCTCCTCCGCTTACCTGACGTTCGTGGCTCTAGACCGGGCGGGCAATCGCGTCGTGCTGGCTCCGGTAGCGCCGGAGACGGAAGAGGAAAAACGGCGATTCGCGGAAGCAGCCGAGCGAAGAGCATACAGGCTGGCATGCAAAGCCAAAACGAAGAGTAATCCGGATGAATGAAGCCGTTCCGGCGCTATTCCGGTTCGGCTTTGTACATGTATTTAATGCAATGTTTGAAGAGCAGCAGATTGGGCGCGCCGGTGCGATTCAGCTTCAGACAATCGCGGTCGTACCATTCGATTACGCCTTCCAGTTGTTCGCCGTCGTTTAAGGCGATGACCATGTGGGTTTTCCCCTGCATCTGCTTGGAATAGTAGAACTGCTCGGCGTTGGTCTGATCCGGCGGGGTGCTTTTTTTGCCGCTCGCGCTGGGCGGCCGACGAATGGCTTCCTTGTTTTCCGTACTACGAATTGGTTTCCTGATGAGCGATTCCAAACGCCTCTCCTCTTGTTTCCGCTATATGTAAATTACCCGATAGTGCTGAGTTTGCTATCGCGGCGCCCGCAATGTTCAATTAGGTGCGGGCCAAAATCGGACGGTTACGCAATTTAATAATCATAGCGTCGAGCGCTGCTAATTTCTGTATATTCCTTCGTACCATAAGCACAAGCTCGTCTACAGAATGGACGGCGCGCTCTGCCCAGCGATAGTCCACGCGCGCCGAAAGTGCTTCTATTCTCTGCCGGATATCCCGATTATTTTCGGGCGGCCGGCCATACAGCGCATGCAGAACATCTTCAAGGATGCCATACGCCAACTTCAAGTACAAATCCAATTTTTCGGATTTTCGCGATGCAAACGATTCCGAGTGCTGTACCCAGACGGGCCACTGGGTCAGGCCTCCAGCGCACTCGAAAGCGGCCAGGAGAAGCGCCCGGCGCTCGCGAAACTGGTCGAGGTCAAGGGTGGCGGCGATGCCCGGGCTGCCTCCGGACAGCGCGATGCGGGTCTCCGCTTCGGGAATTTTACGCGCCGAGGCGAATTGAAGCATTTCCTGATCGGTGAGCCGGCCCAACTCCAGAACGATGGCGCGGGAGCGGATGGTGGGCAAAAGATCGTACAGGTTTTCGGCGGTAGCGAAGATGATGAGATGCTCGGGGGGCTCTTCAAGTACCTTGAGGAGCGAATTGGCGGCCTGTTCATTCGCGCGATCGAGATGATCAATCAGGAAGACGCGGTATTTGCCGCTAAGAGGCTTAAACTGGGCGCGTTCGCGGAGAAGCCGCATTTGCTGGATACTGATCTGGCGGAGCGGGCCGTCCGGCGCGAAGGTGACAAAATCCGGGTGAGTGTTGAACAGCAACGGATCGTCAGCGCGTTTTTCGGCGGGCCATTTTTCGCGCTGCTCGATCAAATCGAGGTTTGCCGCGAGACTCAAGTCATCCTGTTCAATTTTGGACGGGCTGCCAAGGAGTGCGGCGGCAAAGCGGCGAACGAGCGTCGCCTTGCCGATGCCTTGCGGACCGCTGACGAGGACCGTTTGCGGTATGCGGCCGGCCTGGAGCGCCTGGGCCAGTGTCGCGGCTGCCTGTGAATTACCGAAGAAATCCGGGAAGGGGCCCATCCGTACTTCTATTGTCTCAATGCGACGCTGAGGGCAGCCGGGGAGAAACGAGGGACCAGACGCGCTGCGCAACATCGCCGGGTTCGCCGCTTCCATCAATGATGCGAAAGCGCCCGGGATGGAGGCTCGCGATCCGGCGGTATCCAGCGTCCACGCGGCGATGGAAATCCAAGGATTGCCGGTCGATGCGCGATTCACCTGCTCCCGACGGGTTGCTCTGATTGCGGGCGTGGGCGCGAGCAAGGGCCGCTTCCACGTCGAGTGAGACGCAAAGCGTCAGGTCAGGCGCCAGAGAGCCCAGGGCAAGATGCTGAGCGGCAAAGACCAGGTCGAACCCGAGGCCGCGGGCCTCTCCCTGATAAGCCAGGGTGGAATCTGTAAAGCGGTCGGACACGACGATTTCGCCGCGCTGGAGGGCGGGGGCGATGATTTCGACGGCGGCCTGCGCACGAGAAGCGAACATCAGGAGCAGTTCCGTCATGGGCGCCATTTCCTGATGCGCGGGATCGAGGAGAATGCGGCGGATCTGCGCGCCGATGGCAGTTCCGCCCGGCTCCTGATTTTCGGCGACGGTATAGCCGCTGTCGCGCAACCGAGACACCAGGAGGCGCATTTGGGTGCTCTTGCCGCTGCCCTCGGTGCCTTCAAGGCTGATGAACAGGCCGGGAGGGTGAGGCATCATGCCAGCGGCCTGTGAGGCCGCCGCAGGCCGAGGGCCTGCCCCACAAGAGGATTAATCATAGACGAAATGGAGGAGCACTTTGAGATCTTCCCAGGCTTCGCGCTTGGCCTGCTGGTTGTATTGGCGCAAGAGATAGGAGGGATGATAGGTGATCATCACGGGGATGCCGCGCCATTTGTGCCACTTGCCGCGCAATTTGGTGATGCCCTCTTTCGGATTGAGAAGCGCCTTCATGGCCGTGGAGCCGAGTACGCAAATCGCCTTCGGTTGGACGGCCAGGATTTGACGGAATAGAAACTGACCGCAGATTTCCATTTCATCGGGAAGGGGAGTGCGGTTGTCCGGCGGTCTGCACTTGACGACATTGCAGATGTAGACATCGCCGCGGCGGATGGGGATGCCCTCTTTCGAAGCGGTATTTTCGATCATCTGCGTGAGCAGTTGCCCGGCGCGCCCGACAAATGGCAGGCCCTGTTCATCCTCGTCCGCGCCCGGACCTTCGCCAACGAAAACAAGCGGCGCGCGCTCGTTACCGGAGCCGAACACGATCTTCTGACGCCCTTCGCTGAGGCGGCAGCGCTTGCAATCGCCCAGGTCCAGTCGAATCTGATCGAGTGTCTCGTTGGCGGGCGCCAGGGGCGGCAGGGCGATCTCAGGCTGAACTGCCGTGTGTTTGTAAATGGAATCTATACCCAAATCGCGATAGAACTCGAGGTAGCTGTGAATCTGTTCTTTTTTCATGTCGCGTGAAGCGAAAGCCGCAACGTCGCGACCTGATCGAGAATGCGTTCGGCGATGGTTTCCTTCTCCGCGGGGCCGGCGTGAACGACGTGGCCCGAATGGCTAATGATATCGACTTCATTCCGATCGGATTCAAAGCCCAAGCCATCGCGATTGACAAGATTGGCTACCAACATGTCGCACTTTTTGGCCTTCATTTTGCGGCGAGCTTCTTCGAGGAGGTTTTCGGTCTCGGCGGCAAAACCGATCAACAGACGATCGCCCTTCCGCTGGCCGACCTCGGCGAGGATATCGGGAGTGGGATCAAGCTCGAGCGAAAGGCGAGCGGCGGTCTTCTTCAACTTCTGCTGGGGCGCGTTGGCCAGATAGTAATCCGCCACGGCCGCAGCCTTAATCACGATCGAGGCGTCCTGAAGCTGCTCCAAGACAGCAGCGCGCATTTCCTGGGCGGTGCGAACCGAGATCCTCTCTACATTAGCGGGGGGCGGCAAATTGACCGGACCCGAGATTAGGACCACGCGCGCGCCACGGCGGGCAGCGGCTTCGGCGAGCGCATAACCCATTTTGCCGCTGGACCGGTTGCTGATGTAGCGAACGGGATCGAGCGATTCCTGGGTCGGTCCGGCAGTGATCAGGAGCGTCTCGCCCTCGAAATCGCGTTTGCGCCGCTCCAGGGAATCCACCCGATCGGCAATGCGTACGGGGTCGGGCAGGCGGCCCGCCCCGATAGTTCCACAAGCGAGCCAGCCCTCGTCGGGATCGACGATGGAACAACCGCGGCCGCGAAGCACGTCGAGATTCGACTGCGTGGCGGGGTGTTCCCACATGGCGGTATTCATTGCGGGGGCAAGGACAACCCGTCCGGTGAAGGCGAGATAGAGCGTGGTCAGAAAATCGTCCGCCAATCCTTGGGCAAATTTAGCCAGCAGATCGGCGGTAGCGGGGGCGACGATGAGAACGTCGTTCTCCTGCGCGACGGCAATGTGTTCGACAGCGCTCGAAAGGATGTCTTGCGAATCCGGCGCAGCCCACAAACTCGTAACTACTTTGCGCCCCGTCAGTGCGGCAAAGGTGAGGGGCTGAATGAATTCCTGGGCCGCACGGGTCATGACGACCTGAACATCGTGGCCGCGCTGCTGGAGCGCGCGCACAAGCTCGGCTGCTTTGTATGCGGCGATCCCGCCGCCCACTCCCAGAACGGCGCGCATGAAAAACTATTCGGCTAGCGCCTGCTCTTCTTCCTGGACCGGATCGGCGTAGGGGACGAGGCCGCGCCTGACCTCCTCCATCGCTAAAACAGTTGGTTTGCGATTGGTTGCGGGAAGCACGCTGCGCTGTCCGTTCTGTAACTGGCGCGCTCGCTTCGCCGAAACGATGATGAAGCGATAGGTGCTGGCATCGCCGTCGTCGGGGATGCTGTACATTGCATTTGTTCTTGGTCTGTGTGCCATGTCTACTCCAATGCGGGCCGGTTGCGGCGCGCGGTATTGCTTAAATCAAAGATGATGACCGGACCTCAAAGCTCTTGAGGATAGGCCGGATCTGCTGCTCCATACGGATCCTGCGGACCCGCTCGGCTTTTATGACAGCCGCCAGCGTCGTAGTGGATTCTTCCACCTGGTGGTTTACCAGAACATAGTCATACTGCTGGTAATTTCGAATCTCTTCAGCGGCTTCATGCAGGCGGCGCTGAATCACGTCTTCGGAATCCTCCGATCGCACGCGCAGCCGCTGTTCCAGGATGTCGCGGGACGGAGGCAGGATGAAAATCGTGACCGCCTCTGGAATCCGTTCCTTTAATTGTCTCGCACCCTGCACGTCAATGTCGAGAATGAGGTCCTTGCCCTCCGACTGCGCCTGTTCGAGCACTTCCCGGTTGGTTCCGTAGAAGTTGCCGAAGACCTCGGCATGCTCCAGAAATTCGCCCTGGGCGACCCGGGATATGAATTCCGGGCGCGAAATATAGACGTAATTTTCACCAGGTTTCTCTGTTCCGCGCGGTTTTCGCGTTGTATAAGAGACCGAGAAGCGCAATCCCGGATCAACACCCATCAGACGCGCAACGAGCGTCGATTTGCCGGAGCCGGAGGGGGCCGAAATAATAAAGACTGTGGTCATGCGTTGGGGGCCGCGGACGCCGTCGAGCCGCCGGGCCTCTTGTAAAGAGTAGTTACTCAAGGTTCAGGGCTTGCTCTCGTATTCTTTCGATATTAGCCTTCAGGCCGAGGGCGAGATTGGTGATCCGCAGGCCGGGTTCACCGGCGCCGGAACTTTTCGACAGCGCGGTATTGGCTTCACGATTCATTTCCTGCAGCAAGAAATCGAGGCGCTTGCCAACTTCGCCACCTTCAGCAAGCATTCGCCCTAGCTCGGCTGTATGAACCGACAAACGCGTCAACTCTTCTTCGATATCGGACCTGTCACCGAGCAGAGCGGCTTCCTCAATTATGCGCGTTTCCGGAATGCCTGAGCCGCTGAGGATCTCTGTCATTCGCTCGCGCAGGCGGGCCCGCCAATGCGGCAAAGCGCTGGCACGAATAGAGCGGATCTCGTGAATGGCGTTCTGAATCAGGCCTACTTCGCGCTGTAATTCCACTCGCAAAGCATTGCCTTCGCGCTCGCGGTGAGAATTCAACTCAGCGGCGCAGGCGGAAATCGTCTCCAGCAGTTCCGGTTGAATCGCCTGGTTCAGGCAGCCGGATCCATTGACAGCTTCGAACACGCCGGGAAGCGTGAAGAGCGCGTTGAGATCCGGCTCGCACTTCAGTTGGAAATCTTCACAGACCTGGCGGAAGGCAGCCAGGTAGCGATCGAGGGCGGCGCGATTGTAAGCAGCGGCGGAATGCTCCGGAGGCGCCAGAGAGACGCGAACCTCCACGTGTCCCCGCCGGATGCACTCTTTCAGCCGCGCCCGCATGGCATTTTCGAAGAGCGCGAATTCGCCGATCTGATAGAAGTGCAGGTCGAGCCCGCGATGATTCACGCTACGCAGACTGATGGTCAATTCACCGGCACCGGTCGCACGGCGGACGCTGGCAAATCCGGTCATGCTGCGAACCGGGGCGGGGAGAGTACTCATGCGGGTGGCTCCGATTGAGGAAAGCCGGACGAGGGCGTCCGGCTGCGGACCAAGGGGTCCGCCCCACCTGGCGCCATCATCACCTTTAGCGGCCGGATCATTAATCTATCACTGCCGCCGTATCGGCATGCTGCAGATCGTGGAGGCGATGGTACAAGCCTTTAAAGCCGAGTAACTGCTCATGAGAGCCCGATTCGGCAATCTTGCCGCTTTCGAGCACAATAATCTTGTTGGCCTGGCGAATGGTGGATAGCCGATGCGCGATGACCAGAACGGTGCGGCGCTTCATGAGCGCGGTCAAGGCCTGTTGGACGAGGCGTTCGGATTCTGTGTCAAGGTGGGAAGTGGCCTCGTCGAGGATCAGGATGGGAGCGTCTTTCAGGAGCGCACGGGCGATAGCGAGGCGCTGACGCTGGCCACCGCTGAGGCGGATGCCGCGCTCGCCGATCAAGGTGCGATAGCCTTCGGGCAATTCTCGAATAAAATCGTGGGCCAAGGCCGTCCGGGCAGCGGCAAAGACCTCTTCTTCACGAGCATCGGGCCGCCCGTAGGCGATATTGTCAAAAACCGTGTCGTTGAAAAGAAAGGTCTCCTGCGCCACAATGCTGATGTTTTCGCGCAGGCTGGTGAGGCGTATATCGCGCACGTCCCGTCCGTCGATCTGAATGGAACCGGCTCTAATGTCATAGAAGCGAGGGACCAAGTTCACTAACGTGGTTTTACCGGCGCCGCTTGGGCCGACGAGCGCGACGACTTCGCCCGCCTTCACATCGATGTCAATATTGTCGAGTACGATGCGATCGGGAGCGCCAGGGTAACTGAATCGAACGCCATCGAAACGGATGGTTTTGTCAAACCGGGAAAGGCGGACTGCATTGGGCCGGTCAATTACGCCCGGCTGAGTATCGAGGTACTTAAATACCCGGAGCGCCGCGCCGATACCCTGTTGAAAAATGTTGTGGATGTTTGTAAGCCGCTTGATGGGTTCGTAAAGCATGACCAGCGCGAGGACAAAGCCGGTGAAGGTGCCAGCGGTCATGGCGGCGTTCTTAGCCTGCAGGCGGGCGACGGTGAGGAGCAGAATGATAGTCAATGCCCCGAAGATCTCAATAATCGGCGAGGCGAGGGCCTGGTGGGCGACGTACTTCAAGTTGCCGGTTTTGAGACGCTGGGCGGCCAACCGGAATCGTTTTGACTCGTAGTCCTCGGCGCCGAAGCTTTTCACGACCTGATGCCCGCTGATGGTCTCCTGCAGAATTTGGGTCAAACCGGCGGCCATGTCCTGGGCATAGCGCGTGGTGCTGCGAATCCTGCGCCCCAAGCGGATGGTGAGAAACGCGACGACGGGGAAGACAAGAAGGCTGATCAGGGACAGTTTCCAATCGATGGAGATCATCGCGAGGAGAAGAAACAGGGCCGTGAAAATCTGCCGCAGCCAATCGGCGAGCATGGTAGAGACGGAGATCTGAATCCGGTCTATGTCGTTCATGATGGATGACATGATGCGGCCGGTGGTCTCGTTTTCAAAGAAACGCGCATCCTGGTGGAGCACGCGGTCGAAGACCTCCTGGCGCAGGTCCATGATGGCGCTAATGCCAACCCAGTTCACGAGATAGTTGCCGAGATAATCGCAAACGCCCTTGGCGACAAAGCAGATCAGTATGCCGAAGGCGACCATGGTCCAGATGTTGTGCACAAACGAGGGGACAACATCATTCAGATAGACGTTGATATGAGTGTGCGGGACGGAGAACAGCAGCGCCGGGGCGTCCGGCGTTTCGGGCTTCAGAACGCGCTCGAAAACCAGCGGGATGAGCTTGACCAGCAAGCCTTGCGAGAGGCCGACCACAGCCATGAAGAGCACGGACGCCAGTAAGGCGGGTACATAGGGCCGGGCGTAGCGGAGCAGCCGGTACAGCTCTTTCAAGCGTGGGCCTCTTCGAACATGCGCAGGCGTTCCAGCGCCGCGATCACCCGGGAGACGCTTACATTTTGAAATCCTTCGGGCGCGACAATGATCTCGCTGCCGGTTCGCCAGGGACCCCAGATGGCGGGATTTGACTTGCTGAAGAGGACAACGCTCGGGATTCCGAAAGCCGCGGCGAGGTGAGCCGGTCCGCTGTCGTTGCCGATGAACGCGACTGCCCTGGAAAGAATCGCTTTCGCGTCGCCAAGCTTTCCCTGGACCACCTGGTGCGCGCGGAAGGCGGTAACATCATCAAGCGGGCCGGCAAGAAAGACCGGATTGATATTCCAGAGCTTCAGGTAACGGGCGACTTCGCAGAAGCGTTCATGCGGCCATTGCTTCTCCGGGCCTGAAGCAAACGGGTGCAGGACGGCATAGCGGCCCTTGAGAGGAGATTCGGTTGCGAACACCTGGGCTCGCGGGATCTCTTGCACCGGAACGCCAAGAGCGAAGAAGGCGGAAGCCAGGTGCTCCGCGGTGTGAACCGTGCGATTCACGTTTAAGATGCGCTGCGCCCGCGCGATTTTGAAATTGTAGGCAAGGGTGGTGCTGTGATGCGCGAAGCCGGCGCGCCAGGGTGCGCCGGAGAGAGCGGTCATCCATTGGCTACGGGTGCCGCCATGAAGGTTTACGCACAGGACGGGCTGGTGGCCACGAACACCGCGCCAGGTGGGTGGAAGGATGCCGATTCCGGGGTTCCCTTCGAAGACAGGCGCGAAGCGCCCTTCGACAGAGACCGCGATATTCAGGTCGGGACGGAAGGACTTTAGCAAGTGCAGCGCGGGCGTCGTGAGAACGCAATCGCCCAGAGAGCGGAGGCGAATCACGGCCACACGGGAGCCTTCCGGCAGTTGCTCCAGAACGGTCATTTACGGCTCGATGGTGGCTTGATCTTTCAGCATGATCGGGATGTCATCCCGAATCGGATAAACGCGCTTGCATTCGACGCATTTCAGTCCGCTACCGTCTTCCTTCAGAACAACTTTAGCTTTGCATACGGGGCAGACCAGGATATCCAGAAGTTCCTTGCTAACTGCCATAGAATCCTTCTAGTTTAACAGCGCGAGGGGGAGCTGAACCGGACCGGTCGAGGCATGCCTCAGACGATCAGGCGCCGAGCCGCCGGCCCGGGCATATGGCGCGATTCTCGGCATCGTTGAAGCTCCGAAGATATGACCGTTCAGTCACGCTGACGGGTCTGAGCTAGCCGTTCGCGCAGAGTATCCGAAAGACCGGCTTCCATTTCGGGCGTGATAAGACCGGCCTCGTCCAGGTCTTTGATATGCGCTTCATCTTTGGCCCGGAAGCTGGTTAATTTCATGCGGACCAGGTCCGCTAGCGGAATAACGCGGATGCCTCGTAGCTTCCGAAACTCGCCCAAATCAGGCACCCGTTCCGGATATTCGGGCCGAACTTTTTCGCCAGTGAGAACCAGGTGAACGGCCCTGCGCGCGGACGGCGATTCGCTCTGCACGAGCATATCGACCCCACCTACCCGGCGGTATTCGAATCCCAGCGGCTCAACCGCCGCAGCAATGCGCTGCAGATCTTCCCGGCGGACCGCGATGTCGATGTTCCGGGTGAGACGCCCGGCGTCCGGCTGGACTTCCTCAACGTAGAGATAAGTCGCCAAGCCGCCGACAACCCGATAATCGATTCCGGCCGACGAAAAGGCCTTCTCCAACGCTTCCGCTAAATCAAAGAGTTGCTCCACGCGCTTCTCGAAGAACGTATTGACGAGGGTTGGCACAGCTAGCTTGATTATCTCTTGCTGGTGAATCAGGCTGCGGATTAGAAAAAGGCCTGCGCGGTTTGTAAGCCGGTTTCTGTTCCCGCTACGTTTTGCAACACAGCAGGCGGCAACCATTCGTCTAGGCCGCCCATTGCTGGGAGGCTCAAGCGACCTACCCGGAAGTCGTAACGGAGCGGGCCGCTCCTGCTCCCCTATTTGGTCTTGCTTCGCATGGGGTTTTCCCTGCCAGCCCGATTACTCGGGCCGCGGTGCGCTCTTACCGCACCATTTCACCCTTACCCGCCGGAGACCGGCAGGCGGTATATTTTCTGTGGCACTGTCCGTAATCTGCGTTTCCGCAAATCCCCGGCCGTTAGCCGGCATGCTGCCCTGAGAAGACCGGACTTTCCTCCCGGTTCACTCGCGAACGAATGAACCCGGTGGCTGCCCAACCGCGCAGGCAAAACCATTCTCCCACTAAACTCGAATAGAAGGGGCGCTATTGAAGAAGGTATTCATCCAGAGTTTCGGATGCCGCGCTTCGCAGGCCGACGGCGCCGGTATCGAGGCCTCGTTACAGGATCGCGGGTTCATCGCGGTGCGAGATGCGGGCGCCGCAGACCTGGTCGTCGTAAATACCTGCACGGTTACGCACGGAGCGGATGTGGACGCGCGCCGAGTGATTCGCGGCCTGCATCGCCATCATCCTCAAGCGGAAATTCTGGTCACAGGCTGCTACGCGCAGCGGGCTCCGGAAGAACTGGCGGGCATTGCGGGCGTGCGCTGGGTGATCGGAAATTCGCACAAGACACAGATTGCGGAAATCGTTTGCGCCGATGCGGCGGAGGCGTATCACGGACAGGTTCTGGTCAGCGACATCAACGGAGCCCAGGCGTTTCAAGCGACGCCGGTCCGGGACATTCGCGAAGATCGCACACGTCCGAACCTGAAAGTGCAGGACGGGTGCAGCAATCGCTGCTCATTCTGCATTATTCCGAGCGTGCGCGGCAGGAGCCGGAGCGCCGGGCTGGAAAGCGTGCTGGAACAGGTACGGAACCTGGCCGGGCGTTACCGCGAAATTGTGTTGAGCGGCATCAATCTGGGCCGTTGGGGCAGGGATCTGCCGGGCGGCTTGCGATTCGTGGACCTGCTGCGGGCGATTCTGCGCGAGACCGAGATTGAGCGGCTACGCATCAGTTCCGTTGAGCCGATGGACTGGAGCGAAGAGCTGTTCCGGCTCATGGCCGATGAGCCGCGCGTAGCCAGGCACGCGCATTTGCCGCTGCAATCCGGCTGCGACGCGGTGTTGAAGCGAATGTTCCGGAAGTACCGCACACGGCATTATGCAAGCCGTCTGGAGATCGCGCACAAGGTGATGCCGGAGGCTGCCATCGGGGCGGATGTGATGACGGGCTTCCCCGGGGAGAGTGAAACCGAATTTGAGGAGAGCGTGCGATTTATCGCAGAGCAGCCGTTCACCTACCTGCACGTATTCACATATTCAGAACGGCCGGGAACCGTGGCGGCAGAACGGGGCGAGCCCGTGCCTGTGACTGTGCGGCACGAACGGACGAAGGTGTTGCGCGCGCTTTCGGAGCGAAAGAATCTGCAATTCCGAAAGGAGTTGATCGGCAAGACGCTATCCGCCGTGACACTGGAACAGCGCGGTATGGCACTCACAACGAATTTCGTGAGGGTGCAGATGACGCACGTGCGCGAGCCGAATCGTCTTGTTGACCTGGAGATCGGCGCAATCAGCGATGCAGGGCTACGGGAACGGACGCCATTTCCCGTTCTGCCGTAGCTTTGCGGTACGAATAGGGGAGTGGAAACGGCAGTTCAGATAAAAGCGCCGCGGGGAAGTACGCGGACCTGCCGCGGCTGGCACCAGGAAGCGGCACTACGGATGCTGATGAACAATCTGGATCCGGAGGTCGCGGAGAAGCCCGACGAGCTGATTGTCTATGGCGGTACCGGGCGGGCGGCGCGCAACTGGGAGTGCTTCCATGCCATCGTGCGCTCGCTGGAGAGCCTGGCGAACGATGAGACCCTGCTGGTGCAGTCGGGAAAGCCGGTCGGCATTTTCCGCACGCATCCCGA
>JAICXK010000231.1 GCA_025980435.1 Bryobacteraceae bacterium
GAAGTTAGTGATCGTGCCGGAGATCGCAATGCCGCTCGCCTTTGGCGTGTTCCGCCCCGCGATTCTGCTGCCCGCAACCTGCCTGGAATGGACGGAGGCGCGCAAGCGTATCGTGCTTCTGCATGAGCTGACCCATATCCGTCGCCACGATGGAACCTGGCAGCTTTTAGCAAGCCTCATGGCTGCGGCATGGTGGTTCCAGCCGCTCGCCTGGATAGCCCGTCGCCGGCTGCGTCAGGAGAGCGAGCACGCCTGTGATGAGCAGGTGCTTGCCGCGGGAATCCGCCCGTCCGAGTATGCCGGGCAGTTGATCGCGATCGCTCGCAGTAACTCACGCCGCCTATGGTCGCACGCGGCCATTTGCATGGCCCGCCGGAGCGGACTGGAACCCAGACTGGTGCGGATTCTCGAGCCGCCATCGAACACCCGCCGCATCAACCGCATGACTGCCGCGGTCGCTTTGGTTTTGGTCGTTGCGCTGACCGCGCCGGCCCTTACACTTCGCAAAGATTTTCCTCAAGGAGGTCCTCATATGAATCTGAAAAGAACGCTAATTTCCGGCCTGCTCACATCTGCCGCACTTTCGGCGGCAACCATCTCAGGCTCTCTGTTCGATCCCACCGGCGTCGCCATTCCCGACGCCAAAATTGTGCTGCACAGCGCCGAGACATCCGGGGATCTCGATAGCACCTCCGGATCCGATGGGAAATTTATTTTCAACGATCTGGGCGCGGGCCAGTACATTTTGCGAATTGAGAAGCCGGGATTTGCGGATCTGCTTCGCGAGTTCACGGTGAAACAGGACTCGAACATCGAGCGCGGCTTTGAAATGCAGATTAGTCGAGCTCAGGAAGAGAAAGCCTCCAATGCTAACGCGCCTGCGCACCTGGCGCAGCCTTTCGCGCCGGACCGGATCCGCATAAAAGGTGAAGCCGCGCAGGCCAACCTTATTCACAAGGTCCAGCCGGTATACCCGGCGGCTGCCAAAACCGCCCATGTGCAAGGTACCGTTCGGCTCCAAATGGTCATCCTCAAGGACGGCACGCCAGGAGAGATCACGGTAGCCGACTCTCCGAGCACCGATCTTTCGCAGTCCGCTCTGGAAGCAGTGCGCCAGTGGCGCTATAGGCCAACCTTACTGAACGGGCAGCCCGTCGAAGTGTTGACATACGTGATCGTCAATTACACCTTGAGCCAATAGGCGGAAATCGCGATACGCGCTCATACCCCAGCGGCGATTATGCCGGCGGCGGAATTGGAATGCTCTGGTCGCGCCGCCAATTCGCGTCGATAGCGCAGGTGTCGAAGGCGGGTCAGTTCCACTAGCGGGCGCCAGACAGCATGGACAAGATCGTGCCTTATCAGTAAATGCCAGAACCGGTTTGAGCGTTTGTAGAGATAAGACATTGCAAGATACGGCGCGACGGAGCGCCAGTCTTCCGGCCGGCGCCGCCAGATGGAGGCGTGCGAAAAGAGCCGGCGATAGATCCACTGATAGCCGGCTTCGAGTTCCTCAGGCGTCATATGCTTTGGACGAAACACGGCATGCGCCGTATCGTACAGCGTCCAGTCGCGATGTAGCAGGCGTCCCTCAGTCTCCATCTGGCGAAACAGCGGTGTGCCGGGATACGGAGTCAGGATGTGAAACGTCGCGCACTCCAGCCGGTTCGCTTCCACCCACTCAGCCGTTCGCATAAATACGTCCTTCCGATCGCAATCGAAACCCAGGACAAAAGAGCCATTCACCTGGATGCCATGCTCATGAAGCATCCGGACCCGGCGCGCGTAATCCGCAGACCTGGGCGTCTTCTTGTGCGAGTTTGCTAGATTCTCGTCGCTCAGCGATTCGAAGCCGATAAACACTCCAGTGCAGCCGGCGAGCGCCATATCCCGAACCAGCGAAGAATCGTCAGTCACGTCGATAGTGACCGCAGCGCTCCAGATCTTCTCGCATGGCCGCAGCGCTGTGCATAGCGCCCGAAGGTACTCACGGCGCGAACCCAGATTGTTGTCGATAAACACGGCGTAAGGCTCATCGTTGGCTTCGAACTCCGCAGCCACCTGCTCCGGATCGCGCACCCGGTATGGCATCCGGAGCCCCTCTGTAGCCAGATAGCAAAAGCTGCACCGGTTGTGGCATCCGCGTGTTGCGATCAGGCTACTCGTTGTGAGAAAGCTGCTCCTGGATAACAGGGATCTCCTCGGGACAGGGTCTCGGCCATAGTCGTTCTCGTACATCGCGTGATAGCGGGGTTGCAGGTGGCCGCCTTCGATATCGGCAAGTATCCGGGGCCAAAGCTGAACTCCGTCGCCTATGGCAAGCGAATCGGCGTGAGGGGCGCACTCATCCGGGCACGACAGCACATGCAAGCCGCCGAAGACGACCTTGCTCCCCCGCGAGCGGAACCAATGCGCCAGCTCATAGGCGCGTCTGGCAAATGTCAAATGAACCGTAATGCCCACCGCCTGAGGCATCGGATTCCACGGAGGGGTGCCAGCCAGCAGGTTCTCGTCCCAATACTGAACCCGCCACGTGTCAGGTGTGGTGGATGCAAAGCTCGTCAGCGCGAGTGTAGGAGTGAGGACGTGCTTACCGAAGCTGGCGTACGGGTCCTTGGCATAGAACGGGTTGATCAGAAGCGCGTAGCGGAGTTCGATTGGCCCGGGCGCGACAGCCGGGAGACGTGGGGCTTCCGCCATTTCTGGAGGAAGCCACGGGTGATGAGTGAACACGATGCACTTTATATCATAAAGTGCATCGCGCCAACAAGGCTAAACGCGCTAGTGTTGGTCGATCGGTTACTAAGCCCCTTTGCCGCGCGCCGCTTTATGAGCGTGGCTGGTGGCCGCTTCTTCCTTTTCGTCCGGGTTTTGCTGGCTCGCTTCATCCAGTATGGGTGCGCAGAGTTGAGTGAGCAGCTTATCGGTCTTCTCTTCTTCCGACAGCGTCTCGCTCAGCAGCTTCGCCACTTTGCTCTGGCCGATTTTTTCCGCAAGAGTTCGAGCGGTTCCGTACCCCGAGATCTCATAATGCTCCACCTTCTGGGCGGCTCCGGCGAGCCCGAGATCCGCGATAGACTGCTCTTTCTGCTTCCCCTCGGTGATCTTTTCCTGCCCCTCCTCCACCAACCCCTGCATGCCTTTGCAGACTTTTGATTTAGGCTTTGTCCCGAGAAGTTCGAACGCCTGTTCCAGACGGTGGACATGACCTTGCGTCTCCTCCAGGTGCTTTTCAAATGCCTGCTGCAATTTCGGATCGTGCGCGGCCTTCGCCATCTTCGGCAGCGCCTTTACCAATTGATGCTCCGCATGAAGAAGATCTTGCATCTCCTCGATAAGCAGTTCCTGTACTTCCTGCATCTTGTAACTCTCCTCGTCAGATGGACTCACTGCTTTCGTGTTTTTCAACATGATTTCAGCTCGCGGAACGCGATAGCCCGCAGGCCCGTTAACTTACGAGTGAGCCATTGGAGGGAAAAGGCGAGGCATCCTCTACCGCAACGTATAGAGATAGCCAGCGATGTCCGCCGCGTCTGCCGGCGTGACGCCCAGATTTGGCATCACGGTCTTCTCGTCGACGGTCTTTGGGTTTTCAATCCAGCGCATCATGTTTTCGGGCGTGTTCTGAAGAACTCCCGCGATGTAAATTCGACTCGCAATTCCCGATAGCGGCGGTCCCGCTAAACCGGCTGCCCCGGAGATCCCAGGAATGATATGACACGAACCGCAGCCGTAGTATTGGATCATCCTGGCGCCCCGAAGCGCGTTTCCTCCTGTAGTAGCTTCGCCGGCGTGTTGCTGCTGGCTGCTGCTGCCGCACGCGGATAACAACAAAACTGCTATCAGAGCCGTGAAGCCGTAACCTCTATTTCGCACTCTGCGCCCTTTCGAGCATGGCGTCGCTCTCCTTCATCCATGCCGCGAATAGCCATAATCCGCCCACGAGATATACCAAGCCGGCCGGAATCCACATAACTAGGCCCCCGATCTGCTGGTCCTGCAGCGGAGTCAATCCCCAGGCTTGGGTCGTAGTCAGGTAGGACGAGTACCAGATACGCGGAGAAAAAGTCAGTAGGGCTCCCAGAATGCTGGTGTGTACTGCTGTCGTGAAAACATAGAAAACACCTGCGCCGTATGCTTTCCGGCCGTGCGCACACAATAACGCCCACCAGAAGAGCAAAGCGGATAGAAAGAAACTCAAATGCTGAGCCGTGTGGGCAAGCTCGCTTTTCAGAGTCAGATCGAAGAGAAATGGCGAGTGCCAACTCCAGATCGCCGCGGCATGAATCCACCAGGCTGTGAGCGGATCCGTGAGAAATACCCAGGAGCGTTGAATGTGATCTGTTTTGGCCCACTGCCCGAGGCTGCGGCGCCATTCAAAGGGCATCCCCCACAGGAATGTCACCAACGGACGCGAGAGCGCCAGCAGGGGAGCGGAAACTAACATCAGAATTTCGTGCTTCACCATGTGCGCGGAAAATAGCGCTTCTCCCAGCGGATGCAGCGGCGAAATAAGTGCGATCACAAGCGAGATCCACCCGCACCAGAAGTACACATGCTGGCGCGGAGTAGAAATGCGTTGCCGGCGTGCGCCCCGGGCGTAAAGCAAGGCCGACAGGCAAGCGGAATGACAACGCCGGGATCCAATTCCCATGCGGACCAAAGATCGTGCGGCTCAAGCGGTTCACCGGTGTGGGCCAGCGCCACAGCCGGAAAAAGCATACCCGCGGCAACGGCGAATCCACGCGTCACTCTCACTGGCAGGCTCCCAGTATCGATTCGGCAATGGCTTGCGCCACAATGATCAGGCAGCTTAGCGAGCTGAGCACAACGCCGCCAAACGCCATGATGCGGCTGCGGGAGAGCGTATCGCCGCCGCGCGGGTCGGCTTCTCTGCCCAGCTCGCTCCACTGATTCCAGGCGAGCACGCCGGCGCCGGCCGCTACCACAAATGCAGCCAGTGAGACCAGATAGAGCGTCAGTTTGCCTTGCCAGATGCAGGTCCATGGAACCAGCGCGAAGTTCGCTTCGAAGCTCACAAGCCAAGCCACGGGCCCGGCTAAAAGTCCAATCCACAATGCGAGGTCGCGATTCATACGCCTTCGTTTACTGGCTTGCGAAAATGTGCGGACCCCAGTAGATAACGATGTAAATAGGAATCCAGATGGCGGCCACAAAATACCAGAAGCCGTACGCTTCCCCGCTCTGTGTACTGGGATTCAACTGGAAATCCTGCGGGAACGCGAACCCCAGCGCTTGAAAAAGAGGCCGGGAGAAGATAATAATCACGAGCGTCAGCGGACCTGCCCTAGAGAGCAGCGACGGGTGTCGGCGAAATAGCCGGAATACCGAGCGCCCGACCCAATCGCTAAAGGAACCCCTGCGCGTTGAGTCAAAAAGGTCCTGAAAAATCTCCCAGAAGGCGAAGGCCACCAGGCAGGCGCCGGGTACAGCCGTCCAAAGCCATCGCACGTCAAACGAGATTGCGTCCCGCGTGTAAACGTTTCCGACCTGGTTCCGTTCGGCAGCAACGAATCTGCTCCCGCCGAATCTCACAGACAGCGGACTCAGCTATGAGGTTTCACAGCATGCGGAAAAAGGCATTTACGTTTTGAAAGAAGCCGGCGGGGTTGTCCGAACCATAGTTGCAGAAGATTGGACCCAGCTTTGGAATGAGTTGGATGAGGGAGCATGGGATCAAGAGATTTGCCGGTTCCGGTCGCCGTTCGTGTTTCGCGGCGCCGAGAAATGCGATACCGGATTGGAAACGGGCTTGTCGAAGCTGGTCGCAGGTCTTGCTGGTGCCCGGATGATCGAGGGCCATCTCCTGCGGAATTTTCAGAAGTATGCAACGATTGAGCGCAGCATGAAAGATTCATGCTGGCGATGGCTGCCGCTTGCGCAACATCACGGGCTTCCCACCAGGCTGCTCGACTGGACGTTTTCGCCCCTGGTGGCATTGCACTTCGCAGTGGAGGATCCGGACCACTATTCTCTGGACGGGTCGCTATGGTGTTTCAATCACAGAATGTCGAATCGGCTCCTCCCGCGGAAGCTTCGGGAGATTGCGGAACGTGAGGGCGCCGAGTTCTTCACCGCGAGCATGCTCGAATCCGTCGCGGGCTCTTTGCGGGAGTTCGATGAGCTGGCAAAGGATCCGTTTGTGCTCTTCCTTGAGCCGCCCTCTTTCGAGCCCCGCATAGTGAATCAATTCGCTCTGTTTTCGATTATGTCCGGTCCCGATCTCGATATGGCGGGCTGGCTCGCCTCACGTCCCGATCTAATCAAGCAGATCATCATACCCGCGCGTTTGAAACCCGAGTTTCGGGACAAACTGGACCAGACCGGCATAACGGAACGCCTGCTTTATCCAGGCCTGGATGGTCTTGCTCGCTGGCTTTCGAGGTATTATCGCCCGGCTCCTCCGGGCGAATCAGATAAGGCCTAATGAATAGGAACCCGATGAGATACGACTTCCTGATTGAGACTTACGAGACCGAGCGCATAAAAGTGATTAGTGCCTGGAGCATGTTCACCGACCAGGACCTCCCGGTTCGACCTCACCCGACCGACACGCGCGGACGCAGTGTCCTCGAGCATATGGTGCATCAGTGTGTCAGCGAAGATATCTGGTTCCGGTCAATGCTCGATATCGACGTCGGAGCGGCGCCCTTGCCGAAAAATGAGATCAGATTGGAATTCATGCGCCGGTACGCGGAGGACAGTGGAAAACGTCTGGCTGCGCTCCGGGAGAAGGACGAGACGTGGTGGGAAGGGGAGACGACGTTTTTCGACGTGCGGCGGTCGCGGGCCTGGGTAATGACTCGCCGCATGACCCATAGCGCCCATCATCGGGGTCAACAGTTGACGCTACTCCGTATGCTTGGCCGCGACCAGCACAGCAATTATGGCCCGACTGCGGATACGGGTGGCCTGATGCAAAACCACGCGCCGACCATCTACGCTTACCCCAATTTGCAAGCTCTGTTGGAGGGTGAAGCCGCTGGAGGCAAGAAAAGGCCATTACCGGTTCCGGGGCAAGCGCCGGTTACAGAACGGCCGACGGTGAAAAGGTGACGGGGCTTGAGCCCAGAGCCTTGGTGCGGATGAGAGGACTTGAACCTCCACGAAGTTTCCCTCACTAGAACCTGAATCTAGCGCGTCTGCCAATTCCGCCACATCCGCAAGATGGGTAGGATCGTCACCATTGTAATCCAGGCGTGCTACGATCACGCGCAGATCATGCTTCGCAAGAGTTATATCCCCTTTCTGTTCGTTTGCCTTTGTATTTCCGGCCTGCACGCCGGCGCTGCGGAACCGGTCCGCTTGATCCTCGATACGGATATCGGAAATGATGTCGATGACGCCCTGGCCCTGGCGATGATTCATGCTCTCGAAACTCGTGGAGACGTACGTTTGCTGGCCGTAACTATCACCAAAGACAACCGCTATGCTGCGCCGTTTGTCGACCTTGTGAATACCTTCTACGGCCGCCCCGACATTCCCATCGGCGTTGTCCGTGACGGCAAGACAAGGGAGGATTCGCCGATGCTGACGGTGCCGGCCGAAGAGCGCGATGCAAAAGGCAAACCCGTCTATCCGCATCGCCTCCAGGATGGATCGCAAGCTCCGGAAGCGGTTCAGCTTCTGACCACCATCCTTTCAAAGCAGCCGGACCAATCTGTGACCATCGCCCAGATCGGTTTCAGCACGAATCTCGCGAGATTGATCGAATCGAACAATGGCCGTGAGCTCGTAAAACGAAAGGTGAAGACGCTATATCTGATGGCCGGTAATTTCGTAAAGCCGCAACCGGAATATAACGTTTACACCGATCCGCCTTCCGCGAAAACGTTGTTTGCGGACTGGCCCACGCCAATGGTCTTTAGCGGATTCGAAATCGGTCTGCAAATTACGTTTCCGTACGACGCCATCCAGAACGATTTTTCGTATGTGCCTCACCATCCGGTTGCGGACGCGTACCGGCTATATGTAAAAAAGCCGGAAGATCATCCCAACTGGGACTCGACGGCCGTACTCGACGCCATTGAGCCGGACCGCGGTTACTTCGGGCTTTCCGCGCCTGGAAAAGTCGCATTGGGCCCGAACAATACAACCGTCTTCATACCGGATCCACAGGGGAACTGCCGTTACCTGATCATTAAGCCGGATCAGGTGAGCCGCATTCGCCAACTGATCGTCGACCTCGTGAGCCAGCCGCCCCAGACGATGCC
>JAICXK010000110.1 GCA_025980435.1 Bryobacteraceae bacterium
GGAATACTCGACCACGACCAGTTCCTTCCCCTGTGCCACGTGCTACTTGAGTGCAGATCATCTGCGGTCGACAAGGCTGGTAACGGATGCGAGCGTGAACGTAATTGCACGGCACGATTTTCTGCCGTTCGGCGAAGAAATTCTGGCGAACATGGCGGGGCGCAACAGCCAGTGGGGACCGGACAACGATACGGTCAATCAGAAGTTTACCGCCAAAGAACGGGATCAAGAAACGGGATTGGATTATTTTGGGGCAAGGTACTACGGTTCGGCTCTCGGCAGATTTACTTCGCCAGATCCTATCGGAATCATCAAGCAGAAACTGTTCGATCCACAGCAGTGGAATGCTTACTCCTATGCTCGAAATAATCCGCTCCGGTTCATGGATCCGACAGGGCAATACGTGACCAATTGCGCGAGTGACGACAAGAAATGCAACAAGGCCGTGGACCAGTTCGAAAAGCAACGGCAGAAGGATCTGCAATCCAAGGATGCAAACGTCCGGGCGGCTGCTGCTGCGTTCGGCGACCGTGACAAGGATAACGGTGTTCACGTCGGATTTGCCGATCTTGCAAGTCAGGGACTCAAGGGAGAAGTGGATATTTCGAAGAGCGGGAACGGGAAAACCGATGTCGAGGTCACGCTCGATTACGGGGTAAAAGGCAAGAGCTTGCAGGAAACCATTGCGCATGAAGGGACGCATGTCCTAACCGACATGAATTTCCTCGACTCGTACGACAAGGCTACGAGCATGTACAACGGTTTACTGAATGTGACGCATGGGGAAACCGAGGCTTGGGCGTATCAGGCGGGAGCGGCAGTGACAAGGGAACACGGCTTCGGTCCAAACGATACAGAACAGATCCAGGAGTTCTTGCGTACAAATCCGACGTACGCTCCGATCCTGAATGTCCCAAGTTTTCCGAACAATCCTCAGTTCCCACAAACCAATGATCCTCTTAGCCCGGTGCCATTCCAATGATCGGGATAGTCCTGTTGTTAACGGGCGGATTGGGCATAGCGGGCCAAGCGTCTTCCCAGACAGCCCCGGAATTCGTAAACTTCTGCGAGGTTGTAAAGTCTCCTGAGAGGTTCGAAAACCGGGTCATTGCGACGAAGGGGATTCTACTTCCCGGTGAGCACTCGCTGGGTTTCTATGATCCCGCGTGTAAGCCTACCGAGACGAACAAAATCAGTACTCAAGGCGTGCTGGATTCTGCGATCGGTCCAAAGCAGTTGGCCGACAAACTGCGAAAGTTGTTCAGAAAGCAGATCCCAGCGGAGGTTAAGGCGGAGGGCGTTTTTCATTCAGAGGGAGGACCGTTTGGGGCAGATGTCGCGCGGTTCGGGTTTGTCGTTCAGCACCTGACCTCGGTCCAGAAGCTGGCAAAAGGTCAAGCGGGAAAGGACGATAGCAACTGGAGCGCCGACGGGACCGAAGGACTCCGGCATTGAAAACCGTCACGATGCTTCGCATCGGCTGAATAGGTGACACGTCACCCCTGGGGAGGGTGCTGCGCAGCGACCAAGGTTGCTGAATAGCAACCATTCAAAACAAAGCAGCTACCGAAACGCGGTTGCTATATGGCCACCGCATTTCTATGCGTGTTTAAGTTGGTGCGGAGCGGCTTCGACGTGCTTGCGGACCTTTCGGGAGCGGTCGATAACGTCGGCGACTAAGTCAATCCGGTCTGCGGGCAGGTTTTCGCCGCTGCTCCAGTAGGATCGGAATAAACGCCGTTGGCGTGCTGGTGGGAACTTGACCGGGCCGCTCACGCTGCGCGCGAAAGTTACCGGGGACACCGTCTGAACCGCCAAACCAATCTATAAATTCGAACCTGTCAACGGAAATCGTGCGACTGCATCGCCGCCGCCTCGCGAAACTTCAATTCTTCGATATCTCCCGCCTTTACCGAAATCACGCCGCTGATGCTCTGCAGCACACCCTTTACCAGCACATACCGAGCGCTCGTGCACACCTGCCGCTTGCGGTCAAATAGATCGGGCTGGATGATGACGTTTACAATCCCCGTCTCATCTTCCAGGCTCATAAAGACGAACCCTTTCGCCGTTCCCGGCCGCTGCCGCGTAATCACGCATCCCGCCACGGTCAACACCATCCCATTCCGCTGTGCCTTAACCATCGCTGCATCCAGCACACCCATTTTTCGGACACGCTCGCGGTAGTGCGCCATCGGATGTTTGCCGATCGTCAGGCCGCTGTTGTCGAAATCCGCATACGTCCGCTGCCCGTCCGACATCGGTTGCAAAGGTGAGGCCGCTCCGTCGTCCGCCGCGGTTTCCAGCAGTTCTCCTACCGGTTGCAGCGCGAGTTCCGCCTGCCATAATGCGCCGCGCCGGTGCCGGTCCGACTTCTCTTTCGGCAATGAATTCAACGCTCCCAATTCGGCCAGAGCGGAAATCTCATCTTTCTGCAGTTCCGGCACGCGCCGAACCAGGTCCCGCATCGAATGGAATAACTGTTGCCTGCGTTCCTGCTCAACCTTGCGCGCCGTTGCGGCGCTCAACCCGCGCACGTAATTGAGCCCTAAACGCACATATTTCTGCCTGCCGTCTGATTCCACCGTGCAGCGGTAATCGGACCGAAGAATATCCACCGGCCGGAAGCGCTGCCCGTGCCGCTGCGCATCTTTCACAAGCGTCGCGGGAGAATAAAAACCCATCGGCTGGTTGTTCAGCATCGCTACCGTGAACGCCGCCAGGTAGTGGCATTTCAGGTAAGCGCTGGCATAGGCAATCAGCGCAAAACTGGCGGCATGCGATTCCGGAAACCCGTACAGCGCAAATGACGTGATCGCCTGAACAATGCGGTCCTGCGTTTCGCCCGTAATGCCCTTCCGCTCCATCCCTTCGCGAAGTTTTATTTCCACTTCGCGCATCCTCTTTTCGGAGCGCTTAAATCCGAAAGCCCGGCGCAGTTCTTCCGCTTGTCCGCCGCTGAACCCGGCCGCAATCATCGCGATTCGAATCAACTGCTCCTGGAATAACGGCACGCCCAGCGTACGCGCCAGCACCGGCTCGAGCGATGGGTGCAGGCACACCGGCTCTTCCAGTCCTTGCCGCCGCTTCAAATATGGATGCAGCATCTGGCCCACAATCGGGCCCGGCCGGATGATCGCCACCTGCACCACAATGTCGTAAAACTTCGCCGGTTTCATGCGCGGAAGGCACGACATCTGCGCCCGGCTCTCCACTTGGAACAATCCGATCGTGTCCGCTTTCTGTAAACATCCATAGACCGCCGGATCGTCCTGCGGCAAGTGCGCCAGGTCTACGGTTTCGTCATAGCGGTCCCGGATGATCTCAATCGTATCTTCGAGCACCGCCATCATGCCGAGCCCCAGCAGGTCCACCTTGATGATCCCGAGATCGGCGCAATCGTCCTTGTCCCACTGCACCACCACGCGGCCCGGCATCGTCGCCGGTTCCAGCGGAACAACATAATCAAGCTGTCCCTGGCAGATCACCATGCCGCCTGAGTGCTGGCCCAGGTGCCGCGGCAGCTCCAGAATTTCGCTCGTAAGCGAAAAAAATTTCAACGTGCGCGGGTCCTCAAGCCGGAAACCCTGCTCCCTGAAGCGCCGCTCCAGCGAATCCTTTGGATCGCGCCATTCGAAGGTGTTGATCTGGCTGCTGAGCTGTGCAATCTGCTGCTCGTCAAAACCCAGTACTTTGCCCACGTCGCGCACCGCCGAACGCCCACGATACGTAATGACATTCGCAGTCATAGCCGCGCCTAGCTGCCCGTAGCGCTCGTACACATACTGAATCGCGAGTTCCCGTTGATCGCCGCTGGGCAGGTCGAGATCGATATCCGGCATCTCGCCGCGTTCTTCCGAAAGAAAACGCTCAAACAGCAGATCCATCCCTACCGGATCGACCGCCGTGATTCCCAGCGAATAACAGACCGCGCTGTTGGCCGCCGACCCGCGCCCTTGCACCAGAATGTTCTTCCGCCGGCAGAAATCGACGATGTCCCAGACAATCAGGAAATAACCTGCCAGGTTCAGTTTTTCAATTAGCGCCAGCTCGCGCTCCACCTGCCGTTGCGCCCGCCCGTAATACGGTTGATAACGCCGCCGCGCGCCCGCATCCGCGAGTTGGCGTAGATACGATATTTCCATTTCTCCCGCAGGCGCCGGGTAACGCGGGAACTGGTATCCAAGATCCACGAGCGTGAAATTCAGCCGCCCGGCCAGCGCACTTGTATTCGCAATCGCTTCCGGAACATCTGCAAACAGCTTTCCCATCTGCACGGACGTCTTCATGTGCCGCTCGGCATTGAAGTTCAGCAGCCTGCCCGCTTCGGCTAAATTTGTTTTGTTCTGAATACAGGTCAGAACGTCCTGCAATTCACGGCGCTCTTGCGTTGCGTGTGTGACGCCGTTGGTCGCCAGCAGCGGCAGTCTCATGCGGCGCGCCAAATCCATCAGTGCCTGATTCCTGGTTTCCTGCTCGCGGCGATAATGCCGCTGCAGCTCGATAAAAACGTTCTTTGCTCCGAACGTTCCAGTCAGCCGCTCCAGCATGCGCCGTGCTTCAGTTGCCGCAGCCGGCCCTTCCAATTTCCGGAACACTTGCGCGAGCGGTCCCTCTTCTCCGCCCGTCAGACAAACCAGTCCTCCGGCATACTCCGCAAGGTCCTCTTCGTTTGCAAAAGGAAATTCCGGCTTCCCGGACCCCCCGTCCCGGAATTTCGTGCGCGTAATCAGCCGGCACAGGTTTTGATAGCCCTGCCGGCTTTCTGCCAGCAGCGTGTAGCGGCCGTTCTCAAAGGAATTGATTTCCGCGCCAATCAGCGCCTTGATTCCTAACTTTTCCGCTGCCATGTGAAAGCGCGGCGCTCCGTAAACGCCGTGCGCATCCGTGACCGCCATGGCCTGCTGCCCCAATTCCGCACAGCGGGATGCCAGATCTTCGGGCAGCGAAGCCCCCTCCAGGAAAGAGAACGCGGACTGTGCATGCAGCTCGACGTATTCAGCCGCCACGCATCTAGTATAGGCGAACAAAAGGAGAAACGTCAGGGCGTATTGACTTCTTCCACGGCCTTCACTGCATCCGTTTCGCCGGATTCCGGATCCAGCTTGCGCACCTGCGCTATTGCCGCCGACAAGCTCCTGACTACATAGTCCGAGCATCCCGGCCCCAGCCGCTGCTGCAGCAGGTTCCTATCGGCGTCCGATCCCCACAGCCCGATTACGGTTTTCGCATCAGGCGCCTTCTGGCCTGCCCGGCGGCAAATGGAGCGTGCGTGGCTCAGCGCAAACGGAGGAACCGCCGAGATGAAGAGAATATTCGGCTTTTCCTGTGTAACCGTCGCCAGCATTTCTTTTATGAATCCAGCAGGAATCGCCTGCACGGCGTATCCGGCTTGTCCCAGTACTTGCGCCAGCATCAATCCTGCCAGTTCGTCCGCTTCATCGCGCGCCGGTACGCACAGAATCGAAAGCGGTGTTGACGTTCCCCCATTAACCTTTTCGGCAGATGCTTCCTCGCCTAAGTCTTCAATAATTTCGCGAGTGGTCTGGTAAATAAACTTCTGTCGGGCCTCATCCAGTGCGCCGTCGTGCCGGTCCTGCTCCATTAACGAAAGCGCGGGAATCATCACCGCGTCGTACACCTCGAGTAACGATTTTTCTTTCAGATTGCTATCCAGCACGTCGCGCGCTTCGTCCTCATTCATCGCCAGCAGGCGCTGGTAGTAGCTGGCTTCGGGAGCAAGCGCCGGTTCATCGCCAAACAGGATGTACAGAAATTCCAGTTGGGGAACGTGCCGCCCCAGCACCACGACGCAAACCGTCAGAGGCGTTGCAATGACCAGTCCGACCGGACCCCACAGCATTGTCCAAAAGGCCGCCGATAGCAGAACCGCCAGCGATGAAATCCCGGCGCGCGCGGCATAAAGCCAGGGTTCCAGTACACCCATGATGGTCAGTTCTACGCACGCCCACAACGCCAGCGTCAGCAACGGCTGTTTCCAGCCCGCAAATACCGCAACTGCCATCACGAACGGGCATGCCACCGCGATTAGCGTGCCGACATAGGGAATAAAGCGCAGCACGCCTCCCAGCACGCCCCAAAAAAGCGAATAGGGAACACCGATGAAGTACAGACCCACTCCAAGCAGCACGCCGAACGTGGTGTTCATGAGAACCTGCGTGAACAAGTAGCGGCTGACGCGATGCCCGGCGTCATCCATTGCCGTTGTAACGATGTTGATTCGTCCGCGGCCGAATAGCCGGAAAATGCGATCCCGAAGCTCGCCGCGCCTCAGGAGCATAAATAGCGTCAGCACCGCGACTGCCAGAATGGCCGCGCCGACACGGGCGGCCGACGCGCTGGCCAGCCCCAGTGAAGCGGCGATGCCCTGCTGGGGCTTAACGACTTCGACTGGAACCGGGGTTTTTGCCGCATTCGATTCCGGCTGCGTTTTTCCATTCGTTTCCGTCCGGCTCTTCTGACCCCTGCCGCCGGGTGTCAAGTCCGTTTTGATGGCTTCAAGATTCGATACTGCCCGGGACAGCTTCGACGATCCGACCGGATTCCGGATCTTCTCGAGTTTGCGATCGATGTTGGCCTGGTATTCCGGCAATTTCTCCAGAATTGCCGAGAACTGCTCTGCTCCAGCCCAGATCAGCGCTGCGCCGGCGGCATACGCGATCGTGAGGACGATCACCACGGAGAGCACCCGGCCCAGCTTCAAGCGTTCCAGCCAGTTAACCGGCGAGCTCAGCAGAAAGGTGATCAGCACAGCCAGGGCACACGGAATCAGCACCTCCCGCCCAAAGTATAGGCAGGCGAGCACCGCGACTGCGGCTAAGGCAAGTTGTGAGGGTGCGGATTTCCGGCGCGAAGTTGTCGGTCCCAATCAGAGGCTCCTAACCTATAGAAATCGACAGCCTCGTAATTGTGACTAAGCGGTTGTACCGCCAATCCTACTTGGATCCCGTTTCGTCGTATAGGTGCTCTATGTCCTGCCTGAGTTTCGTCATGGAAGCGTTATCCAGGTAGACCATGTGTCCGGCGTTAAAGTGGTCCTTGCTGATGTTCTTGTGCGCGGCCGGCGTAAGCTGCATGTGATCGAACGTGTAGTCAACGGCGAAGTACGGCGTCGCCGCGTCGTACAACCCTTCCGCAATAAATACGCGCATGTAGGGATTCTTTTCGAACGCCTCCCGCAGGTACCGGCTGACATTTGCGAATCCAGACCACCCGCTGACGTCGTAGTCCCACTTCCCGATTCCGCCGCCCAGCACGTAATATTTCAAATCGGTCTGATACCCAAGTTCCTGTTTGATGTAGTCGCCGAATACCGACGTGTAAGGCGGGCGTATGGCGGCCTCGCTTGGATCGTAACCCGGCTCCTGGTCGGTAGCCGAGGTGGTCGGACCGGTAAAGCGTCCATCCAGCCGCCCGACAATCTTGCCTTCGTCCCGCAGCAGTTCCGTATCGTAATGGGATAAATCGACCCGCAGATTGCACCGCTCAATGTACGGCTTGGGCAAACCCGTATAGCGGGCCAGATGGTCGGCAACCGATTCCCGCTCTGCCGCGGAAAGGGCATCCCCTTGCTGCAGCGCAAGCGTGTATTCGGTACCCGCCCACTTTTCTACTTCCGCCCGCAGCGCGCCGGGATCCTTCTCCAGTTCCGGAGCCAGCTTGTGATGATAGAGCGCAGTCATCGTGTACGTGGGCAGGTATAGCGCATAGGGAAGGTCGTTGCCGGTCGTAAAGCTGACCGTCCCGAAATTCAAAATCGTCGAGATCAGGACGACCCCGTTTAGCGCGATGCCATGATCCACCAAATACCCTGAGAGACCCGCCGCGCGGGTCGTGCCATAACTCTCGCCCGCCAGGTACAGCGGTGAAGTCCAGCGCGAGTTGTTCTGCAAATAAAGGCGGATGAATTCACCGAATGCCGCGATGTCGCCGTGCAGGTCCCAGAACTTCTTCCCGAGTTCCGGAGTCGTCGCCCGGCTGTACCCGGTTCCGATCGCGTCCACGAACACCAGATCGCTCCTGTCCAAAAGCGTGTTCTGGTTGTCCTCCAGTTCGAACGGCGGCGGCGGCATGAACCCGTTCGGCATCATCTTTACTCGCTTGGGGCCGAACGCCCCCATGTGCAGCCAGATGGTCGCGGATCCGGGTCCTCCGTTAAATGCAAACGTCAGCGGCCGTTTCGGTCCTCCATTGTCTACTGTGTACGCAACGTAGAACATCTCGGCTTCGGTCTTGCCCTGCTCATCCTTGATCGGAAGCCGGGCAGCGGTCGCCGTATATTCGATCGTGTTTCCACGCACCGTGATCTTATGGTGCGTCACGGAAGGCTTCGGTTCCGAGGCTTGCGTCTGCTCCGGTTTCGATCCTTCGTGCTTTGCAGCGTCCTTTTGCGTGGCCGATGGTGGCGGTGTGCCCGGCTGCTGCCCTATCGCCAGCACTGCCGGAACCGTCAAGAGCAGCACGATCTTCTTTGCAATCTTCAATTTCCCACTCCGTGCGGACTATAGTATAGTAATCGGACCGGACAATCCCCGCCTTAGCGCGAGCCCCGATGATCCTTTGAGCACGCGCTACCAGTTGGGCAGCGAACTCGCTCGTGGTGAAACCGCGGTTGTCTATGCAGCTTGGGACAAACACCTCAACCGGAAGGTCGCCTTCAAAATAGTCGATGCCCGGCGCGCCGGAATCGATGCCGGCGAGGTGCTCCAGGAAGCAAAAACCCTGGCCCGTCTGGAGCACGCGGGTATTGTTCCCATTTACGATGCCGGACGCCTTCCCGGAGGCAGGCTCTACTACGTCATGCGTTTCGTTCAGGGCGAGCCGCTAGGCGCCTTCTTCGCCCGCGAAAATAGCCTGTTCGCACGCTTGCGCATCTTTCAGAAGGTTTGCGATACGGTCGCCTTTGCTCACGATTCCGGCGTCGTTCACCGTAATCTGAACCCGCAAAGCATTCTGGCCGGAAACTTCGGCGAAGTCTTCATCATCGATTGGGGACGCGCGGAATGGCTCGCCGCGGCAAGCTCTGCAGGCGCATTCATTTCCGGAACTTCGCATTACCTTGCGCCCGAGCAAACCGGTGAGCGCTCCGATCCTGTGGACGGCCGTGCCGATGTTTTCTCCCTTGGCGCAATTCTCCGCGATTTACTGCGCGAGGGCGAATCGCGGCCGCTTGCGGCGATCGCTCGTAAGGCGCTTTCCCCGGATCCCATCGACCGCTACCAGCACGTACAATATCTCGTTGACGACTTGACGCGTTTCTTAGACCATCTTCCGGTTTCCGCTTACGATGAGACGTTGCTGGAGCGAGCCGGACGGTTCGCCGCACGTCACAGGGTGTTGCTGTTGGTTTTGGCTGTCTACGCGCTGGTGCGCCTCACCATTTTTTTGCTGAGCGGCGGGCCGATCCCCTGAACAGGGCCTCTGATATTCTTGGCGTGGAAACATCCCTCCGATGCCAATGAACATCTCCCTGGCGAACAAATCGGCGGTGGTTACGGGTGCTGGTCGCGGTATTGGTTTGGCGATAGCGCACAGCCTTGCCGCTGCAGATGCATCCGTGCTGCTGGTGGATATCGACGAGAGTGCTCTGCGGTCCGCGGAGAGAACGCTTTCCGGCGCGGGCCGTAAAATCGCCACCCTGGCCGGAGATTTAACTGATCCCAACTTTGCCCAGACCGTTATCGACCGCCTGGTCCGGGACTTCGGATCCGTCGACGTCATCGTTAACAATGCGGGCTACACCTGGGACAACGTGATTCAAAAGACCACGGACGAACAATTTCAGGCCATGCTCGATATCCACGTGGTCGCTCCGTTTCGCGTCTTGCGTGCGGCGGCGAACTGGATCCGCGAAAAAGCCAAAAAGGAGAACGAAACAGGCCAGCCGGTCATGCGCAAGGTGGTGAATATCACCTCCATTTCCGGACTCGACGGCAACCCCGGACAGGCCGGCTATGCGTCCGGTAAAGCCGCCATTGTCGGACTGACGAAGACCTTAGCGAAGGAGTGGGGGCGCTACAACGTCACGGTGAACGCCGTCGGTTTTGGTCTCATCGACACCCGTCTTATCAAGCCCATGGATGATGCCGAAACCACCATCGTGATCGGGGAGCGCCAGGTTCACGTTGGCATGCAGGCGCAAGTCCGCGAGCAGGCAACCAGAATGATTCCCCTCGGTCGATTAGGGACTCCGGAAGACGCCGCGAACGCCGTGTTCTTCTTCTGCTCACCGTTATCGGATTACGTCACTGGCGAAGTATTGGTTTGCAGCGGCGGCATCCGGTTCTAGACTCCATCCCTGCTGGGGCGCTCGATTTCAAGACACCCCAGAGTGAAGACGAAAGGGAACCCCCCAGATCTTTGCGTCGGGTAGATGCCATCGAAGAACACGAACATCCTGTTCGGGTCGGTTCCATACTGCAACGATGGTTTCCACGGCCCGGAATGCCATCCGCGATCTTCAGCGGTCATGATCTGAACAGGCTTGCTCCAATCCGAAATTTTGGAAGACGGTATTTTCGAATGACACCACCATAGGCCTGAATTGGCAGGCGCAGCGCCTTTGCCAAGCCACACTCGCGAAAAAACAGCTTCGAAACCTTCATTGGATTTAGTCACGAAGAAGTCGAACATCTTTTCCTCTGCGACCGCGAATATCTGGTGCTTCGTCCAGTTCGTGCGGCCATCCGCGCTTTCGGCATAGCCCTGAACGATGTAGTCTTCCTGGTTGGAACCGGAGACGTACCACATCTTCCATCTGCCATCGTGATAGATCAGATTCGGTTCATACACGCTTCCGTGCTCCCAATCCTGGTTGGCGGTAAACACCGGTTCAGGCTTTTCCACCCATCTGCTGCCATCCCATTCGAGATAGCCGATCGTATACGGCCCCCAGACATGCTCCGCGCCGCCTGCATAGTAGATGCGTTCCACCCAAGCATTGCGATGCGGATCCCACCCCTTCACGTAAGCAGGACAGTGCCGGCCACCCTTCAGATCCCACGCCATGCTGATCTCATTTCCCGCAAGGAGCGCAACCTTCCCGCAGTCATCGGGTTCAGGAGTGATCGTCCAACCGGCGGCCGCAAGCGGTGCGCCTTCGGGCAGCGAGGCGCTGAAGAGATGGATTCCATCCTTATCTTTCAATTTGCCCGCCAGGTACATCCACCAGGTATTCGCTCTCCTGGCAACGGTTGCGTCGGTTGCGATGAACAGATCCGTAATTGGCCCGAACCCATCCGCAGGGTCGAAAATTTTAGTCTCTTTGCCGGACATAGCTTGTTGGAGTTTACAGCCCGACGGCATTGGCGAAAGGCGGCAGGTCCGCCGGGAGATTACGACGATTCAGGGCTTCGGGTTCCAGGGAAATCCATGGAGGAGTCGGCCGCATGAGCACGAATCCAGACTTCCAACAATCGTTTCGTAACCCTCTTTCTTTCGTATAAACCTATCAACCGTCGTACATCTTGCGATCGGCAAACTGCAGACGGTACCCGTTCCAGCGTAGGAATACGGCTGTTGCAACCACCGCTGCTCGTTTATTTCCGATCTCTCGCACCCATCATTGAACGAAACTGCTTGAGTCCAGATCCCGTGCATCGGCGCCAATTAAGTTCGCTTCCTCTCCCGCCCCGGATTCCGCGCTTTCCGCCGGCCCACATCTTCCGCCACCGCGAACTGCAGCTTGTGCTCCACCGTATCGGCGCGGTCCAGACGCACGCGAACCTTATCTCCGATCGAATACGCTTTCCGGCTTCGTTCCCCAATAATTTTCCGGCCGTTTTCGTGATACAGAAAACGATCCCCGGGAAGCGTCTCCATCGGTACCAGGCCTTCCACAAACAGCTCTGTCAGTTCAACAAAAAATCCGAATTTCGTCGTACTGATGATAAGCGCATCGAACTCGTCTCCGACGCGATCCTGCATGAACTTCACTTTTTTCCACTCGATCAGCTCGCGTTCCGCCTCTGCAGCCCGCCGTTCCGTAAAGGAAGTATCTTCCCCCAATTCGCGAAGCAGGGAGTTCTCCAGCAGGGGATCATTCGTATCGAGATAATGCGAGAGCACGCGATGCACCACCAGGTCCGGGTAGCGCCGAATCGGTGACGTGAAATGCGTGTAGGCTGTGGCCGCCAGCGCAAAGTGGCCTTCGTTCACGTTGCTGTACCGGGCTTGTTTCAGAGAGCGCAGCATCAGATAGCTCAAAATCCGCTCTTCCGGTTTACCCGAGATTTTCGCAATCAGCCGCTGGTAATTGCGCGACGAGATCTGAAAATCTTCGCGCGCCACCACGATGTCCTTCCGCACTTTGCGCCCGTCGCGCCGCCTCTCCACAACCGGGAATCTCTTCACCGGTATCGCGCCGATCCCCAGCGAATAACCGAAATGCGCGGCAATCTCTTCAAAGTCCATCACGCGCTTTGCTTCCGGCCGTTCATGGATACGGTATAAAGCGGGGATCCCCGCCGCTTCCAGGTGCCCGGCAACAGCCTCATTCGCCGCCAGCATGAACTCCTCAATAATCCGATGCGCGACGTTTCGCTCGGCGCGCGTTACGCCTACCATCTGGCCGGATAAATCCAGTTCGATATTCGTCTCTGGCATGTCGAAATCGATGGAACCGCGCTTCGTTCGCTTGCGGTTCAAGATCAGGGCCAGCTCGCGCATGAGCTCGAAGCGCTCAACCAGTCCGCTATACCGCTCGCGCATCGCCGCGTCGCCTTCCAGAACGCGGAATACGTTTGTGTACGTCATTCGCTCCGCGCTGCGGATCACCCCTCGCGTAAACTTCTGCGCGACGGCATCTCCCTGCCGGTCGATCTCGAGCAGCGCCGACAGCACCAGCCGGTCCTCGTGCGGCCGCAGCGAGCAAATATCGGTAGAAAGCTCCACCGGCAGCATTGGTACCGCCCGATCTGGAAAGTAAACGCTGGTGCCCCGCAGTAGCGCTTCCTCGTCGATCGGCGTTCCCGGCCTGACGTAATGGCCGACATCGGCGATATGAACCTGCAGCGCGAAATGTCCATTCGGCAGGCGCTCCACCCAGACCGCATCGTCGAAGTCCCGCGCCGTCTCGCCGTCAATCGTCACAATGTCGAGCTCTCTAAAATCGCTCCGGCGATCAAGTTCCGCGGCGGGAATTTCATGCGGGATTTCCCGCGCCTGTTCGATCGCGTCCTCCGGAAACTCGTGTGGAAGATGATGCTTGCGGATGATAATTTCGACATCGACGCCGAAATCGTCCGGATAGCCGAGCACTTCGATAATCCGTCCTACTCCATGCCCGCCGTCTTCCGGAAACTCCAGAACCTCCACGTTCACGATCATTCCGTCGAGATCCTCCGCCGAAGCGATCTCGCGCTCCTGCGCCCCGACCCGGTTCACACCCGCGCGCCGTTTGGGCATTTCCATGCCTTCCGGAATCTCGATCCATTGCTGGATTCGGTCGTCCGATGGCGCCACGAAATGACCGCGCCTGTTTATGCGGAACTCACCGACAACCGTGATGTGCGCCCGGCGCAGAATGCGGACCAGTTGGCCCTCGGCCCTGCCCTCATTTGCAATTCGCCGGATATGTACCAGCGCTCGATCGCCATGCATCGCCTTGGCCGCCTCATCGGGAGGTAGAAAGATGTCCCCCTGAATGCTTTCATTAACCTGATCCGGAATCAGAAATCCGAAGCCATCGCGATGAATGAAAACCCGTCCTGCCGCATACTCCGGATTGCTGCCCACCGCGACATAGTGTCCGGAGCGCAACTCCACAACCAGGCCTTTGTCAGCCAGCCGGTCGAGCGAGTCCTCCAGCGAATCACGGTCTTCACCTTGCACCCGCAATTCGCGAACAAGCTGCTTGTAGGTTGCGCGCGCGTGCGGCAGTTCGCGTATATGCTCCAGCAGGCTCGCGTCGCTAAAGGGCTTCTGCACAACCGCATTATAGGAACCGGGAAATCCGGCCTGGATATAGTGGCCCACATGGAGCTAAAAGCTATTCGCCTTGCCATTCCCGAAAACGGCAACATCATTGTCGGGCAGAGCCACTTCATCAAAACCGTGGAAGACATTTACGAGGCGATCGTCAACACTTCGCCCCACCTCCAGTTCGGAGTTGCTTTCAACGAGGCCTCGGGAGAGTGTCTCACCCGCTTCGATGGAAATGACGAATCGCTCAAACAGAACGCCATCCAAAACGCGTCTGCCATTGCGGCGGGTCATATCTTCATCATCGCCCTGCGAAACGGATTCCCGATTAATATCCTTGACCGGATTCAGGCGGTTCCCGAGGTGGTGAACATTTATTGTGCGAGCGCGAATCCGGTCGAAGTAATCGTCGTTGAGACCGAACAGGGGCGCGGGGTTCTTGGCGTGGTCGATGGCGTGTCCCCCAGAGGTGTCGAAACTGA
Source organism: Bryobacteraceae bacterium (assembly GCA_025980435.1). Taxonomy (GTDB): domain Bacteria; phylum Acidobacteriota; class Terriglobia; order Bryobacterales; family Bryobacteraceae; genus Bog-105. The sequence goes on from JAICXK010000110.1 coordinate 14,424, forward strand.
GTCGCACGCGAGAGCGCGAGTGGAGCTCCTGCAGAAATTCGGCTATAAACGATGACTGTGTGGGGCAGCCCCTTGGCCCAATGTCGCCTGACATCGCCAAGCTGCACTCAACCGGGGAAATTGCATGATAAGCTTCGCATACAAGATGAAGCCGATTGACCGCAGAAGACTATTGAAGCAGGTAGGCATCGCAGCGCTCGCCTCTTCCGTTCCCGGTAGTGCGAGAGCTTATGCGACAACTTTCAAAATGCCGGCTTCCCCGGCGGACGCCTTGGCAATCCTGACCCAAGGTAATGAACGTTTTCGAGCCAAGCGGCTCAGTTCGTTACAAGAAGACCTGGAGATCCTGCGAACAAATACGCTCGAACAGCAGAAGCCGTTTGCGGCTATTCTCTCTTGTGCTGATTCGCGAGTTCCGGTGGAGCTGATGTTCGATCAGACAATCGGACACTTGTTCGTTGTACGTGTGGCGGGAAACCTTGCCACTCCCGCAACGATTGCAAGTTTGGAATACGGGGCAGCGGTCCTTGGAGTTAAGGTTTTGATCGTGATAGGGCACAGAAACTGCGGCGCGGTGCAAGCCACCATGGCCGCGAAAGCCGTGCCGGGCCAGATCAGTTCGCTCTATCAGTACATCCGTCCCGCACTGAAGGCAGGAGGAACGGATCTGGATGAGGCCATTCGGGAGAATGCGAAATACCAGGTCGCACTAATGCGCGCTTCCTCCCCTTTGCTTGCCTCCCTTGTAAAGGAAGGCAAGTTGTCTCTTCACGCCGCCTACTACGATTTGAAGTCCGGGGCGGTCGAAATATTGGCATAAACCGAATGTTGATCTGAAGGGAAACGCTCGGGTGTGGTGGCGATACAACGGCTCGCTTGGCGGCTCCGCCAGCTTCTGGGGGATCCCGGCGACGATATTCAATGGGTTCCCGCCGGAGAAGCCATTCGCGTTCTTCCCGCCGGAAAGGCAATGCCGGTCGAAGATCGCGATGCCAAACTTCGCCTGTTCGATAAAGCCACGGAACGCCATCGCAGGCGCGCGGGCACATCTAAAACTAGCCAAAAATATTTGAAATTTTGAAGACGCGAAGGTTGCGGCTGCGTAGGGGTTGATTCCGTCGGTCGGCTGATCGATGATTTTGTTGTCAAGGCAAGATCACGAGGAACCGACCGATGGAAACGTTCCAC
>JAICXK010000301.1 GCA_025980435.1 Bryobacteraceae bacterium
AATGCTTCCGATGAAGGAAACGCCGCGAATCGAGGTTCACATTGTGCCGGGCACGATCGCTCCAACCGGCATAGGCGAGCCGGGTTTGCCGCCGACAGCGCCCGCTCTGATGAACGCAATCTTCGCCGCTACAGGGAAGCGGGTTCGCCGGTTGCCGTTGCAGCCCGGCGATATCACCTAGCCCCTCACAGCTTCGCTTGTTCGGGGGCCGAGGGTACATCCGACGGGAGCGCCCTCAGTTTCCAGATACACCAGACCGTAATCCCTATGCCGTAAAGCGACAGAAGGAGCGCGAGCACATCGGGGACGGGAGCACTCAACAGCGGCCCCGCGATCGTGAAAAGGCAGGCGAGTACTTCGGCGATTAAAGAAAGTTGAAAAAAGATCAGCCAGACAAGCGTGTTTCTGGGAAGCTCAATATGCTGCGCACGGATAGCCCTGTGCATCGACCACAAGAGAGCAAGGCTGGCCGTAGAAGAGGCTGCCCAGATGACCAGAGCCAGGGTGGGGCCCAATGCCGGCCCCCCATTCTGGTCCTCGATACTGGCAAATCCGGTGATCATGAAGCCGAAAATGGCGGCCAGGATCAGGCTGGAGATGAGACGAAAGATAGCCAGTCTGCGAAGCTTTGCAACCTGCGCTTTGATCTCTTCAAACACGTCCCAGGCGGCGGCCGGAAACACGAAGGCATACAGAAAGCGAGAATAGACAAAAACTCTGGTAAATTCCTTTGAATCAGATCCCAGCCAGAGCATTACCCCGTCCAGGAAAACGGCGAGAGTTGCGGCCAGCGTGATGAACGTGTACGTGCGATGGAGTTTGAGCGTAAGTATACGCAACAGCAACGCGGCATCGATCGCCGTGGCCACGAATTCCAGCCAGTGGTTCGTCTGAGTCAACATGCGCTTTCTCTATTTGAGCGCATGCCGGAACGCGGATCCTGAAGCGGCCTCCGCCTTACTGAATGGGTGGAAGCGGCTGAATCGTGCTCAGATCGATCGGCTGGCCGGCTGCCGCTTCTTGCGCAGCAAGGGCCTGATTGGTGGCCTCGATCACCATCGAGGCAATCTTCGAATACGGCCCGGTTGCGGGAATGGTTTCAGCTACCGAGGCTGCAATCTCCAACTCTGTCAATATATCGGAGATGGTTATGTTCCGGCCGGCCCGCGAGCGGAGGCGTAAAGCTTTACCTCGAACCGAGGCGACCGCTTGAGAATCGGCATGCGCGCCGCTGATCAATCCGTTCTCCAGGTTGAGAAGCGTTCGGGTGAGTTCGGTGATGGCAGAAACGACGACGAGATTTTGTTGAGGTTGCGAACGGTATGTCGCATAGGCGCTGAAGGCGTCTTCGTAAGCGGTGGCGGCTTCGTTAAACGCAGGAGCATACTGCGGCAGCCCGCTTGAGATTTGGTCGCGGAAGGAGGACAGCGCCGCATGCGCGAGCGTGAGCGAGTTGTAGGTCGCGCCATCGAACGCGTTCAACTGGTTCGGATGGTCGGGCTGCGTCTTACAGGCGGTACTGAGCACGATCGATAAGCCTGCCAGGCCGAGAAGATAGAATTTCGTCTTGTGAAGCATTGGTGTTCTGTGCGAATACTAAGCGCGCGGCCAACCAGGCCGGTCCCGGCAGCGGGCGTAAGCTTTTGAAAAGATAAGGAAAGATTGCGAGTGGGAATTTTGTGATTGCGGGTTAGAGCCCTTTCGCTCAGGGGCGAATTCGGGCGAACCGCGATGGAAGCGCGAGGCGTCTTAAGAAGGGAGGCTTACAAATGTTGAGACGAGTGGGGCTGCTGGCTGCCGCACTCACGGCGCTGCTGATTTTGGCTAATCCTGTCCAGGCGCAACCCGGGGTCATCGGGTTTGGAATCAACGTGGGCTCGGCATACCCGTACACCGCGTATCCATATGCGTATCGTTATCCCTACGCTTACGGCTACCCGTACGCGTGCGACCCGTACCTGAATCCGTATTGCGGTTATCCATACGGCTACTATGCTCCTTATGCTTACGCTTACCCGTATTTTGGCTACTATTGGGGCCGTTACTACGGACGAAGAGGCCGCTATTATCGCGGCCGCTACTACGGGCGTGGATACGGATATCGTGGATACCGATACCGCGGATATTCGAACAGGGCCTATGCTTACCGTGGATACGGACAGCGCGGCCGTGGCTACCGCGGCGGATACGGCTATGGCCGCGGATACGGCGCAAGGGCCGGCTTTCGAGGCGGGCGCTACGGAGGCAGCGGATTCGGAAGCCATGCCGGTGGCCGCGGCGGCCATGGCGGCGGCCGGCGATAGCGGAATATAGACTTCGAGCGGCTTGAATCGCGCGGGCTTTAGCGGCTCACGTGATAATGAGCAGTTTGAAGTTCTCAGGCATCCTCATTGGTGTTCCCATTGGTATCGTTCTGCTGTTTATGGGGGCGCAGCAGGCACTCCGTTTCACGGACCTAGCCTCACCGGCGGGTATCCACGCCATCATGAGATGCGGAGGACCGGAGAAGCGCTGGATTCCAGAAGCGAACGGCAGCGGCGCGGCATGGCTTGACTACGACAACGACGGGTTCATGGATCTCTTGATCGTGAACGGTGGAAGCATGGACCGGTTACGGAGGACCATCGCCGGAGAGAAACCATCGGCTGAACCGGGAGGCGTCTACCTGTTCCACAATCTAGGAAACGGGCGCTTCGAAGATGTGACCCAGAAGGCCGGGCTCGCGAATCCCTACTGGGGAACCGGTGCGAATGCGGCGGACTACAATAACGACGGCTTTACCGATATTCTGATCACCACGATCGGCCTTGATCTCCTGTACAAAAATAACGGAAACGGAACCTTCACCGAAGTTGGCAAGGCCGCGGGATTACGGCAGAGCACGGCCTGGCATACCGGAAGCGCCTTTGGAGATTTCGATGGCGACGGGAAACTCGACCTGTTTGTAACCGGCTATGTGGACATTCACTCGACGTCATTTAACGAACCCGCCCCGGTTTGCGATTACTTCGGGCAGCATGTGTTCTGCGGACCTATCGGGCTGAAAGGCGAACATAGCGTCCTTTATCACAACAACGGCGATGGGACCTTTACCGATGTGACGAACGCCTCGGGCGTCGCGAATGTGCCGCCCGCGCACGGCTTTACGCCCGTAACAGGTGATTTCAACGCTGACGGGAAGCTGGATATCTTTGTCGCAAACGACTCCGATCCAAATTATCTGTTCATCAATCAAGGTAACGGAACTTTCAAAGAATCCGCCCTGGACCACGGCGTAGCCTTTAACGCAGACGGCCGCGCTCAGTCGAATATGGGAGTAGCGGTCGGGAACTTTGGCCGGGGCGGGCATCAGGATCTACTCACCACCACCTTTGACAAAGACTATTTCCCGCTCTTCCGGCGCGACAAGTCGGGGGTCTATGAAGAAGTCGCCGCTTCTACCGGAGTCGCGACCGCCACCAAAAAATACCTAGGTTGGGCGTGCGGCTTGACGGACTTCGACAATTCCGGCGTCCGGGATTTCTGGACCGCGAATGGACACGTCTACCCGACGGATAAAGACTACGATGAGCCGGTTGCCATTTTTCGCAACGCCGGAACCAAGACGGAACAGATCTTCTCTTTCCCATCGCCTCCCTCCAATTCCTATCGCGGCGGCGCTGTGGGCGATTTCGATAACGATGGGAGGATGGATCTGCTGGTTCTGCCGATTTCAGGCGCGCCGGTTCTGTTGAGAAACGATACTGCAAACCAGAACGCGTGGGTTGGATTCAAGCTGCAGGGAACGCGCAGCAACCGTGATGCGATCGGCGCCACCTTGACCCTAGAAGCGTGCGGGCAAAAGCAAACCGAGTCAGTTCGAAGCGGCGGCAGCTACATTTCGCGGAACGATCCCCGGCTGCATTTCGGATTAGGGGCCTGCGGCAAAATCGACCGGGTAGCCGTCCACTGGCCCAGTGGCAACACACAGGTGCTGAACACGGTCGCGGTGAACCGCTACAACTTCATCGAGGAGCCGAAGTAACGTCATCCACCAACTGCGCCGGCGCCAGACGCTTCGTTTGGTAGCGTTTGAAGACGATCCAGCCAAGCGCGGCAAATAGGGCCGAACCGCCTATTACCTTCGCTTCGAAGATTGGTATGGAGGACACTTCCGGCGGTGGAACCACTGACAACACAATCGCGATCAAGGTCACGGCCAGCCCGGATATTCCAGCGACCCGGCCGGCAAATCGAAAGCCCGAACCAAAAATATAGATGAACGGGACAAATGCCACGACCACGACCATGTCGACCATGATTTGATATCCCGTTCGTACGGTCTCTCCCATTTGCGACATAACCAGGAAAACGGTGGCCAGGCCAACCTGCACAAGCAGCGATACGTAGGGCGTTTTCCAGCGGGGATGGACGCGCGCGAAGGCGGGCGGTAGATAGCGGTCGAGCCCAATGACATAAGGGAGGCGCGTGTTGCCGGCGATGTAGGTGCTCGCCTGGCCTGCCATTGTCAGTCCAATTAGCGCCGCAAACACAACCGGAATAGCGGGCAGGCCGAGCCTCACTCCAGCAGCCGCGCCCGCCTGGGCGAGTCCGGTCATAGGGCTGATGTCCAACGGCTGCAGCAAAACCAGCAGGGCCGCCGTTCCCGCGATGTAGTACAGCGCGCAAGCAACGCCGCTGATGACGGCGGCGCGCGGAATATCGCGCTGCGGGTTGCGCATTTCGCCGCTGACGATGGGAGCGAGCTCGAGTCCTATGAACGCGAATGCAATCTGCGACCAAAAGTTCAACGTTCCCAGGCCGACGTGCGGGAGTAACTCGAAATTAGTCGCCGAACCGGAGCGCATGACGGCTGCGACGGCGAAGACACCGAGGATGAGTGCAATAACAAAAGTTGAAATTCCGCCGGTTGCCGAGACCCATTTCGCCACTTTAAGGCCGAACATATTCGCTAGAAACAACACCCATAAGACAACCAGCGTGGCAGGCAGAGCATAGGCGCGATCCTCGGCGAAACGCGCGCCCGTTTCACCGAACGCATAGGCGACCATGCCGATTCCGGCCAGGAGCAGGGAGGGGAAGTACAGCACATTCCCGATGAAATAGAACCAGGCGCAAAGGAACGCGTGCCGGTCGCCGAAAGCGCGCTTGGTCCAGATATACATGCCTCCTTCTTCCGGAAAGAGCCGGGAGAGGCGCGCGACGACAAGCGCAGACGGAAGAAAAAAGCACAGCGCCGCGATAGCCCACAAAACCAGCGAGCCGGCGCCCGCGTGCGCGGCCGTCGCTACCCAGCGCAGACTGGCCACCGCGCAAATGTTTAGCCACACCAGATCGCGAAGTCGCAACTCGCGCGGCAATACGGAAACCGTCATTCACACGACAGCTTACAATGATTCGCATATGAGCGGGATCGCAGCGCTTCTGCTTTTCGTCGCGCTCGCATATGCGGAAATACCCGCGCCGGTTGCGCAGATTCAATCGCTGATTGAATCCGGAAAACTGCCTCAAGCCGAAACCCTTGTCCGGCAATATCTCGAAGACCATCAGGCCTCGGCGGACGCGCATTACCTGCTCGGGTATGTCCTCTTCAAACAGGACAAGCCGAAGGCCTCCCTGGCCGAATACGATCAGGGCGCGCGACTCCGTGCTCCTGGCGCGCTGGAACTGGAGGTTGTTGGGGCCGATTACTTTCTGCTGGAAAATTACTCTGAGGCGGACAAATGGCTGACCGAGTCACTCCA
>JAICXK010000100.1 GCA_025980435.1 Bryobacteraceae bacterium
CTGGAGCGTTTGGAGGGTTTTTTGGTTTCGGGTGAGCGCTCAATGTTGCGCCCCATCAAAACCAGCTCCCCACCTTCGGCCACGGCACGGCTCTCAAGCCGGCGCCACGCCTGCTCGAGAGCCTCAATCGAAGATTCAGACGCGAGGCGAGACTCGAAAACCGGAGGACACTCCGTCTCTTCTGCTACCGGGCAGCCTTCATGCATGATTTTGTGCGACAGTAAAATGTTCCTGAGCGGAACTTCGTACGAGGTACCGCACCAGGAACACGGGAGACGCATTGCAGCTACAGACAAAATATCCATGGTCACCTCGTGTGCGATGTCAAGGTCCGCCTCAGTAGCACTTTCTTCGGCTTCCTGACTTCGGCTTCCTGACGTTGACCGATGCATCGCGCTACGTTTCAAGTATAGACTGTGGTAACTGGTATTGCGCGGCACGTGTTAGCCGCCGGTCCGTTCGGGAGCAGGAATCGAAACTCCCGGAGAGACGGGATACGTAAGCGGCAGCATGATTTGACATCAAACATCCGTAATGGATTCTTTGGCCTTCACTATCCGTCCAGTCCCACCGTTCAGGCTCGATCTGACGGCTTGGGCGTTACGGCGCCGGGCGCGAAACATCGTTGACCGGTGGGATGGTACGACGTACCGACGCGTGCTCGTTTGCGGTGACTCGCCGGTGGAAGCTACCGTCACTCAAGTTGGCTCCAGCGAACATCCAAAACTCGTTATCCGGGTTACCGGGCCAAAGTTGCCGCCGGAAACGCAAGCCTGGGTTGCCCAGCTCTTCTCTCATGCTTTGGGGTTGCAAAAGAATCTGCGGCCCTTCTATGTACTTGCGGCCAAGGATCGCCGTTTGGCGCCATTGGTCGAGCAATTTCGTGGCCTCAAACCTCCACGCTTTCCCAGCGTTTTCGAGGCGTTCGTGAATGCAATCGCATGTCAGCAACTTTCATTGACGGTGGGCATTGAGTTGCTCAATCGGTTGGCAACGCATTGTGGTCCAACAATCTCGTCAGCAGGCGCCGAGGAGCACGCATTCCCTCGTGCCGAGGACCTTCTTCGCGTGAAAGCGCCGACGTTTCGTCATCTGGGTTTCAGCTACAGCAAAGCACGTTCTCTACTGTCCCTGTCGCGCGAGATAGCCGCGAGTCAGTTTCATCCCGAGCAGCTACAGGATTTGGACAATGAATCTTCTGTGGAGGAATCGCTCAAATTGCGGGGTGTGGGCCGATGGACCGCGGAATACGTATTGCTGCGCGGGCTCGGACGATTAGATATGTTTCCCGGAGACGATGTCGGCGCTCGCAACCGGTTGGCACTGTGGCTCGGCCGTGACGGACCACTGGATTACGATGCCGTGAGGCGGGCAGTGAAGAAGTGGCAGCCATATGCGGGACTGGCATACTTTCACTTGCTCCTGGCGGGCCTCGCCGAATCCGGCGAAATGCCTCACGACACAATCGAACGAGCATCATAGAACCTGCCAGGTTCGCCTTTGCTCGCAGCCACAGATCCCGAAAACGAGGGACCGAAGCACCGCGTCGGTTAGGTCGGCAAGACTGTGCGGATGATCCGCAAAAGCGGCTCGGGATATATCCCGAACCACACGAGGAGCACCGCTAGCGCCCAAAGTACGGCTCGGGCGGGGGAGGAGACGTGCGATCGGGTTCCGAGCCCTTCCCGTTCCGGAGAAGCGTACATCTCGGCGACAATGCGCAGATAGTAGAAGAGACCGATCACACTGCTCACGACCAGAATGATGACGAGCGCCCAGATTGACGACGCCGCACCCGCGGCCACGATATAGAACTTCCCGATGAAGCCGGCAGTCACCGGAATCCCCGCCAAGGAGAGCAGCATCACGGTAAACAATCCCGCCAGCGCTGGTCGGCGCCAGAACAGGGCGTGGTAATCGTCAATGTCTTCAGCCTCGCGTTCATGCGTCGAGAGAGCACTCACCACGCCGAATGCACCCACTGTGGTAATGAAGTACGCGACCAGGTAGAAAGTGACTGCCTCGACCGCTAATTTTCCGCTGGCCAGGAATGCCACGAGCAGGTAGCCCATGTGAGCGATCGAGGAGTAAGCCAGGATGCGTTTGACATTTGTTTGCAGTAGTGCCAACAGATTTCCCGCGAGCATCGATGCGATGGCGATGATGGTGAAAACCAGGAGGATCTGGTGATTGGTTGCGCCCGAGCGGTAGAAAAAGCGCAGCAGCAAGGCGAACATGGCGCCCTTCGATACAGTGGCAATGAACGCGGTCACGGGAGCAGGCGCGCCTTCATATACATCCGGCGTCCACAGGTGAAAAGGCACGACAGCCAACTTGAAACCGACGCCGGTGATGATCATCGCCAATCCGCAGACGAGCAGAGTATCGCTGGCGTGGCCAGCGAAAAAAATCTGCCCCATACCGGCAAATTCCATGGTGCCGAGCTCGGCATAAACCAGAGCCATTCCGAATAGCAGAAATGCTGCGGATGCCGCAGCAAGTATCAGGTACTTGATGCCGGCTTCCACTGGCTGACGTCGCAGATGGAGGTACGAAACCATGGCATAAAGCGAGACGCTGAGCGTCTCCAGACCGAGAAAGAACGATGCAAAATGGCTGCTCGCGGTGAGGATCGCCCCGCCGGTCGTGGCAATCAACAGCAGGATGTAGAGTTCTTCCCGATTGACGTCCCTCTTGGCCAAGTAATCATAGGCAAACAAGGCAATGGCAAAATCAGCAGCAATCAGCAGACCGAAGTAGAACAGCGAATAGTGGTCGATCACCAAAAGCGACGTAACCCGTCGCGGCGCAAGCGGCGCGGCAATCCACAGAGATCCGAATGCCGCAGCCAAGCCCGCCAGCGTCAAACCAAGCGTGAATCCATGGCTACGGTGCACAGCGATGCCCACCATCGCCAGCACGGAGGTGCCAGCGAGGATGATCAACGGCAACAACGCAATCGCATCGGCTCCGGTCACATCACCTCCGCAGTGCCACGGCACTGCCAACCACCTGTTGCAGGCGGTCCATCGCAGGACGGAACGTCTTCAGCAAAGGCAACGGATACAGCCCAATCCACAACAGAACGGCGATCATGGGCGCGAGGATGAGAGTCTCGCGCTTGTTCAGGTCGGCTAGCTTCCACTCATGCAAATTCGGACCGTGGAACGCACGCTGCACCAGCCGCAGCGCATAAAACGTCGCGACCAGCACGCCGATGGCGGCAAAGATTGTGAGGCTCGAGCTGACACGGTAGGTTCCCAGGAGCACGAGGAACTCGCCCACGAAGTCGCCCAACCCCGGCAATCCGAGAGAGCCCAGTGCAAAGAAAAGTGCGGCGCCGCTGAGCCTCGGGATCGTGCTCCACAGACCATTCGTGCGGTCTAACTCGCGCGTATGCATGCGTTCCTGCAGCAGGCCCGCGATAACGAATAACGCCCCGGTGCTGATACCGTGGGCGATCATCGTAATCAGCGCGCCCTGCAAAGCCAATTCGTTCCAAGCGAAAATTCCCAACAGCACGAATCCCAGGTGACTCACGCTGGTGTAGGCCACTAAGCGCTTGAAATCGGATTGCCCGAAAGCGAGCAGGCCGCCGTACAGGATCCCGATCACCGCCAGGACCATCGCGATTGGTGCGAACTGGTGTGCTGCACTCGGGAACAGCGGCACGACAAAGCGCAGCAGGCCGTATGCGCCGGTCTTCAGCAGTAACCCGGCGAGCACGACGCTGCCAGCGGTGGGGGCTTCCGTGTGCGCGTCTGGGAGCCAGGTGTGCACTGGAACGACGGGCAGTTTGACGGCAAAAGCCACGAAGAAGCCCAGCATCATCCACCAGGCAGCGGTGGAGGAGAGCGGGGTGCCGAGCAGTTGCTGGTATTCGAAGGTGTACACGCCTGTTGCGCCGTGGTGAGCGAAGTACAGCGCCAGGATGGCAATGAGCATCAACAGGCCGCTGAGTTGCGTAAAGATGAAGAACTTCACCGACGCGTACTGCCGGCGCTCATGTCCCCAAAGCGCGATAAGGAAATACATCGGAACCAGCATCAGTTCCCAAGCGAAGTAAAAAAGGAACAGATCCAGTGCGAGGAAGACTCCGGTGATACCCGCCAATACCCACAGCAGGTTGAGATGAAAGAAGCCGACGCGCTCCTGAATCTCGTTCCATGAAACCAGCACCGAGACGATACCGAGGAAAAATGTGAGCATCAGCAGCAGCAGGCTGAGGCCGTCGATTGCCAAATGAAAATGAATGCCGAAGCGGGGAATCCAGTTCCAATCCAATTGCTCGATCCAGCGACTGTGCGGGAACAGGGAGAGCTCTCCGTAGTGGCGCAGCCAGACGGCGAGACCAATAATGAAATCGGCAGCCGTCGCAGTCAATGCAATCCAGCGCGCCGCCGCGACATTCCAACGGGCTGCGGCCCAGGCAAAAATCCCGGCAACCAGCAGAATCGTGATAAGGCTAAGCAAAATCATGACCACAAGACAATGGCAACGAAGATAACGGTGCCGGCAGTGATCCAAGCCGCGTACCAGCGGACGCGCCCATTTTCTGTAGTGCGCAGCGCCTGCCAGGCCATCTCGTTAAGCCGCGCGATAGCGCTGTAAAAGGCGTCAATGAAATCGTTTCGATCGATGCTGGCGAACCAGATCACCGGCCGGACAAGCAAGCGATCGTAGAGCCAGTCCATGCCCCAATCGCTGAACCAGAAACGGTGGATGACATACCCGACTGAAGTGACTGCCAGCTTTGCCGGCAACCGTCGGCGGCGCACAAATAGGAGGTAGGCCAAGGTCAGTCCAAGAAGAAATGCGATGGCGGCAATACCCTCCGAGAGTGCCTCCCTGAGGCCCGCAGTATGCATCTCTAACGGCTCCGGCAGCGCGGAATGCAACAGGTCGGTGAAAGCGGGCACATTGCCCAGTGAGCCGGGAATATTGACGAAGCCGCCGATGACGGAGAGCACGGATAAAATTACAACCGGCAGCTTGATTTGCCATCCCGGCCGGTGTGCCACTTCCATCTTCTTCTCGCCGTAGAAAACCAGGAAGATCACACGATAAATGTAGAGCGAAGTCAGCAGAACCCCAATCACGCCTGCAATCCATAGAGACCTGCTGCCCTGGGTCGAACTCCATGCCTGCCAGAGAATGAGATCTTTGCTGTAGAAGCCGGCGGTGATCAGGGGCAAGCCAGCCAGCGCGGAGCCGCCGATAACAAAGCCCCAAAATGCGTACGGCAAATCCTTGCGAAGCCCGCCCATCTTAAAGATGTCGTGTTCATCGTGGAGCGCTTGGATGACAATGCCGGCAACCAAAAAGAGCAGAGCTTTGAAGAAGGCATGGGTCATGAGGTGGAAGATGGCCGCCGACCAGGCGCCCACCCCCAAGGCAAGAAACATGTAACCGATCTGGCTGATCGTCGAATAAGCAAGCACACGCTTGATATCGCATTGCACCATAGCGCTACAACCCGCAAGTAGAAGCGTGGCGGCTCCCACCACTGCCACTGCGAACTGCGCGGCGGGCGCAAGCGAAAAGAGCACGTGCGTGCGCGCGATCAGATAAACACCGGCAGTTACCATGGTTGCGGCATGGATCAGTGCGCTGGTCGGAGTGGGACCGGCCATCGCATCCGGCAACCAAGTTTGCAGCGGCAGTTGCGCGGATTTTCCTACCGCGCCGCCGAGCAGCAAAGCGGCAGCAGCAATTGCCGGCGCTGATCCCACAAGCCATTGCTGCCCGGCCCGGTGCATCAGTTCCTGGATATCGAGTGTGCCCAGATGAGTGAAGAGCAGAAAAAGTCCGATAGCAAACGCCGTGTCCCCCACCCGGGTGACGATGAAAGCTTTTTGTGCCGCTACCCCGTTGGCGGTGTCCTGGTACCAGAAGCCGATCAATAGGTAACTGCACAAGCCCACGCCCTCCCAACCCAGATACAGCAGCAGGAGATTGTTGGCTAGTACCAGTGTGATCATCGAGGCGACGAACAGATTCATGTACGCGAAAAAGCGGCTGTAACCCTCGTCTTCCAGCATGAATTCCGCGGAGTACAGGTGGATGATGAAACTGACAAAACTGACCACCAGCATCATGATCAGCGATAGCGCATCGAGGTAGAGCGCGATCTGCGGCGTAAAGCCGCCTGTTGAAATCCAAGTCCACAGGACCTGCGTATAAGCGCCGCCGAGAGGTGGCGAAGAAAGATAGGAGCCGGTAATGAGGAGCGAGATAACAGTGCAAGCGGCGATTGAACCCACGCCAATGGCCGCGACGGCTTTTCTTGACGTGTGTGATCCCATTGTGGCCAGCCAAACAAAGCTGGCGAATGGGATGACGGGCACCAGGAAGAGAAGCTCAAGCACGCTAACCCCTCATCTCGCTAGCCTCGTCGGCGTCGAGGGATTGTTTTTGGTGGTAAAACTGCAAGACTAGCGCGAGGCCGACCGACACTTCGGAAGCGGCCATGGCCAGAATAAAGATAAACATCACTTGGCCATCGGCTTGCCCCCAGCGAGCGCCGGCAGTGACAAACGCCAGTCCGGCGGCATTGAGCATGATCTCGATGGACATCAAAACGAAAACGAGATTACGCCGCACCAGCAGACCGGTCACTCCCAACGCGAACAGAATCCCGGCCAGCATCAATCCTAGTTGCATACTCACGACCGACATCTTGCGCCTCCGGTTTGGGCCGCTTGTGCCAGCCCAGGTGATAGGCCCCGACGAGGGCCGACATCAGCAATAGGGATGACAGTTCCACCCCGATGAGGTAAGGCCCATACAACGCCATTCCGACTTGTTTGGGAGAAATCAGGTTGGCCGCCGCTGCCGTTGTATTTCCGCGTGCAAGCAGATAGGCCACCTCAGCGATTAGGATCGCGGCGAGAATTGCTGGCCCGATCCACATTCGCGGTCGAAGCAGTTTTCCTTCCGCCTCCGTCGCACGCTTGCCCAGATTCAGCATCATCACAATGAAGATGAACAGGACAATGATCGAGCCGGCGTAGATAATGACTTCCAGGGCAGCAATGAACGGCGCACCCAGATCGTAAAAAACGACGGCGACAGAGATGAGCGAAAGGGCAAGATAGAGCAGCGCCTGAACGGCGTTCTTGCGCGTGATCACCATTAACGTGCTGACCATCGCGATGGCCGCGGCGATATAAAAGGCGGTTACGTTCATCGGTCAGCTTTCACGGCAGCAATTGCCGCAAATCCGTTGGCGGCTCCTCGCGCTCCGACTGCCCTTTATCTTTGCCGTCGATTTGCACTCCGGCGACTCGCCAGAAGTTGTAGCCCGGGTACTTGCCCGTCCCGCTGATCAGCAGATCTTCTTTTTCGTAAACAAGGTTCTGTCGCTTGTACTCGCTCATCTCGAAATCGGGAGTGAGCTGGATGGCATAAGTCGGGCAGGCGTCCTCACAGTAGCCGCAAAAGATGCATCGAGAAAAATTAATGCGGAAAAACTCGGGGTAGCGGCGGCCGTTTGAGTCTTCAGTCGCTTGCAGTGCTATACAATCCACGGGACACGCGATCGCACACAAATAGCAGGCGACGCAGCGCTCGCCCCCGTCGGGATCGCGGGAGAGGACGATGCGCCCTCGCCAGCGAGGCGGCAGGTACGCTGGCTGCTCCGGATACTGGCGGGTCACGCGGCGCTGAAAACTGTGCAGGAACACATCCCAAAGTGTGCGGACGATACTGAACATTGAACTTTTCCTTACTCCGTTAGCGGTAAAACGCCAGCAGTACCGCACCGGTCACCAGCAGGTTCGCCAGCGCGAGCGGCAGCATGAGCTTCCAGGCCCATGCCATCAACTGATCGAAGCGTGGCCGCGGCAGCGACGCACGTATGAGGATGAACAGGCCCAGAAAGAAAAACGTTTTGATCAGGAACCACACGATTGGCGGCAAAACCGGCCCCATCCAGCCGCCAAAAAACAAAATGGTGATCATTGCCGAAATCAGTGTGATACCGAGGTATTCCCCAACAAAGAACATGCCGAACTTCATTCCCGAGTATTCCGAGTGAAAGCCGGCCACCAGTTCGCTTTCGGCTTCGGGAAGATCGAATGGCAGGCGTCGCGTTTCCGCTAGACCCGCAACCAGGAACAGCAGGAATCCGAGAAACTGGGGCACGATGAACCAGATTCTTTGTTGCGCATGCACGATGTCTGTCAAACTGAAGGAGCCCGCGAGCAATACGATACCCATAAGCGAAAGACCCATGAACACTTCGTAGCTGAGCATCTGCGCCGCGGCGCGTAGCCCACCCAGCAGCGAATACTTGTTGTCTGATGCCCAGCCTGCAAGCACGATGCTGTACACCCCGAGCGATGACATCGCCAAAAAGAACAACAATGCAACGCTTAGGTCGCTGATAATGATGCCGGGAGCGACCGGCAGGACCGCGAACGACATCAGCACCGTCACCATGATGATGGCTGGAGCGATGATGAACACCGGCTTGTCGGCAAACGGTGGTATCCAATCTTCCTTGGCTAGCAACTTGATCGTGTCCGCCAGTACTTGAAAGAGACCAAAGGGTCCGACGCGGTTCGGCCCATAGCGGTCCTGCCAGAGCGCGAGCAGCCGCCGCTCGATCCAGATTAATCCGCTCGCAATGCTGAGCACGACAATCAGAATGCCGATCAGCGCGGCGATTGGATGTGGGCTGATCATGCTACACGTACGATCCGGCTCCAGTCTGGGAGCTGAATTCCTTGCAGTGGTTCGATTCCCGCTGGGATAGCCGCGATGCCTTGCGGTAAGTCAGCACGGACTTTCAGCGCAGCCTGATAGCTTATAGCGGCGATGGTGAACTCGATGCGGTCTTCCGGACGCAATCTGGCCCGCTCAGCATCTTTGTCATTCATAGCCAAATAAGCGCCCGGAGACAATTGCTTCACGCCGTGCGAATGGATGCTTAGCTCCTCCGATCCAAAAATATGGTAGAACGGCACAATTAGCCATTCGCCGTCACCTGGTTGGAACGGCGCCGGCACATCGCGAACGTACTCTTGCTGCGGTTGGGCTGCCGCCTCGACCAGCGGCACGCCGGGATTCCCGCCGCGGAGTGGGCCAGCAATCTCCTCCTGAAATTTGTTCCACGCCTGATACGAATTCCAACCGGGCGACCAGGCAAACGGTATCAAGGGTGACGGCGGCTGATCCGGACTACCTTCCATCGAGAAGGAGAGCGGCGAATCAGGATCGTCGGGAGGCTTGGGCTCGCTGAGGTCAATGTTCGCCAGCATCGCGGTTCGGCCACTATAGCGTTCCGGTTGCCGCGGAACCTTGGCGCCGGACATGCGGAATGTGGCATCTGGCGCCGCCTTCGAGGCCGCCGCCAACGCCGGGACCTCAACGGCCATGCTCGCAATGACATGGTCGAGATTCTCCCAGGCGGCAAAGTCCTGCCTGCCGGAAGCGATGATGGCATCGCGCAGCCAGCGCCAACTCTCCTGCACATCCGGCTGGGGCACGAATGTCTGAAAGAATCGTTGTGCGCGCGCTTCGTTGTTGACCAACGTGCCGTCGGATTCCGCAAACGTCGCTGCCGGCAAAACCAGTTCTGCCTTAGTGCTGGTGGCGTTCGTTAGATGATCAAGAACAATCACGTGCTTCGCGCCCAGCAGAAGTGCATCAACATCTTGGACGGAAGCCCGCCGATACAAATCGTTTTCCAAAACAATGACTGTATCTGCGGCTCGATTTCGTACGGCTGCGAACGCGTCTTCCAATGGTCGCCCCCCGAGCAGCGCCAGCCCGACACTGTTGCACTCGGGAACAGTAAAGGTGACGCGCGATGGCTGACCGGTGCGGCGGAGGGCCTGCGCGATGTTAGCGGCTGCGCTGATCACCGCCGTGCTATGGCATGACAGCCCGGAAACTATCAGCGGCTGCCGCGCACTGCGCAACGCTTGCGCAATGCGCTCGGCCAATGCTGTCTGTTCCAGCGTTAGGCCGGAGACTGCTGGCGCGTTATCATCCAGCTTATGAGCTACGGCGAACCCCAATCGCGCTAGTTCATCGGGAGCCGCATGATAGGTCTCAGAAGCCACGTCATCGAGCCGCGTCGCTGCGATGCTGGCGATAAAGAGCGGCCCTTTACTGTCCTGAGCCAGCTCGCGAACCGAGTGGTCAAGCCAGTGCGGAATTTTGAGTTTGTCCGCCATCGCCATCGGCCCCTGACGCACAGACTGGCGCAGGCTCAGGGCCATACGCGGGGCGTAGTTGGTGACATCCTCTCCGAGAACCAGCACGGCATCTGAGTTTTCCATCTCGCGCAGCGAAGCTGCCGGCGCAAGGCCGTTGCGCAGAACATCAAGAACGCGGTTTAACAGTCGCAGCTCTCGCTGAAAAATACCTGCGAAGAAGTTCCGTTCTCCGACTGCCGCACGCAGGGCGAAATTTGCCTCCAGTGAAGCGCGTGGCGAGCCGATACCGATCACTCGCGACGAGCTTGTAAGCACCTGGCGAATGTGTTCGAGAGCCTCTGCTTTCGATACTGCCTGTAGCTGGCCGTTGCGCCGGAGGCGTGCTTGCCGGATGCGCTGATCGCTATTGACGAACTCGGAGCCGTGCCGGCCGCGGTCGCAGAGGAAGTAGCCGTTGATGTCGCCGTGGTATCGGTTCACGATCCGGCGCAACGTGCCGTATCGCTCCCCCGGGCTGATGTTGCATCCGAGCCCGCAATGGACACACACGGACGGTGCGAATTGCAGGTCCCACTTGCGCGTGTAGTGATGTTTATGGGTCGCGTCGGTGAACACGCCGGTCGGACACACTTCGTCCAGGTTGCCGGCGAATTCGCTTTCGAGCACGCCGTCCTGATAGCGCCCAAAATAGGCGGTATTACGGATGCCAAATACGTTGAAATCGTTTCCACCGGCGTACTCGCGGTAGAAACGCACGCAACGGTAGCACTGGATGCAGCGATTCATCTCGTGATTCACGAAAGGTCCGAGATATTGATTTCGGAAGGTGCGCTTGGGGAAGTCATAGCGGCGGTAGTTGTGCCCTGTCATTACGGTCATATCCTGAAGGTGGCACTCGCCGCCTTCGTCGCATACGGGGCAGTCGTGGGGATGGTTCTGCATCATGCCTTCGATAATGCCGGCCCGAAATGCCACTGCCTCGGGATCGTGAATCGAGATACGCGTTCCCTCAACGGCCGGGATCATGCAGGCCATGACCAAATGTCCATGCTTGTCATCGGGGGTGCGGAATTGCTTAACTGCGCATTGGCGACATGCGCCTACCGACCCCAGGGCCGGATGCCAGCAGAAGTAAGGAAGGTTGAAACCGAGAGAGAGGCAGGCATGCAGAAGGTTCTGTTTCGCGTCGGCTTGGTGCGGTTTATCGTCAATGTAGATAATTGCCAATGCCTATCTCCACGGGCAACGCTTCTCGTGAATGTGACGAAGAAAGTCCTCGCGAAAGTACTTCAGCGCGCTCTGTAGCGGCTCGGCTGCGCCGGGAGCGAGGGCGCAGAAGGTATGGCCGGGTGCACAGAAGCTGGTGATCCAGGTCAGCTTCTCCAAATCCGTTTCGTTGCCCTCGCCGCGTTCGAATGCGCCCAAGATCCGCTCCGCCCATCGCAGTCCGCTCCAACAAGGAGTGCACCAGCCGCACGATTCCTGGGCAAAAAAGTCTTCGAGGTTCCACACCATACCAACAGGACAGGTCTGATCATCGAGCACGATCATGGTTCCGGTTCCGAGACGGCTCCCCGCCTTCTGTGTTTCTGTGAAATCCATTTTCACGTCGAGATGCTGTTCAGTCAGAAAATCAGTCGAAGCGCCGCCGGGAAGTACCCCGCGGAACTTGAGCCCATCCTGCATGCCTCCCGAATGTTCTTCGAGCAGTTCACGCATCGTAGTGCCCATGGGCAGTTCCCATAATCCTGGCCGCTTTACTTTTCCACTGGCGCCATAGAGCTTGGTGCCCGCATCGGCGGTCCGGCTGAGGCTCTTGAACCAGTCCGCACCGTTGTTCAGGATGTGCGGCAGGTTGGCGAGGGTTTCCACGTTCTGCACGATGGTTGGCTTGCCGAACAAGCCGGACACTTGCGGATAGGGTGGCTTAGTCCGCGGGTTCGCCCTCTTGCCCTCCAGCGCATTCAGTAAGCCGGTTTCTTCGCCGCACATGTATCTGCCTGCGCTGACGTGCAGGTAAAGTTCGAGATTCAGCTCTGACCCGAAAATCCGGTGGCCGAGGTAGCCCGCCGAATAAGCTTCTGCGATTGCTTGCGCCACGCGCTTGCCCGCAAGCACGTATTCAGCGCGAAGAAACACGTAGGCGACCTCTGCCTCGATGGCGCGGGCCCCGATCATCATTCCCTCAAGCAACTGGTGCGGGTTTCCCTCCAGCAGATATCGATCTTTGAAGGTGCCGGGCTCCATTTCATCAGCATTGGCGATCAAGTACTTGGGACGGGGAGCATCGGGACCGATCGGGACAAAGCTCCACTTAGAACCGGTCGGGAAGCCAGCGCCCCCGCGCCCCCGCAATCCTGACTTTGTGACCAGATCTGTCACATTCTTGGGGTCCATGCGCAACGCCTTGTGAACGCTGTGATAACCTCCGACTCGCTCATACTCCCGGAGCGAGAGCGCTTCACCGCCGGGCTTCATGTCTTTCGTAAGTGGCCGTTCGCTGGTCATATCAACGGTAGTTCTCGAGCACTTGATCCATAGAATCTGGCGTGACGTCAACGTGGAGATCGTTACCGATCATCAGCGCGGGCGCGTGATCGCATGTGCCTAGACATACAATCGGCAGCAGGGTGAACCGCTCGTCGGAAGTCGTTTCTCCGAACTGGACGCCCAGGCGCTTACAGAGCCGCTGATGCAGGCGCTCATAGCCCATAATCCAGCAGCTCACACTGTTGCACAGCAGGATGACGTGCCGTCCCACCGGCTTGCGATGGATGAGGTTGTAAAAGGTCGCAACTCCGTCGAGATCGTCGGCCGACATGCCAAGAAGTTCGGCAATGTCCCGGATGCTTTCGTCCGACACCCAACCGCGGTGCCGCTGCACGATCTTCATGGCGTCAATACAGACTGCCTGCTTCTGCGGATAGCGGGGCAGCTCCGCTTCGATCTCCTGCCTTTCTTCCGGCGTTAGCATCTTTCCAGCACCTCAACGATCAATGTCGGCCAGCACGTAATCCAGGCTGCCGAGGATGGCCAGCAGGTCGGGAATCATTCCGCCGCGGCACAGCAGTGGCAGCATTTGTATGTGGGCGAACGATGGCGTGCGAATCCGCGTACGATAGGAAGTCGTTCCTCCGTCGCTCACCAAGTAGTAGCCGTTGTTGCCTTTCGTCGCTTCGATTGCGCCCAGCGCCTCGCCGGGCGGAATCACCGGCCCCCAACCGACGCTAAGAAAATGTGTGATCAGCGTCTCAATGTCGTGCATCGTTCGCTCTTTCAGCGGCGGCGAAGCAAGCGAGTTCAGCGACTTGTACGGGCCCTCCGGCATGTTGTCCATGCATTGCTGGATGATGCGCAGGCTCTGGCGCATCTCTTCCACCCGCACGAGCGCGCGGCCGTAGCAGTCGCCGGTCTGAGCAGTGGGGATGTCAAACTCGAAATTGTCATACCCGGAGTACGGCTGTTTCTTGCGGAAGTCCCATTCAAAACCGGTCGCGCGCAGGTTGGGACCGGTCACGCCCCACTCGATTGCCTCTTCCGTCGTACACCCGCCGACGCCAACGGTACGCGCTTTGAAGATGCGGTTTGCCAGCACTTCGCGGTCGTACTCGCGCAGACGCGGCGGAAAGTAGGCGATAAAATCACGCATCATCGCGTCCCAGCCGCGTGCCAGGTCCTGCGCCACGCCCCCAATACGGAACCAGTTAGGATGCATGCGGGCACCGCAAATCGCCTCAATGATCGCGAAGGCGCGTTCACGGTCGTTGAAGGTGTAGAAGACCGGTGACATCTGCCCCAAGTCCTGCGCGAACGTCCCGTACCAGACCAGGTGACTGATGATGCGGAACAATTCCGCCAGCATGACGCGAATCACCTGCGCCCGCGGGGGTACCTCGATGCCGGCCAGCTTCTCCACTGCGGTGAGGTAGGCGAAGTTATTCATCACCCCACCGAGATAATCGATCCTATCTGTGTAGGGGATGTACGTATGCCAGCTCTGTCGCTCACCCATCTTCTCAGCACCGCGGTGGTGGAAACCAATCTCCGGCACCGCATCCACGATCTCTTCTCCATCGAGCTGCAACACGATGCGGAGCACGCCATGAGTGCCCGGATGCTGCGGGCCCACGTTGAGGAAGATAAAGTCGGTGCCGTCGTGGCTGCTCCGCATACCCCAGTCCTCGGGACGAAAACGTAAGGCTTCTTGCTCGCGCTCTTCTTTATCTTTGGGAAGGCGGAATGGACCCATTTCAGTGGCGCGTGCCGCATGATCTTTCCGGAGCGGATGGCCCACCCATGTTTTCGGCATGATGAGGCGCTCAAGGTGGGGATGTCCCTCGAAAACGATGCCGAACAGATCCCAAATCTCGCGTTCGTACCAGTTCGCGGCAGGCCAGATGTTACTGATGGACGGAGCCGAAAGCCTATCCTCGCGGAGCGCAGCCTTGACCCGCACGTACTGGTTGCGTGCAAAAGAGAGCAGATGATACACGATCGTGAAATCGCTGGCGGGCTGGCCGTCGCGTTTAAGGCGCATTCGTTCATCGATGGCGGTGAGGTCGTACAACATCGCGTAGGGCTGCGCGATTTCTGTTTTCAAGAATCGCAGTACCTCGCGCGCGCTGTCGGCCGGAACCCACATCGTGGGGATCTGATCGCGAGTCGGTTGCGCCACAACCGGCAGGTCGGGAAATCTTTCCTGCACCGATCCGACGGCACTGGCTTGCATTACTGGCAATTTGTCTTCTTCACACCTCGTCGTTCGGACGCAATACAGTCGTCTGCTGCCGCTGCGATCGCTTTAAGTCGCGTAGGGATGGCATCGGTGGCCGCTCTACTCCCTGCGGTCCGACTACCCAACTCAGCGGACGGCGCTCT
This sequence comes from Bryobacteraceae bacterium, assembly GCA_025980435.1. Classification (GTDB taxonomy): domain Bacteria; phylum Acidobacteriota; class Terriglobia; order Bryobacterales; family Bryobacteraceae; genus Bog-105. The sequence goes on from JAICXK010000100.1 coordinate 15,045, forward strand.
CTGCCGACCGCATGCTGCAATAACAGGAGTCCCTCCATGAAAGCGTCGGGGCGCGGAGGGCAGCCAGGCACATACACATCAACAGGAAGGAATTTGTCCACGCCCTGGACCACGCTGTAAATGTCGTACATGCCGCCGGAATTGGCGCAGGAGCCCATCGAGATTACCCAACGAGGCTCCATCATCTGTTCGTACAAGCGCTGGATGATTGGCGCCATCTTGATGAATACCGTGCCCGCAATGATCATCAGATCGGCTTCACGAGGGGTGCTGCGAATGACCTCGGCGCCGAAGCGGGCTATGTCATACTTGCTCGTGATGCTGGTGGCCAGCTCGACGTAGCAGCACGACAGGCCAAAGTTGAACGGCCAAATGGAATTCTTCCGGCCCCAGGCGAGCATGTCCTGAAGACGTGAAATGACAAGGCTGCGCTGCACGGCGGCTTCAAAAGGGCCCGTATCGGCCTCAAGCAGCCGTTGCGTCTCGCTCGGTTTGGTCATCGACCACTGCATTGGACCGCCCTTATTGCTATTGCGTATGGCGTCGAATCGTGCCCCAATCGAGAGCGCCCAAGCGCCACAGGTAGATGAGCGCTGCCATCAACACACCCGTGAAGATCAGAATTTCCCAGTAACCGGACCAACCCAATTCTCGTCCCGCCACTGCCCAGGCGAAAATGAACGCCGCTTCCAGGTCAAAAACGACAAAAAACATCGCAACCAAGTAGAACTTCGCTGAAAGCCGGACATGGGCCGATCCCGCTGAAACGATGCCGGATTCGTAGGGAGAGCCGGTGCCTTCTTCGTCGTGCTGTTGGCCGAGCAGGTACGAAACCAGCAGCATGCCAATCACGAGCAACAGGACGACGACGAAGTAGATGCCAAGCGCCCAGAGTGTCATGGCACAACATAGGATGCGCCTCGGATGCACATGGATCGCTCAACGGGAGCGTCATAGTGTGGCTCCCTAGTGTTGCATCAACGACGAATCGGCTAGTTATACGATTCGCCAACCAGATATTCATGCTGCCGAGGCTGGAGCCTGTGGCAGGCTATTTAAAGAGTCTCAGCCATCGTGCAACGATCGCCCCAACAGCATTCATCGCCGCCGCAAGGATTTTGTAGGCTCGGAGCTACCACGAGGATAAAGCTGAGATGCCGACCTGACCTGCTCCCCTAAATCCGCACACCGGTGGATATGATTTCACAGGTGAAGGGGAGGAGTATGACGCAAAGGAAGCACACCGAAGCGGAGATTATTGCCGCGGTAAAGCAGATGGAAGCGGGAAGGGCTGCGGCCGAGGTAGGGCGCGAGATGGGAGTGAGCAAGCACACCATCTACGCCTGGAAAGCAAAGTACGGGGGACTGGAGGTGAACGAAGCGCAGCGGCTGCGGCAACTGGAGGACGAGAACCACCGGCTGAA
>JAICXK010000077.1 GCA_025980435.1 Bryobacteraceae bacterium
AGCGATTCATGATAACGGGCCACTGTGCGATCCAACGTCACAGATTGGACCGGGTCGGTACTGGATCGGCCCAGCGTATACAGAAGGTGCGTCGCTGTGATGACATCGAATTGAGATGAGGCCCGAAGAACGCATCGCTGCCGGGAAGTCGATTCGCGACGCCCTAACCGCTTTTCGTGAAAGTGTGAATCAGAAGGGCACGATATTCAGCACCGATCACTGGTTACTTCCAAAGCTGGAGCAGTTACAGCAGCTGCTGACAGAGCCGATTACGCAAGAGGAAGCGGAAGCCCTGCTGGACGTGCGCTATCAGCGCCACTTTCTGGAAGAACTGATCGAGTGGCTTGAAAGAGGTCGCCCGGTAAGTTGGGAGAATTTCTTCACTTACCGAGCCAATCTGAAGCAAGAGGAGCTGCGGAAGCGCGCAGACGAGCGCGAGCGGAGGCGCGCCGCGGGGCTCCATCCATACTTCGACACAAAGATATTCGCCGATGAATGTTTTCCTAAGATTTCGGATGTGTGCCCCGATTGCGGTTCCTCCGACTGGAAACCAATCGCCTACGGCCTCCCGACAGAGGACACGGAAGAAGACGCGCGGCGCGGGCATGTTGTGCTCGGAGGTTGCACTATCGAGCTCGGCGATCCCACGCGGTATTGCCCGGCTTGCTTCAACAGCTGGCCGACCAAGCCTGACGTCAGCAAGCCAGCAGGCAGGCCTGAGTGGATCGAGCAGCAGATCGTAGAGAGCCGTGCTGAGTATGCGCAGCTTTCTGCTTTGGCGGACTCTCCGCCTGCGCCCGAAGAACCCGTTGTCGAGCGCGCCTGGGCTCGCATCGACCGCAGTGTCAGATTTCTAGTCTCCTTCGGAGATAACAAGACTGTTGTCGCAAAGAATCTCGAATACTTTCGTCTGGGTGGGGCGCCTAGTTACAATCCGGGCTTTTTATCCTGGTGTACTTATGATGAATCGCGGAGGCTGTCGACTCTGGCGGCGGTGGCTGCGCTTCGTTTCGGGCGCACGCATCAGCCGGAAAGGCACAATCTTTACAACGATTGGGACAAAGTTCAAGCACACCGGAGAGAATTGAGCCGATGCTGCGATGAGGACTCCTTTCAACGGGAGTGGGAAAAGGAGAGGCGCAAGAAACTGACTGAGTTGTTGAAACTGGCGCGTGCCATTCCGGAACGACTACCGAGCGTAGTCAGCGTGCGCTCATTCGAGCAAGACAGAAAGTTTCTCGTGCGATTCCCGTGGGGCGTTGTTGGAGTGAAAAGGCACCGGTTTTCGCTGCTCGAGCCGCTTGAGTACCGTTGCACCTCGTCATGCACAAGGGACGAAGATCCCGACCTCGCCCAAAATCTGGCGTGTGCTGCTGCGATGCTTGCCGAATTTCCCAGGCTGGCAAGAGCTGGCAGGCGGCCGCCGGGATCCGAGGATTCAACAGCAGCGAGTAACTGAAACGTTCCGCTGCTTCCGCGCTAGTACTGGGCCGGATAGATCCGAAGCCAACTCTACAGCGCTTTCTGTCGATGTCTATGTAGATGCGCACCCGTTCGTCGAAACCGGAACCCCAAGGTTCTGAAGCCAAGCCACGGCTCGCTCCGAGCCGGCGCGAACGGCAAATCGTGCGCATTCTGGCGCTTCTCCGAGTCCTGGGCCAGCGGCGTAGAACCACTGTGCAGGAGCTTGCGGCCGAATTTCGAACCCGGCGGGAAACGATCTACCGCGATCTCCGCGTCTTGCAGGATGCTGGGTATCCCATTGCCGGAGACGAACGTGGGCGCCTGTCACGGCCGCGCTTGCTGTCATCGCAAGTTCCTGACATCCGCTTCTCGGGTGCCGAGCTTGACGCCTTGCTACTCACGGTTGCGCAAGCTCAGGCTGCTCTTCCAAGCACAGAACTACTGTCTTCCGCAGCCTTGAAGCTGCAGGCAATGGCGCAATCGGCGCAGGATGCAACCACGCCCGGTTTGGATGAAGTGTTCGAGGCCTGGACCTGCGGCCGGAAAGATTATCGCGCACATGAGGGCCGAATTGCTCTTCTGATCGAGGCGATCCTTCGCAAGCGGCGCTGTGTCGTTGAATACCGCAAGCCGTCGCGTTCGGAACCGAAGATGTACAATTTCGATCCTTACCGCTTCCTGTTCGTGGGCGGTGGTCTTTACGTCGTCGGGCGGGTGCCGAAACATGCCGGTACGGCTACGCTGGCGGTTGATCGCCTGCTGGCGGTATTTCTTTCGAAAACACAATTTCAGGTGGACCCGGCATTTGACTCGAAGAAGTGCCGGCAGGACGCGTTTGGCGTCTCATGGCAGGACCCGGTCGATATCGTTCTACGCTTCCGAACCGACCAGGCAACGTATGTTCGCGAACGCATTTGGCACCCGAGCCAGCAGGTGGTCGAACTACCCGACGGTGGCGTTCAACTGGCTTTCCGTGCTGGCGGGCAATTTGAAATTCGCCGCTGGATTTTGGGATGGGGTGACGCCGTCGAAGTGATTTCGCCCGCCGAGCTACGCGATGAGCTGCGACAGATGCTGACGTCGGCGATGTCGGTGTATCGGCTTGACAAGCCTACGTGAACTCAGCCGCAATAAGTCCTCGGGCTTTATTTGACAGCGGCCGTCGCCGGTTCGGAACGCCGCAGGTTCTCCGCCATTTGTTCCGGCGCAGTGTCCGCCAGAAACGTGCCGTATCCCGTCTCGATACTCGCAAGGTACTTCAGTTTGGTTGCGCTCCGCTGCAACGGCAGAAACTCCACATGCAAGTGATAAGGCGCCTGCGGCTGCCGCAAGGGCGCTTGCTTCACGATCATCATCAGCGGCATGACAAAGCCGTATAGAGCATCGTACTTCTTGCGAATGATACTGATGCTTTCGGCTAGACCCGACTTCTCGTCATCATTAAAATCCAGCAACGTGCGGACGTGGCGGCGCGGATAAATCGCCACTTCCGCGGGAAAGCGGGCGGCATAAGGCACAAATGTGATGAAGTGTTCGCCGGCGGCAATGATTCGTTCGCCTTGCTTCAACTCGTCCGATACCAGCCGGCAATGGAGGCACTCGCCACCGTGCGAGCCGGCGTGCTGAGCGGCCGATGCAAGCTCCCTCTCGACGTTTGGCGGAATAAAAGGCATGGCGTAAATCTGCCCGTGCGGATGCGGCATGGTGACGCCCACAGCTTCGCCGCAGTTTTCAAAGGCGGCAACCAGCGCAATATCGGGGTTTGCGGCATGCTCGCGGGTTCGGTCCGCCCAGAGGCCGATCACTTTGCGCCAGTTCTCGACAGTCAATTGCGACGGTGGCAGCGTGTGCTCGGGCGAATATAACACCACATCGCAGGCGCCGCGCGAGCCGGTCTTCGCGAAGAGCCCTGTTGTTGGAACAAAAGGATCCGCTGCCGGTGAGAATGCGGGAAAATCGTTCGGATAGATATAAACGTCGTAGGCATCCGGTACTTTGCCCGAACCGGGATCGAAGGGACACCAATCCGCCGGCATCTGCGGCCGGTCCTGACGTCCTGTGGAAACCGCTACCCACTGCTGCAACAACGCATGCCAACGGAGATGATTCATTTTAGGGACGGAGGGAACCTACCGGGAAGCGGACCGCATTGCTGCTGAATCCGTTCTGAGAGATGACCAGTTCGGCATCTGGCTCGGCCGGCAAATCTCGCGGCAGCAGTATGTGAATTTCGTATACGCCGACGGCGCCTTCTGTGAGAACCGCGGAACGTACTTCTACGGGCTGACCATCGATCAGGGCGCTCAGGCGGGAAAGCACCGGAGCAGCCGGCCCCGAAAAGGGCACGCCCGCCGCGGCTTTATTTATCGCGCTGCCGTCGTTTACCGAGCCCAGGCCCGTGGCCCAGAGCGTAAGTTCTTCACCCGGTTTCGCGGGGCTGTCCGCGGTGACGGGCGAGCCCGGCCGCTCCGGTTGAGCATTGGCCGCATGCAAGAGCAAGCCTGTTCTCGGTTCGCTGCCGCCAAATGCATACAGCCCCGGAGTTGCCGGCGCGATCCTGACCGGAAGAGCGCTGGAAAGAGCAGCCGCACCATCTCGCTCGATCCGAACATACAGACTCGCCGCGGAAACAGCGGAAAGATCGTACGGGAGCTGCGCCTCTATGCTAGTGGAATTCACGGAGAGCAGAGTAAGCGCCTCGCCGTCCAGCAGCACCTCGACTCCATTCAGCTCTTTAGAAAGGCGCTGTCCTGTTCCAGCCTGCCGTGCTTCGGATAAATTCGCGGAGCCGTCCATCTTGATATTGATCAAAGTGCCCGGAGCAAGCGGACCCGGTATCAAGCTCGCGGAGTTCACAACGGAGGCCGGCGGCAGCGGAAAATCGCCGGGAGTGAAAACCAGAATGCGCCGGTCGGGCGCGTCTGCCACGAAAAGGTTCGTCCCATCGGACGCAAGCGCTGCCGGAACGCGAATGCTGCCGGCGCTCGGAGTATCCGCAACGCTGCCGGACGTGAAATTCGGTTGTCCAAGCACGGCGTCGGCGGGCTGATCGTCCCGAGTCGGGAGCGAGTTCCAGACTAATACCCGGTGCAAGGCCGCATCGCCCACGAAAACGTGTCTGCCGTCGAAAGCGACAGATACCGGATCGACCAGCGTGTTCGCGGAAACCGGCCCATCGCCCGAGCCGCCGAGCGTGATGTCGGGTTCCTGGCTGCTTCGCGGCAAATTCACATTTCTCCAAACCAGCACTCGATGCCTGGCAGTGTCCGTCATCACGACCGTATTTCCAAACGTAGCAACCCGGGCCAAACCCGGCATCACAGACTGACTGGTGCTGGCCGCCGGTGCAAATCCGCATACCGGGCATGCCGCCGCTTGCCGGCCGGGGAAATCCGCGCTTGATGCCAGCACGGTCCCCAGATCGTACGTTAGGACCTGATGGGAAGCTTCCGCCGCGTATAGGCGATTCTCCGCAACGGTGAGCGCAATGGCGGCAGGTCCCGCATCCCGGGATGAGAACGACGGCTGGCCGATGACAGCCCGCGCCGCCTGGCCGTTCTGAAATTCAGCCGCGTGTACAGCAGCGGCGATGAAGAGTAACGGCATCAGGCGCTGAATCATGTTCTCCGGTCCCGCAATCAATTTACCGTTTGGAGCGGCTCAGTTTCCAGACTACTTCTTCTTGCGTTTGTATGTGGCGGTCACCCGGGTAGTAATGCCCCCGCGCGGCGCGAAATCGCCAGTGACGGTGGCTTCTATCGGATCCGTCGCCTTGACCACGTCCGCTAACACCCGGTTAACGACGTTTTCCTGAAAAATGCCAAGGTTCCGGTAAGCCAGCGTATACATCTTCAGTGATTTCAGCTCCAGGCAGCGTTGCAATGGCGTGTAGCGCAGAAGCAATGTTCCGCTGTCCGGCAAGCCGGTTTTAGGACAAACCGAAGTAAATTCCGGCATTTCAATTTCAATCTCGTACTGCCCGAACTGGTTCGGCCACGTCTCTATGTCCGGCAATTCTGCTTTTACGCCCGCCGCGGCGTGTTCATCGGTATAGGCTGGCTTCTTCATTTCGCTTCCAACTTGTTGGCCAGCAGATCCAGAAAAAGGCCGACATCGGTAACCACGCCAACCGCCTGCCCCGTTCCTCGATCGCTCACCTTGGTCGGAACCGCCGGATTAATATCGACACACACAATCTTCACCCAGGCGGGCAGCATGTTGCCTGTCGCAATGGAATGCAACATGGAACTGAGGCACAGAACGACACCGGCGCCGCGCAACTGTTCCGCATAGGCATCCTGGGCTTCGTTCATGTCGGTAATCACTTCTGGCAGCGGTCCGTCATCCCGCAAACTCCCAGCCAGAACGAACGGTATGTTCGCCTTCACGCATTCATACATGACTCCGCGCGTCAAATGGCCGTTATCGACCGCCTGCTTAATGCCGCCGGCCCGATAGATCGCGTTAATCGCGCGCATGTGGTTGCGATGCCCGTGCTGCTCCTGGCGGCCATCCGACATGCGCACACCCAAAGAAGTGCCGAGGAGCGCCGCCTCGATATCGTGAACCGCCAGGGCGTTTCCCGCCAGAATCGCGTCGATCCAGCCGCTGCGGATCAGCCGGGAAAGAGCTTCGGTTCCTCCGGTATGTACAACCACGGGCCCGGCGACCGCGATAATTTTTTTTCCTTCGGTCCGCACTTGCCGCATGATCGCGGCGGTCTGCCCCACCGCGGTTTCCACCTGGCGCTCCGACGAAATGTCGTTACTCATGAAAGCGAACGCGCCGCGGTCGCGTTCCTTGGCTTCTGGGACCACCCGGATGCCCTTCATGCCGGCTACGATCGGGTCGCCTTTCTCGATATCGCGGAGGCGGCGGCAAACAGCCGTCCCGTCCCGGACAACAATCATGGCGTCCATGCGCTGATTCTGCACATCCAGCCACTGGCCCGCGTGCCTCACCTGCGTCCGCTGGTTGGTCGTGGAATAGAAATCTTCGGGTGCGCACTTATCGCATTCAGCCGCGCGCAACTCCGCGTCTCCGGACTCGACCGCGGCACACCCCAGACTGAGTAGCTGCGGCATCAGCTTCTCCATCTGTTGCCAGGTCGGCGCTTCGATGCGAAGACGGAGCCTCGACGGGTCGCTATTCGTCCGGCCGATGCTGAACTGTTCTACCTCAAATCGGCCGCCGGCCTCGACCACCGTATCGAAGATCCGCTCCATGATATGGGAGTCGATCAGATGGCCTTGCGCTTCGACGACCTCGGAAACGGGCAGCCGCTCCGCCCTGGTTAGATCCGCCATTCTTAAGGATGCGTGAGGAACAGCGGAAGCCCTTCCTTACTGGCATAAGTGGGACGGCAGCGCTCCGTGTTGTACATGCTCGCGACATCCAGCTTGCGCGGGCCCAGTTTCGGATCCGGAATGCCGACCATCGCGAACTTTCCCTCGTTAATGGCGGTCATAAATCCGTGCCGGTGCGAGGCGATCGCGTCGTATGCCATGGTGGCGAAGGTAGTTGCAACCATGGTGTCCGCGAAGTCGGGAGCCCCGCTGCGCAGGTCGTAAGTCAAATCGCTAACAACGGTTTCCGCGCCTGTGCGCTTCACAATTTCGTCGCTGAATGCCTCCGCCACGCTGAACTTTTTGCGGTGGCCGAATGCATCCGGATCGCCGTATTCCTTGACGACATATCCTTCCCAACGCGCGCCCTCCGACAGAATGACTAGCGAATAATTACTGCGATTGTTCGCTTTGTCCGTCATCAGCAGGTCGATCATGTGCTCGAGGTTGAAACTGTATTCGGGAATCCCGCAGCGGATGGATGTCACGTAAGCGGTGTACAGAGCCGTGTAGCCGGCGTCGCGTCCAAAGACGCGAAAAATACCGACGCGCTCGTGCGAGCCGACCGTGGTGCGCTGCCGCGTAATCGCATCCATCGCGCGCGAGATGGCAGTTGAGAAGCCAATGCAGTATTCGGTGTTCCGAACGTCATTGTCCATGGTCTTCGGAATGCCAATTACGTTGAATCCCTGCTTGTCGAGGACCGCGGCATAGCTCAGCGTGTCGTCGCCCCCGATCGCCACCAGGTAATCGATCTGCAGCCGTTCAAGGTTGCACAACACACGCTTGGTCATGTCATACGTCGTGCTGGTCACCCCGTCCTTGGTGGTTTGAGCGGAAGGAAAATCCGCCGGATTCAGGAAATCCGGCAGTTTCTTCATCTTCGAGGGATTGGTGCGGCTGGTATGCAGAAACGTGCCACCGGTGCGATCAATAGTGCGCGTGTTTTCGCGAGTAAGCGGAAGAACGAAACGCCGTATACTGGCGGGATCGTCGAAGTTGAGATCCGTCAGCCCCTTCCAGCCCAGCCGGAGCCCCGTTACCTCATGACCATCGGAAGTGGCCCGATAGACAACACTCTTTATGACGGCGTTCAATCCCGGGACATCGCCGCCGCCTGTCAGAATTCCAATTTTTTTGCCCGACATGATGAACTTTTATCTTAAGACGGATGGTTTGCGGCGACCTCACGCCTTGAGACTGAGATGGTAAGCGTAACCGAACCTGACTGTACTTCCGCCACGTGTTGCTAAACACTGTATTTGCCGCGAGCCGGCGGATCCACGTATCCATTCAGCTTGTCGGAGTTAGTAATCTTCATCGCCGCGGTATCCCACTTAATAAGCTGTCCCGGAAAGCGCTGCGCAATACAGCCGAGCAGGAACGCTTCCGTCACAGGCGCTTCCGCTTCGAAATTCGCTCGGGGCGCCGGGCCGCCCTGGCACGCCGCCAGCCATTGATCAATTGCCGGATCGCTCCGCTGATTCCATGGTTTCCTTTCGGGCGTTTTGTACTTGGGCGACTGCGGATAGACGCGCGGCTGATTGCCGTTAAAGCCGGCCAGCAGAAATCCCTTGTCCCCGACATACATGATGCCTTCGTTGTCCTCGCCCATTTCGAAAAAGTGCTGATCTTCCGGGCGTAATCCCTTGGGCCGCGCCGGCCGCAGCCCGCCGTCGTACCAGTGCATCGCGATCTCGCCTCGATTACTGCTTGCAGGAAAATTCAGGTGGACCATGGTCGCTTTGGGAAATGTTTCGGGATACGGATCGCTCGAACTCGCTTCCACCGTAACCGGAGGCGTCAGTTTCAGAATGGTGAACACACCCGCGAAGCTATAACAGCCCATGTCGCCAAAAGAACCATCGCCGAAATCGTACCAGCCGCGCCACACAAACGGTTGATAGGCGTGATTAAAGGGACGCTCAGGCGCGGGGCCGAGCCACATATCCCAATCGAAACCGTCGGGTACCGGGTCTACCGCTGTCGGGCGGTCAATGCCCTGCGGCCAGAAGGGCCGGCTGGACCAGTTATGAACTTCGCGAACGCGTCCGATTGCGCCATCATCAAGCCACTGGGTGATGAGATGAGTAGCATCGCTCGAAGGATTGTTGACAGTGATGGCAGCCGCGACGTTCATCTCTTTCGCCATGTGGGCTACGCGCCGGGAATCGCCGATCGTGTGCGTCATCGGCTTCTGACAGAGCACATGCTTTCGCTTGCGCATCGCCGCCAGTGAGATTGCGGCATGCCAATGATCGGGCGTCGCGACATAGACCGCATCCAGATCATGCTCTTTGTCGAGCAGCTCGCGAAAATCGCTATATGCGTGACAGCCGCTGTAAGCTCCCGAAGCGGAACCCTTTCGCGAGCCGTAGTAAGCCTCTACCAGGCGGCGCGCGGGTTCGCGTCCGCCCATGCCCAGGCTGCTGGAAACTTCGGGAGTCAGTTGAATGTCGCCGGGTGAAGCCAGGTCCTCGCCCCAGTTCTCGTAACCCGGTCCAAGCAGCTTCCGAGCCGACTTCAATAAAGCGTTCTTACCATACTCGATGTAATTCTTGCTGAACCGATTGCAATCGCAGACCGCGATCACCTGCACATTGGGGCGAGCGAGCAGCTCCATCGTGACGGCCTGTCCCTGCCGTCCCAGCCCGATCGAGGCGAGTGTGACTTTATCGCTCGGCGGCACGTATCCCGCGCCTCCCAATACATGGCGGGGAACAATCATGAATGAACCCGCCAGCGCTGCTACATCCGCGATTACTTTTCGTCGGGACGGCTGCTTGTTTGCATCACTGATCAACTCTGAGGATTGGGGCATGTCAGGAAAACTCCGTGGCATCGTTCAACGTATCACCTTTGCAACCGGAGGGCGAAATCGCCGCGGGCCAGCCGCCTGACGAAATCCACATCCCCTTCCAGGAAATCGAGCGAAGGAAGGGAATACAGATCCGCCCAGCAGATCTGCTCAAAGACACGCGCCGTTGGCTCTCCTTCAAATTCCCGCACTGCAAAGAAGAGCAGATGCACGCTGCTTCCGCCCGGGTAATCGTATTCGTAGCGCGCGAGCTCACTCCCCACCTTTGCCTCAATTTGCAATTCTTCGCGCAGCTCGCGGATCAAGGCCGCCTGGGGCGATTCGCCATGCTCCACCTTGCCGCCCGGGAATTCCCATTTGTAGGGGTGACGGTCCCCTTTGCGGCGTTGGCCAACCAGAATCTGGCCATCGCGATGGATGACGCCCGCTGCTACAAGCAGAGGTGGGCGGCTCTTCATGGATTGTTATCGGCGAGCGTGTACGGCGGTCAGGCAGCCGCGGTTTCCGACGCGATCAATTGTCGCAGGACGTAGGGCAGGATACCGCCATTTCTGTAGTACTCGGCCTCTTGCGGTGTGTCGATGCGGGCCGTCACTTGAAACGCAGTCTGCTTACCGGATGAGAGCGTTGCCGTTACGCAAACGCGATTCGCGGCCGAGGCGACCGCGGCCGGCACACCCGTCAGATCGAACGATTCTTCGCCGGTCAAGCCAAGCGATTCGGCGCTCTCGCCCTCTTGAAATTGCAGCGGCAAGACGCCCATCTGCAGCAAATTCGACCGATGAATGCGCTCGAAGCTGCCCGCAATCACTGCTCTCACGCCCAGCAGGAGCGTTCCTTTTGCAGCCCAATCCCGCGATGAGCCGGAACCGTACTCTTTCCCGGCAATCACCAGCAGGGGCACGCCCTTCGCCTTATACTTCATCGCCGCATCATAGATGAACATCTTTTCTCCGTCGGGCATGTGGCGCGTCCAGCCGCCCTCCACGCCAGGTACCATCTTGTTGCGTAAACGAATGTTCGCGAACGTGCCGCGAACCATGACTTCATGGTTCCCCCGGCGCGAGCCGTAGCTGTTGAAATCGCCTCGCTTGACGCCTAGGCTGATGAGATACTTGCCGGCCGGGCTATCCACGGGAATGGAACCCGCGGGCGAGATATGATCGGTCGTAATCGAATCGCCCAGCACCGCCAGAGCGCGAAGCCCGGTCATATCCTTGGCATAAAGCGCCGGATCCACTAACTCTTCGAAATAGGGTGGCTGCTTGATATATGTGGAATCCGCGCTCCAATCGTAGATGTTGCCGGTCGGAATCTTTAGCGAATTCCAACTGTCGTCGCCCGCAAACACCTCCGCGTATTCTTTCTGGAAGAATTCCGTGCGCGCCGAATGTGCGACCACGGCCTCAATCTCTTGCGGGGTCGGCCAAATATCTTTCAGATAGACATCGTTACCTTGCGCATCCTTGCCGAGCGATTCGGCCGTGATATCGATGTCTACGCGGCCGGCGATGGCATAAGCCACAACTAACGGGGGCGACGCCAGGTAATTAGACCGGACCAGCGCGTTTACCCGCCCCTCGAAATTCCGGTTACCGCTCAGCACTGCCGCCACGTTCAGGTCGCCTTCCGAAACCGCCGCGGCCACGTTGTCCGGCAATGGCCCGCTATTCCCGATACAGGTCGTGCAGCCGTAGCCAACCAGATGGAAATTGAGCTTCTCCAGATAGGGCATAAGACCCGCATCATTAAGGTAAGCGAAAACCACCTTCGAACCCGGTGCGAGCGAAGTCTTGACCCAGGGCTTCGTCGTGAGCCCTTTCTCTACGGCCTTCTTCGCTAGCAGGCCTGCCGCCACCATTACTGACGGGTTCGAAGTATTCGTGCAGCTTGTAATTGCCGCAATCACGACCGCTCCGTCATGAAGCTTTTCTTTATGGCTGTTCACAGACATGTCGGCAGATTTCGGGTTTCCGCCCAATGCCGAGAGGAAATTACCCTTCACATCGGGCAGATCGATTCGATCCTGCGGCCGCTTCGGCCCCGCCATCGAAGGGACCACCCGCGACAGATCCAGCGACAAGCTATCCGAATAGACCGGGTCAACCGAGTGCGGTGTAAGAAATAGGCCTTGTTCCCTCGCATACGCCTCTACCAACTTGATCTGGTGAGGGCTGCGGTTGGTAAGTCGAAGGTATTCGAGAGTAACGGAGTCAATCGGGAAGAAGCCGATTGTAGCGCCGTACTCGGGTGACATGTTACTGATCGTGGCGCGGTCGGCCACGGACAAAGCGCTCACGCCCGGGCCATGAAACTCGACAAACTTACCCACAACGCCTTTCTTGCGCAGCATCTGCGTTACCGTCAGCACCAGGTCTGTCGCGGTTGCGCCTTCGGGCAAGCGGTCGCTGAGCTTGAAACCAACCACTTGCGGCAGCAGCATCGAGATCGGCTGGCCGAGCATGCAGGCCTCCGCCTCAATCCCCCCGACTCCCCAGCCAACTACGCCCACACCGTTGATCATCGTGGTGTGCGAGTCGGTTCCCATCAAGGTGTCGGGGTACGCTTGCAGCACGCCATTGTTGGTGGCGCTGAAGACAACGCTGGCCAGGTATTCCAGATTGACTTGATGAACGATGCCCGTGTCGGGCGGCACCACGCGAAAGTTTCCAAAAGCGGTCTGGCCCCAGCGAAGAAACGCGTATCGCTCCTGGTTGCGTGCGAACTCGAGTACTGCGTTTTCCTGAAAGGCTTGCGCCGAACCGAACGCATCCACCTGGACGGAATGATCGATCACTAGATCCGCCGGAATGAGCGGATTGGCGAGCTCAGGATTTGCGCCCATTTTCTTCAAAGCGTCGCGCATGGCGGCGAGGTCCACCACGCATGGTACGCCGGTAAAGTCCTGCAGCAAAATGCGAGCAGGACGGAACTGGATCTCCTGCGGCTGCAGTGCGTGGTCCCACCGGGCGACGTATTCGATGTCGGCCGGCTTTACGGTTCGGCCGTCTTCAAATCGCAGCAGATTCTCCAGCAGAACCTTGATCGAATAAGGGATCCGTGAGAGCTTCACCTGCGCGGCATGCTTCTCCAGCGCATCCAGACGGAAAATCTGGTACTCGTTATTCTCTACGCGCAGCGTAGCCGCGGCGCCAAACGTGTTTTTGCTGGCCATTTGTCTTTAGTTTAGCGAGCAAATGAACGGAACAAGGCCAATTGTTCCTGGGGCCGCGGGAGTTGCTGTACGATCCGAGAGCATGGTGGGTTCCGATTCAATGGCGGTATTCCTCGAACGCGGCCTGGAAAAGCCCGCATCAGCAGTTCCAGGGATTCGCCATTTGAATTCCGCAGTGCTCGAAATCATTCACGTTGCGTGTCGCGAGAACAGCATGCCGGGAGTGGACAATCGCGGCGATCATCGCATCAAATTGTGCGATCCGGCGTCCGATGCGTTCGCGAGCTGCGACAATTTTGGGAAAGATATGGGCGGCATCCGCATCAAAAGGCAGAATACGGTCTTGAAACTCGTCCGCAAAGAGCTTCTCGATTGCTTCTGATAACTGGCGCCGGCGTTTGCCTGCCGGCATAATTTCAATTCCATACAGCACTTCGGCCTCAGTGACAGCCGTCGTAAACACCGAAAGTTGCTGCTGACCAGCAAGCCAGCCCAATACGGCTTGTGAAGGCGCCGGTTTCAGCGCCTCCGACAAGACATTCGTATCGAGAATAATCATTTAGTGAATTTGGGCGGTTGACGCACGGGCTCGCGCATGGGCAAATTGAGTTCAATCCCCCCAAACGGTTCAACATGACGCCGAAGGCGCTCGACCAGATTGCTCTTCTTCGCTGGCTCGGATACAAGGCTTGCTTTGAGGATCTCTCGGGCCTCCTCTTCCATAGAGCGGCCGTGACGAGCCGCGCGCACCCGAAGCCTTGTCTTCACCGCCTCGTCCAGCCGGCGTATAGTAATGCTCGCCATACAGCAATGATAGCAGTGCAATCACTTTTTCAGCGAACTGCGGCTGCTCCCGACGAAACGCAAGCGAAATCTGGTTGACAATGGGAAGAGGAGCCGACTCGTTTCCGGGTGCCGGATATCGCGGTTCTCGTGGGCGCTGCGCCCAACGGGCCTATCGTTCAAGAGGCTCCTTTTTGTGTATTGAGATCCTTTCACGGCGCGACCGCATGGAGGAAATGCACGAGCGCATCGATGACTATCTGGATTTCGGCGTCTCCTACGTTTGGCTAATCCATCCGCGCACGCGCCGGGCGTTCGTTTACACCCGGGAGGCCGTGCGAGAAGTGAAGGGCGGGGTTTTATCCACCAGTCATCCCGATATCCGCGTTCCCCTTGGCGAACTCGAGTAAGAGCGCCTCTACATATACGACGGCTGCGTAATGCCGAGCACGTCCAGTGTGGCTAGCAGTTGAGCTCGAACATAATCCGTAAGCCACAAGAGAACGTTCCTGCGTTCCGTATCCGGTTCGGTGATTACTGGATACTCGTGATAAAAGTTGTTGAAGCTCTGGGCGAGCTGAAAGGCGTATTTCGCGATGTGCGCGGGTTCACCGGAGGCAATCGCCCGCTCTACCATGCTGTCCGACTTTGATGCCAGCAGCAGCAACTGCCACAGCGCATCCGCTTCGAAGCAGCGCCGCAGAGTGTCGCGATTCAGAACCCTGCGAAACTCCGGGATCTGTTCGCCCCGTTCCCGATACTTGCGCAGAATGTTGCCGGCCCGGACGGCCGCATATTGTACGTACGGTCCGGTTTCGCCTTCAAAACTCAGCGCTTCATGGAAGTCGAAGGCAATAACCGAATTGCGAGTGAATTTCAGCATGAAATAGCGGAGCGCACCTACCGCAATCTGCCCCGCAACTTGATGACGCTCGGAAGCGGGCGCGTCCGGGTGCCGCTGGTCCACCTCTTCCAGCGCGGTCTCGATCAGCTTGTCCACCAAATCATCGGCCTTCACTCCCAGGCCTTTGCGGCCGGAGACTTCCACGTACGCGCGCTTCCTGTCTTCCTCGGTAAGCGGAATTCCCATCTCAACGCACGTTCGCGGCGAGAGGGCCACCATCTCATACGAGAAATGGACCGATGCATCCGCCTGCTCATGGAAACCGAGCGCGCGCAGCCCCGCCACAACTACGTCCTGAAGGTATGACTGCCGCGAGTCGATCACATTGAATACTTTCGCTGCTCCTCCGAAGTGCGGCGCATCCTCTTCCGTATGTTGATCCGTCGTCACCCAAACCGTATGCCCGTCAGGATAGGCTGACCAGACGCGATAGAAGAAATCCTTTCCCAACAGTCCGAATTTCCAAAGCTGATAAGCGATGTCTTTTCCGACATAGGTCACCGTGCCATTCGACCGGACAATCACCTTGCTGTCTTCGCCCGATTCGCCGCCTTCCGGTTCCTTCGCGACCATCGAATTACGAAACGCGGAGGCCGGCATCACCCAGCAGCCCTTGTTCTTTCCTTGCTCTTCAAAATAGATTGCGTTCCGCTGCTTCAGTAATTCGAAAGCGGCTGCCCAAAATTTCAAGTGGAGGATTTCGCTCTCCCTTGGCAGCACCTGATATTCAATACCCAACCGGTACATAGTCGTCAGGTGCGCTTCCACAATTGCGTCCGCTACCAAGTGGGCTAACGCCGCCAGCTCTCCGTGCCCGCTCTCAATCGCGTGCAGCGTATCCGTGCGCCATTTGAGGGTTTCCGGATGTTCTTTGTAATGGGCGGAGATGCGGGCATATAGGTCCCAACAGAAGTAATCGAAGCGGATGTTCGAATCTTCGATTAACGCTTGAACATCGGCGAGCGTTTTTTGCTCCAGGCAGTGAAAGCCGGCCACTACGTCGGCTACCTGCACGCCGGTGTTGTCGATGTAATTCTGCACCTCAACCGGCTGGCCGCGCCGGCACAACATGCGGACAAACGTGTCGCCCAGGATGGCGTTCCGCAGATGTCCGATATGGGCGGCTTTGTTCGGATTGATGTTGGTGTGCTCAACGATAACCTTTCCGGTTGGGCGCGTTCCAATCCGGGGCGTCTCATCCAGAAGCGATCCGGCGAAAGCGCCGCGATCGAGCCGCACATTGATATACCCGTTGCCCGCGATCTCGAGTGAAGCCACGCCCTCGATGGGCGCGATGCCGTCGAGCAGTTGTTCGGCAATCTGTTTGGGTGCGCGCTTCAGTTGCCGGGCAAGCTGAAACGCCACGGGAATAGCCAGTTCGCCAAAGGACCCCTGCCTGGGCTGCCCCACGTTGACTTTTGCATCGATGCCAAACTTATTTTTAAGTTGGTTTTCGAAAACAGCGGATAGTTTCTCTTCGATATCCTGAAACACTTCTTTCCAGTATGCCGGACAGTTCGCCCTGACTCGCTTGGTTACGCGGCGCGGCCCGGCTTCGGGCTGAGGAAACGGTTCAGCAGTGCGTCAACAAGATCGCCGCTGAGGTCGGACCGGATCTGGACCGCCTGTCCCTTCTGCTCCACCTGAATCGAATCGTAGACGTGAAGCATGTCCGTTTCATTGTCTTTGGTCGAAAGCCGCCCAAAGCCGATGATGCCGCGCAGGGCATCGTGAACGCGCTTTGCGCCCTGCTCGGAGACGCAACTGAGTTCAGCCTGTAAGTGCAGCCCGCTGTCCACCTTGATCCCGGCGCTGGAACTGCTGATGTAATCGACGATGTTCGACAGCGCGGATTCGATATCGGAGCGCATCCGCATCTCCACAAACGGGAGGCCGCCCGTGCTGGCAAGCCATATCTGATCACCCTTCGGAATCTTGTCCATTTCCGGCTTAAGGCTCTCCGGGATTCCGCCATGCCCGTCCTCGAAACGGTCGATAGCAGGCTCCACCGCATCCAGCGGTCCCGCAATCGCCAGGCTCTCGCTGAGGAAGGCAACGGAATTGTTAATATCGCCGACCAGCTTGTACTTCCGGTAAGGAGTTTCGTGCGCTCCCGCGGCCTTCAACTTCTGCTTCAGATCAGCGGGCGAAAAGCGGCCTTGCACGATGAACAGAAACTTCTTTCCGTCCCAGGCGCAAACCATGTTCGAGATATCCCGCCGCGGGTCCACACCCATGCGTTCCGCGGCCGAATCCAGGAGCGGCACGTTGAGGCGGCTCCCTTCCCGTTTGTAAAGCGTCGTGCTCTTGAGCGCCTCGATATGGACCCCGCCAAGCGCCCTGGCATCGGATGGGATCAAGCGGCGAACCGTCCGGTCGATCGAGATTCCGGTGCTTTGCTGCGTTCCGCATCCGGCCGAGATAACCAACCCGGCCATTAGAGCGACTGAAAAGAGTCTTTGCAATTAGAAATCCCGCTTCTGGAACGTATAGACCGCGCTCCAAAGCACCACGATACCGAACAGGGCCGAAGTCCAGACCGGCGTAATCCAGTCCGCCTGCCGGTCGAACAGAATGAGCTGTTTCATCGCCGCGCCCAGGTCGAATACTTTCGGGATAATCCAGTAGAACGCCATCCACAGATCCCGTGACCACTGCGAACTCAGCAGCTTCACTACAATTTGCCGCTGCGCCAGAATCGTGCTGACCAGCATCAGCGCGACCGCAACCATCACCGAGAGCGCTGCCGATTCCGAAAGCACTCCGATCAGAACCACAACGCACAGCAGCACCGCGAAGATGAAGATACTGATGGGAATCGCCAGCAGGAATCGCGGCTCCCAAATGTGCGTCTTGATTCCGATAATGATCCACACGCTGCAGATCAGGTAGATGTGATTCAGCGCGACCACCGCTACATTCCCCAGATAGCGCCCCATCAGCAGGCGCGTGCGGGTAAGCGGCTTCGATAACAGGAGGGAGATGCGTCCCGCTTCCAGTACGCTCGGGATCAGGCCGGCCGAAGCGAAGACGGCGAGGAAGGTGCCCCAGATGTAAAGCACGATCGACACCCAGGAATAGGAGGTGTTCACGAACCTGTCGATGTCGCCCAGCGGTTTGCTGGTCGATTGAATGCCCATGAACGTGACCGCGCCTTGCACCAAATCGATCTTCAAAACAAAGAGAAAGATCGCGATCAACAAACTGGATAGCGCGAACAGGCCCCAGAATAGCCATCGCGCGCGGGCCTCTTGAAAGGTGTCGGAAATCAGAGCCTGTAATGCGCTCGCTTGTTTCATGCTTCGAATCACGCCGCCTTCCCGCTTTGCAAGGTGCGAATGAACACGTCTTCCAGGCTGCTGTTGGAAGCGGCAACGCTGTCTATCATTCCGCCGCCGGCCCGAATTCGATCAATCGCCAAATTCGCCTGTTCGCGGCTGATCGCCTGGATCTCCACGCCTTCCGGTGACGGCAGGACCGCCGCGCCAAGCGCCTTGATTTCGGCAAGCGCCTGTTCCGGCACGCCGGAGGCGCAGATACGAAAACCGCGCCCGGCCACAAGCGAACTTACTTTGCCTTCCAGCGCCAGCTCGCCCTTTCGCAGGATGGCAACATACTCGCAGAATGCCTCCACCTCGCTGAGTAAGTGCGAGTTGATGAAAACCGTAACGCCCGTTCCGGTAAGTCCGTTTAAAATATCGCGGATTTCGCGCCGGCCCACCGGATCCACGCCATCCGTCGGCTCGTCCAAAACCAGCAGCCTGGGTTTGTGAATCAAAGCCTGCGCCAGCCCGAGCCGCTGCAGCATGCCTTTCGAGTACTTTTTCAACCGTACATCGCCCCAGGTATTGAGTCCCACAAGGTCCAGAAACTCCGGAATCCGCTTCTTTCGTTCGGCTGACTCCATGCCCGAAAGCGCCGCATAAAAGTCCAGCATTCCGCGTCCGGTGAGATAAGTGGGGAAGCGATGGTTTTCAGGCAGGTATCCGACCGGCCGCCTCGCTTCCGGGTCTCGCGCATCTTTACCAAACAGCACGGCCCGGCCCATAGTCGGGTTCACTGCCGAAAGAAGCATCTTCACGAAGGTGGTTTTCCCCGCCCCGTTCGGACCCAGCAAGCCGTACTTCACGCCTACCGGTACCCGCAGAGTCAGATTGGATACGGCCCTGATCTCCCGGCCGC
>JAICXK010000161.1 GCA_025980435.1 Bryobacteraceae bacterium
GTTGCGGACGCATCCCTCGCGGCAAAGCTCTTCTTCGCAGCGGAGCAAAACCCGGTGATCGCATCTACGTCACTGGCGAGCTGGGTGGTTCGGCGCACGGGTTCAGGACCCGGCGCGGCGCGTCCTGGTGCCGGCATCTCCGCCCCGAACCGCGCGTCGCAGCCGGGATCGCACTTCGTAAACTGGGCATTTCTGCCTGTATGGACCTGAGCGACGGGCTTTCGCTCGACCTTACTCGTCTCTGCGCTGAATCCGGCGTGGGGGCAGAGATCGGCCCTCATCTACCCATTGCCCCTCGCGCATCTCTCCGCGAGGCGCTGCACGGTGGAGAAGATTACGAGCTTCTTTTCACTGCATCTTCACGTATGAGGATTCCCAGCGAAATCGCGGGCCTGACTGTCTCTGCCATAGGCTCTGTAACGCGCGATCACCCGGGCGAAGCCCGTTTCGGCGGCCGCACTCTTCCACCCAAAGGATTCGATCACTTTGCATGACCACCCAACCCACCGTCGCGACTGATCCCGGCGCGATTCTCGATTACATCGAAGCGTTCCGGCGATCCAAGGCCATGTTTACGGCTGTTCGGCTCGGCGTTTTCGATCGCCTGGAGAGCAAGCCGCAACCGGCCGACGCGCTGGCATCCCAGATAGAAGCAAATCCAGCCGCTCTCGACCGTTTGATGGCAGCCTGCGTCGCGCTCGGGCTTCTCGCCTGCGACGGCGAATTGTATCGAAACACTCCCGCCGCATCCCGCTATCTTGTAAGCACCAGCCCTGACAGCTTCGCCGGCTACATCGTCTACTCCGACGAGTCGCTGTTTCACCTCTGGGCGCATCTGGAAGACGCCGTTCGCGAGGGTTCGAATCGCTGGGCGCAGGCATTCGGCAGCCGCGACGCCCTGTTCGACTACTATTACCGCGACCCGCAGGCGACCGCCAATTTCGTCCGCGCGATGAACGGCTTCGGCGTCCTTTCCTCAGACCGGATTGTCCGTGCGTTCGACCTCAGCCGCTTTACTCATCTGGTTGACCTCGGCGGCGCGACCGGCCATCTCGCCATCGCAGCCTGCCGTGCCTACCCGAATCTGCGGGCCACTGTGGTGGACCTCCCGCGCGTCGAGCCGTTCGCCCGGGAATATATCGCTCAGTCTCCTGTTTCCGATCGTGTGAACTTCGTTACGGGCGATTTCTTCGCAGAGCCGCTCCCGCCGGGCGATCTGTACGCGCTCGGTCGCATCCTCCACGATTGGGATGACGCTAAGACTTGTCCGTTGCTCGCAAAGATTGCTGCCGCGCTTCCTTCCCGAGGTGGTCTGCTACTCGCTGAGGCGCTTGTTGACGATGACCGGTCTGGTCCCGTCTATTCCCTCATGCAGGATCTCAATATGCTGGTCTGCACGGATGGGCGCGAGCGCACTCTGGGCGAGTATCGCCGTCTCCTCGAAGCCGCGGGGTTCAGCAGCGTCGATGGCAAGCGTACCGGGTCGCTGGTCGATGCTGTTTTCGCGATAAAAGCATAACTTATTCAATGACGGAAATTAAAATTGAAAGAATTCCATATGCCGGATGGCCGAACTGCTACCGCCTCACGAACGGAGAAGTGGAGCTCGTCACCACCGCCGATGTGGGTCCGCGCGTCATTCGCTACGGGTTCGTGAACGGGCCGAATCTCTTCGCCGAATTTCCGGATCAACTTGGCAGATCGGGCGAAGATTCCTGGATGATGCGCGGGGGGCATCGCCTGTGGATGGCGCCGGAAATTGTTCCCGAGACCTATGCGCTCGACAACGGCCCCATCAAGGCGACCGTCGATGGCCAGGTAATCACGCTTCTGCAGCCGGTTGAACCGGAGACATCTCTACAAAAAGAAATCTCGCTGCAACTCGCGGCGGACGGCTCCGTTACTGTCACTCACCGGATTGAGAACGCCGGTTCGAAGACTCGCCACCTTGCCCTCTGGGCGCTGAGCCAGATGGCCTCCGGAGGCTCAGGGATCGCCATTTTTCCACCCCGCGGCTGCCACGAAGAATGTCTTCAGCCGACGAATCCACTGGTTATGTGGGCGTATACGGATTTCTCAGATCAACGCTGGCGGTTTACAAAGAAATACCTCATTCTCAAGCAGAATCCCGCCGATCACTCGCCCCAGAAGGCCGGCCTGTTTCACGAAAATACCGCTGCGGCATATCTGCTTGGAACGGATTTGTTCGTAAAGCGTGCTCATGCAAATCCCGCACTTCCTCATCCCGATTTCCACTGCTCGTTTGAGATTTTTACAAACGGAGATTTTCTCGAACTCGAAACCCTCGGTCCCCTGGTGGACCTCGCGCCCGGCTCATCCGTCAGCCACCTCGAGCATTGGTCTCTCCATAGAGATGTGCGGCTCAATTCCTATAGCGACGACGAACTGGACCGGCTGATTCTGCCATTTTTCGATCAGCCGCGCGTCTAAATCGACTCCGAATTCGTCATTTGTTAGGTTAGTTCGCATCTGGTAGCCACAACCATGACGAAAAACCGAGAGAAAACCAACAGACGGAATTTCCTGGCGGCAGCGCCCGCAACATTGACTGCAGTTGCCATCGCAAGCGCACAGGACAGAAGTGCAAGCGACATTGGTCCGGAAAATAAGCTGATGAAGGATGCCAGCCCAAACGTTTTCCAGCCTCCCCCGACCGATCATGGCGAAGCGCCGGGTTTCTGGAATTCGTTCTCGGTCGCGCACCGGCGCATTCAGGACGGCGGCTGGTCCCGCCAGGTCACGGTCGAGGAGTTCCCTATTTCAAAGGATATTGCAGGCGTGAACATGCGTCTGACCGCGGGCGGAATCCGTGAGCTGCACTGGCACGCCGCCGCCGAATGGGCGCTTATGTTGAGCGGCAAGGCTCGCATCACGGCGATCGACAACGACGGGAGGACGTTCGTGCAGGACGTTGGGCCTGACGATTTGTGGTTTTTCCCAACCGGTACTCCTCATTCGATTCAGGGTCTGGCGCCGGACGGCGCGGAGTTCGTACTGGTCTTCGATGACGGCAAGTTTTCCGAAGGCAATACAACGCTGCTTTCCGATTGGACCCGTCACACGCCGCCCGAAGTGCTGGCAAAAAATTGGGGGGTGAAAGAAACTGCGCTGGAGCCCGTCTATCATGTCCCGCCCAATGGGCGTTACATTTTCCAGGCTCCTGTGCCCGGACCTTTGGAACAGGATCAGCACGCGGCATCGGGACCGGCCGGCCTTTCGCCGGTCGCCTTCCATTTCGCCATGAGCAAGATGGCCCCGACGAAACGGAGCAAATCCGGCGAAGTGCGCGTCGTGGATGCACGCAATTTCCCGGCTTCGGCCGGAATTGCCGCAGCGCACGTCATTGTGAAGCCCGGCGGCCTGCGCGAACTGCATTGGCACCAAAATGCCGACGAATGGCAGTACTACATACAGGGTAAAGGCCGCATGACGGTTTTCTTCAACGGCAGCAAAGCCCGGACGGCCGATTTCAATGCGGGCGATGTCGGCTACGTGCCCAGGACGCTCGGCCACTACGTCGAAAACACAGGCGACACCGACTTGATTTTTCTTGAGATGTTTAAGTCGGATCGCTTCCAGGAGTTGTCGTTATCGGAGTGGGTGACCCATACGCCGCCGGAATTGATTACACAGCACGTTGGGATCGGTAAAGATGTGCTTGACGCGATTCCTAAGGGCAGGCCCGAGATTGTGCCTGCGTAATGCGCTCAGGGAACTGGTCGGGTGGGTTTTTAGTTGGGTTATTGAAGAATCTTACGGGTTGGGTGTAATGCTTGTGGGGTTTGGGTGCGGAGCAACCATTGTTCCCTGAGCCAATCTCATCGTGTACGTGGCTCTTTGAGCATCTGAAATGCCAAAGAGTTTTCTTTGATGTTGCAGGCACTTATGAGCATGCGGTTCCCTGCCGGGAAAGCATTTTTTACCCAACCCGGAAAGTATGGCCATGTAAAGCGGCGGAGTGGTGCTTGAAGGGTCAGCCTTGGATTTCGCCGGCAGAATCGCGCGGCTATAAAGTAATACTCACCGCTTCCGCAGGAATGCCTCGACTACCGGTCGCACAACTTCGGCCCGGGCGGCGCAAAGGCGAATATCTTCGAGCGTGTTTGCCAGGTTGCGGGCGCCTCCAGGCAGGCTGGCGATGCGGGGCTGAAAGAAGGCGCCAACCTCGTCGCGGTGCCCGGCATCGCAAAAGCCGGATGCGGAGAGCGGCAGCCTGGCCCCGAACGGAATGCCGCGCGCGCCCGGAAGCGTGCTGTTCAGCTTGTGAAAGTTCTGCCGGACGAAGTCCCAGACAAGCTGGCGGGTTTCTGGCGGTGCGCCGAAGAGATTGCGTTCGATCTCTCGCGGGTCGATGCCAGGCGCGAAGAACAATGCAAGTGCGGCGCGGGCAAGAGCGGGATTCCGAAACGAGGTGAACGCATCCGCAATCCAGAGCCGCTCGCGTTGCACCTTGCTTTCCTTCAACGCAGTGACGAGCTGGTCGAAGAACGCCCGATCGCCGTCCCAGGCTGAAGTGGACAGAACAGGAACAACCATGTCGCTATCCAGGGCCGAGCGGTTTTGGAGCCATTCGGAAGCGAGTTTCTGGGCTTGCAACGCAAGTTCACTATCCGCTCCCCGTGTTGCAACCAGCGGTACGATCTCGATTCTCAGCAGCCGCGTCTCCTGGGACTCGCCGGGCCTCGGGAGCCAACCTAGTTCGCGGGCCCGCGATTGATATAACGAGCGAATCCAGGCGGCATACCGGTCGCGGAGATCTTCCGGAACAAACTTGACGACACTTCCAACCATCTCCGCAGACTGGCGCACCAGCCCCGGGTCGCCGCTTCCGCTAAATGCACCCACAAATTCCAGATCCTGGCCCAGATTGCCGAGACCGGACGAAAACATCAATTCGACATTGCGGAGGACAGCCGCGCTTTCGGCCGGTTGTAATCGCGGCAAGCCTTCGCGGACAAGATGGCTCGCCATGGACGGCTGATACGAAATGGCATAGTAACCGGCCGCACGGGCGTCAGCCGATAACCAGGTTGGGCAGCTTTGCGCCGCCGCCAGCTTTAAAACAGTGGAAGCTTTCGTAAGCAGAGCGCATTCCCGATGCATGCCGCCGGTGTCGCTCCAAACCGCGCAGACCGGTACTTGCCAGAGTTGATCCGCAGATGCTGTCGAGCCAGCGGGACGGAACCGCGTCTGCGAAAGATGCAGAACTGGCGACACGGAATCATGGGCAGCGCATTCCTGGCGCACGCTTATCAGCGGGAACCCGACCTGGTTCAGGAATGTCGAGAATGCCGGCCCGGCTTTGCTCTTTGGCGAAATCTGGTCGATCGCGGCAAGAAGATCGGCGGCCGTTGCGTTGCCCCAGGCATGCTGGTGCAAGTACAACCGGACGGCGTTTTGAAAAGCGTCCGGACCAACGTAATTTTCGAACATGCCGATCACCGCCTCGCCTTTGCCGTACGTGATTCCATCGAATGCATTCGCGATATCGCCCGGAGCCTCAATCGGCTGGCGGATTTTGCGCGCAGTCGTCAGGCTATCGGCCCGCATCACGTTAATAGAACGGGCGGCATCGGCTTTGATATTCCACTCCGGCTTCCATTCATCGAGCAGCTTGCTCGATAGCCAGCTAGCGAAGGCTTCGTTCAGCCAGATGTCGTTCCACCAGGCGGTCGTAACCAGATCGCCAAACCATTGATGCGACATCTCGTGCTCCATCGTGTGGGCGCGCCGGCGGCGGCGAAGTTCCGAGTCTTGCTGGGGCGGCGAAAGAAGGAAATCGCCAAAGGCGATCAGTCCGGCATTTTCCATCGCTCCCCAGACCGTCGTGAGCGGAACTACAATCTGGTCGAGCTTTTCGTATGGATACGGCGTGCCAAAGTAGGATTCGAGCAGTTCAATCAGCTTGGGCGTGACAGAAGCGGCGTAGGCTGCTTCGGAAGCGCGGCCGCGCGGAACGATGATGTTCCCCGGCCGGTGATTCCTCCCGATCGGCGCAGTAGGCACCACGTCGAATGGACCCACGGCAAAGGCGACCAGGTAAGAGGGAAGAGGCTTCGTCTCGGCGAAGCGCACTGATTTTGTCTCGCTTTTCCCGATATCCTCGGAGACCTGGGGCGTATTGGAGAACGCCTTCAGATCCTTCGGAATATTTAGCGTGAGCTGCCACGGTACCTTGAACGAGGGCTCATCGAAGCACGGGAACACGCGGCGTGCCGTTACAGGTTCGAATTTGGTGAAGACATACCAATCGTTCCCCTGCCGCTGCTGAAAAGCGCCATCGGTAAGCGTACGGCTGAGTTCGCCCGAATAACGGATTTCTAGCTGCGCTCGCCCGGGCTGGAGCCTGGTGGCGGTCTTCACCGCGACGAAATCGTTGGGCGCGAACTGAAACTGTACCGGAAGAGAGGCGCTTCCCTGGTGAACGCTGCCTGTTTGCAGATCGAGCGCCTTGGCATTGAGCCAGATCACGGACGTTGCCCGCCTGATTTGCAGATCGATACGGATATCGCCGCTGAAGCGGTCCTGGCCCGGCACTACGGTGAGCGTGGCCAAATAGCGTACCGGCTGAACTGTGCCGGGCAGCCGCAGCGCCGGTGCGTCAGTATCCGCGTACAAGATCGTGGAAACAAGCAAGAGTACGGCGAGACGACTCACTTTGCCATGATAGTGCCCGCCACCGGGCTTGCTAACCTCATTTCGATGACCTACATCCTGGCGCTTGATCAGGGCACCACCAGTTCGCGAGCAGTGTTGTTGGGACATGATGGCCGCGTGCACGGATCGGCGCAGACGCCTTTTAAGCAAATCTTTCCGAAGCCGGGATGGGTAGAGCATGATCCCGTGGAAATCTGGTCATCCCAATTCGGTGTGGCGATGGAGGCGCTGGCGCAAGCGAACGTAAACGCCGATTCGGTTGCCGCCATAGGGATCACAAACCAGCGCGAGACCACCCTCATCTGGGATCGCAAGACCGGCGAGCCGGTTTATAACGCAATCGTTTGGCAGGACCGGCGCACGTCCGGTTTCTGCGACCAGCTTCGCGAGGAAGGCCATGAGCCTTTGATCCAGGACAAGACCGGTCTCGTGATTGATGCCTACTTCTCGGCAAGCAAGATTCGCTGGCTGCTGGATAACGTTCCGAACGTGAGAGCACGCGCGCAAAAGGGCGAATTGGCGTTTGGGACGGTGGATAGCTGGCTGATCTGGAAGCTGAGCGGCGGCGACCGGCACGTAACGGACGTGACGAACGCATCGCGCACTATGCTGTTCAACCTGCACACGCAGCAATGGGATGACGAACTCCTCGCCTTGCTTGACATTCCGCGTGCGCTGCTGCCGGAAGTAGTTGGCTCCAGCGAAGTGTGCGCAAAGGCCGCGGGAGCACTGCAGGGAGTGCCGGTCGCGGGCATCGCGGGCGACCAGCAGGCGGCGTTATTCGGGCAGATGTGCATGCAGCCCGGAATGGTGAAATGCACCTACGGCACCGGCAGTTTCATGCTGCTGAACACCGGGGACAAGCCGGTGCGTTCGCGCAACAAGCTTCTGACAACGATCGCCTGGAGAATCGGTGGCAAGGTCACTTACGCTCTGGAAGGCAGCGTGTTCATCGCGGGCGCGGTGGTGCAGTGGCTGCGCGACGAGCTGCAGATCATCCGCAGCGCGCCGGAGATTGAGGAACTCGCTGCGAGCGTGCCCGACACAGCGGGCGTCTATGTAGTTCCGGCCTTTTCCGGGCTGGGCGCGCCGCATTGGGACCAGTATGCTCGCGGCGCAATTGTCGGTCTGACGCGCGGCGCAAATCGGGCGCACATTGCGCGGGCCGCTCTGGAAGGCATCGCCTTTCAGATCGCGGACATTATTTCCGCGATGGAGAGCGATTCTGGTGTACAGCTGAAGGAACTGCGCGTGGATGGAGGCGCATCCCGGAACAATCTGCTCATGCAGATTCAGGCCGATCTGCTGGGGTGTCCCGTCACCCGGCCGGCGAATCCGGAAACCACCGTGCTCGGCGCAACCTACCTGGCCGGACTGGCCGTCGGATACTGGCCGGACGAACAAACCATCGCGAAGCAGTGGGCAGTGGACCGGCGATTTATCCCGGCCCTGGACGAGCCTACCCGGCGCGCCCGCCAAGCCGGCTGGACGCGCGCGCTCGATCGGGCCCGGAACTGGGAAACGGCTTGACTAGGCTTCTTCGAGAAGACTTCCTTCGAGAGATCGCCGCGGACCCCGAGTGGGATTTCATCGTCGTCGGTGGCGGCGCGACCGGACTCGGTACGGCAGTCGAAGCGGCTTCGCGCGGTTATCGCACGCTGCTGCTGGAGGCCGAAGACTTTGCGAAGGCGACTTCCAGCCGGAGCACGAAGCTGGTACATGGGGGCGTGCGCTATCTGCAGCAGGGGAACATAAAACTGGTGCTGGAAGCGTTGCGCGAGCGCGGACGCATGCTGCGAAACGCCCCGCACCTGGCGCACCGCCGTACTTTTGTCATTCCCGCCTATACCCTTTGGGAACTGCCGTTTTATGGCGTTGGCTTGACCTTGTATGATCTGCTCGCCGGGCGCGAAGGCATCGGGCGGTCACGCATTCTCTCGCCAAAATCGACATTGAATGCGCTGCCAACGGTCCGGCGCGGCGGTCTGAAGGGCGGAATTCGCTATTTCGACGGGCAATTCGATGATGCGCGCTATGCGATCGCTTTACTGCGAACGTTCGTGGATTTAGGCGGGACAGCTCTCAACTACACGCGTGTGACTGCTTTGCTGAAGCGAAACGGCGTGATCCGCGGCGTTGCGGTAACGGATCACGAAACCGGCGCCGGCTTCCATTGCCGCGCGAAGGTAGTCATCAACGCTACCGGAATTTTTTCGGACGTGCTGCGGGGCATGGATGAGCCGCAAGCGAAGTCGGTCATCGCGGTGAGCCAGGGATCTCACGTCGTGTTGCCGCGCGAATTCCTGCCCGGCGATGCCGCCATGATGATTCCGCGAACCTCCGACAAACGCGTGCTGTTCGCGATTCCATGGCACGATGCGGTCGTCGTAGGGACGACCGACGATCCGGTTCCCGAAGCGAAATATGAGCCTCGCGCGCTCCCGGAAGAACGCAGCTTCCTGATGGGGCACATTGAGCGATTCTTAGGACGGCGTCCAGGTGGCAGCGATGTGCGCAGCATCTGGTCGGGGCAGCGTCCGCTGGTGCGCCGCGAAGACACAAAGAATACCGCAGCCATTTCGCGCGACCACACCATCTTCATTTCGGATGCAAAACTGGTGACCATCACCGGCGGCAAATGGACCACCTACCGAAGGATGGGAGAGGACGTTGTGGATCGCGCGGCATCCTTATGCGGCTTGGCGGCGGCTCCCTCGCGAACGGCGGAACTGCATCTGCATGGATGGAGCCTCAAGCCCGAAGCCGGCAACGAATGGGAGCGGGTATACGGCGCGGATCTGCCGGCGCTCCACCAACTCGCGCAGGAAGGTCCGGAGCTGCGTGAACCAATTCATCCGAAGCTGCCGTTCCGGCGCGCGGAGGTCGTCTGGGCCGTCCGTTACGAGATGGCGCGGACAGTGGAAGATGTCCTGGCGCGGAGAACGCGCGCGTTATTCCTGGATGCGCGTGCAAGTCTGGAATGCGCGCCGGCCGTCGCCGTATTGATGAAACAGGAACTGGCGCGCGATGCGGATTGGGAGCGCCGGCAAATAGCAAATTTTAGAGAAGTGGCAGAACACTATATTTGGAACGATTGAAAGGCGGGAACAGCACGAGTTATGCATTCAGCCGCATTAGGCGAGTTTGTGGGGACCATGATCCTCATTCTTTTAGGGAACGGTGTAGTAGGCGGCGTTTTGCTGTCGCGCTCAAAAGCAGAGGGCGGAGGCTGGATCGTAATCACGACGGGCTGGGGACTTGCCGTGTTCGCAGCCGTTGCGGTAAGCATTTCGATGGGCGACTCGGACGCGCATCTGAATCCGGCGTTTACCGTCGCCTCAGTAATTACGAGCGGGCACGCGGAGCGGCTGTGGACTTACATCCCCGCTCAGATTTTGGGAGCCATGGTGGGCGCGCTCCTGGTATGGCTTTTCTACATGCCGCATTGGGGTCCTACCGAGAGCACGGCCAAGAAGCTGATGTGTTTCTCGACAGTCCCGGCGATACGAAGCCTTGGCTGGAATTTTTTGAGTGAGGTAATTGGGACTTTTGTATTAGTCGTAGTCGCGGCTGCGCTGGTTTCGAAACGAATCGCACCGGGAGGGCTGGCGCCAGGCTTGGGACCATGGCTGATCGGAGCGCTGGTATGGAGCATCGGCCTTTCGCTGGGGGCGACCACCGGATACGCCATTAATCCAGCGCGGGATTTTGGGCCGCGCATCATGCACAGCATTCTTCCCCTGGCCGGTAAAGGACCTTCGGATTGGAGCTACGCGTGGGTGCCGATTTTCGGCCCGGTTTGCGGCGGAGTGCTTGCCGCGGTGTTTATCCGGTGGGCCGGGATATAGTTGTCTCCGGCCTCCCCGCCGCCTCTCGTAAAATACCGCGCCGCTACAACCGCCAGCACGAAAACCAGCGGCATAAAGTTGCGCGTCTCGGTCATCCA
>JAICXK010000033.1 GCA_025980435.1 Bryobacteraceae bacterium
CCGCGGGTCACCGGCGGAGAAGACCCTCTGGCGTTGGGTGAAAACAACAGCGGCAAAGGCGTAGGCGGAGGCTCAGTTCATTGGGCCGCGTTTGCGCCGCGCTTTCATCCATCGGATTTTCGCGTCCATACCGAGGACGGCGTCGGCGCGGATTGGCCCATCACGTACGATGATCTGAAGCCGTATTACGAGCTGCTGGAACGCGAGATCCCGATAGCAGGTCCGGCACATTTCCCCTGGGGCGATCCCCATGGATATCCCTACGGCCCACATCCGCTCGGCGGGATCGGAGATGTGCTGATGAAGGGTTGCACGAAACTAGGTATTCCGATGGTGGGCGGCGGCCCCGTCGCGATCCTGTCTGCTTCGCGCGGCGACCGGCCGCATTGTATCTATCGAGGATTTTGTATTCAAGGCTGCAAAGTCGGCGCAAAAGCCAGCACTCTCATTACACACGTTCCCGAGGCGCTGCGATATGGCGCGGAGATTCGAGATCATTCAATGGCCTTCCGGATCTCGATGGAAAGCAAGACGCGCGTAAATGGCGTGTCTTATTACGACCAGGAGGGGCATGAGCATTTTCAACGAGCGAAGGCAGTGATTGTCTCCGGATACGCCATTGAAACTCCACGCCTGCTGTTGAATTCCGCTTGCCCGGGGCACGAGCATGGCCTGGCGAATTCGAGCGATACGGTCGGCCGGTACTTGATGGCGCAGGCCGGAAACGTTGTGCTGGGCCGCTTTGCCGAATTGATTCGATTGTACAAAGCGCCGCCAGCCCACGCGCTGACGGAACACTTCTACGAAACAGACCCGAGCCGCGGGTTCGCGCGGGGTTTCGCGATTCAGAGCGTTGCGCCTCTACCCATCGCATTTGCGAAGCAAATGATGAAGGCGAAGGGCGCCTGGGGCTGGGGCATGCGCCGCGTGATGATGGATTACAACCATTGGGCCACGCTGGGAGTGCTTGGAGAGATCCTGCCGTGGGCCGATAATCGCGTGCAGCTTGCGGATGAAAAGGATCAGTTCGGAATTCCCGTTGCAAACGTCACCTTCACTCTGCATGAGAACGACAAGAAGCTGATCGAGTTTGGGAAGAAGACGGTTATCGACGTGATGCGGGCGGCGGGAGCGGAAGAAGTGGTGCAAGAATCCCGCTACGCTCACCTGGTGGGTGCGGCGCGAATGGGCAGTGCCCCGGCCACCTCGGTGGTTGATAAGTTCGGGCGCACGCACGAGGTGTCAAACCTGTTTGTCTGTGACGGGAGCATTCTGCCGACGCAGGGCTCGGCAAATCCGGGGCTTACCATCCAGTGCCTGGCCGCGCGCACGGCCGATTACCTCATCTCGCAAGGGGAGAAGATTTTTGATTCGGAAGAGCGCGATATGGAGCCGCCGCCAATCCGCCGGAAACTGGCCGTGGAAGGCGCTTTC
Source organism: Bryobacteraceae bacterium (assembly GCA_025980435.1). Taxonomy (GTDB): domain Bacteria; phylum Acidobacteriota; class Terriglobia; order Bryobacterales; family Bryobacteraceae; genus Bog-105. Next base: position 1,435 of record JAICXK010000033.1, read on the forward strand.
CTCCATGGCGTGCCGAGATTCTGGAATTGAAGCCGTTATCCTGACCTTATGGCGGAATCAGACACCGATCTTATGGATCCCGCCCCGCTTCCCGAGTACAGTGAAGACGGCGTGGACCTGACTCTGATTCGCTGGATGCTTTCTCTAACGCCCGCCGAGCGCTTGCAGTTTCATGAGGAACGGATCAATGAGATCATGATGATTCGCCAGCTGAATGCAGGGAGCAGTGCACCTTCTCGGCCAGATCGTAACGGCTGAACGTAGCGTCTCTGAGAAATCGCTCCCTGGCGGTCGCGACTCGGTAAGGCATACAGAGCCGCGCGCGTTAGCAAGCGACCTCAGAGCGTGATGAAATTACCGGGACGCTCCAGTAGCCTGATTGCAGCACTGCGAAGCCTTTCGGACGCGCAGGTTGAATTCATTCTCGTTGGCGGTTTGGCTGCGGTTTTGAACGGTGCACCCATCCAAACTTATGATGTCGATCTTCTCTACTCACGAGAACCCGGAAACATCGATCGCCTGTTAATGGTTCTGCAATCTATTGAAGCGATCTTCCGCATCCAGCCAGAGAGGCGTTTACATCCGACGCGAAGCCATCTTGTTGGAGGAGGTCACCTTAACCTTGCGACGCGTTATGGACCGGTCGATCTACTCGCCACTATCGGTGAGAACCTTACCTTTTCCGATCTGCTTTCGCACTCGATCGAGATGACTATTGGCGAGGGCGTCTGTATCCGGGTTCTCGATTTGGAAACCCTGATCTCTTTGAAGGAACGGTTAGCCGGCGAGAAGGACTTGGCCGTGCTCCCAATATTGAGGCAGACACTGAACGAGATGAGAAAGAAGAAGGGCACGTGACAAGGCACCCGAAGAGCAGCGCCACCAACTGAAAGGGTTGAGATAGACGCTCCAACGGAGTCCGTCATACTGAAAAAGATGTCCCTGAGGTTGCCCAAGCCGGGCGACCCGATACTGCATGAAGATTATCGTTTCTGTTAAGCAGGTTCCTGTCCGCGATTCCTTGCTGCGCATCAACGGCGAGGGCACTTGGCTGGACGAATCCGATCTCAGCTACGAAATGAATGAACCCGACGCCTACGCTCTTGAAGAAGCGCTGCAGCTAAAGGAGAAGCTTGGGGGTGAAGTGGTGGTGATCTGCGCCGGCCCGCAACGCGTATCGCAGACGATTCGCGAGGCGTTGGCGAAAGGCGCCGATCGGGCGATTCACGTCCAGGCAGAAGATCTGGGGCCGCGCGACGCTTTGACGACGGCGGCACTGCTCGCGGCGGTCCTGAAGGCAGAATTACCCGATATGATTCTGACCGGTTTGCAATCGGATGATCTCGGCTACGGTCAGACAGGAGTGATCCTGGCCGAACTGCTCGGATATGCGCACGCGACGATTGTGATGGAAGTGGAACCGCAAGGCAATACCATCCGCGTCAAGCGGGAGTTGGAAGACGGCTGGTTTCAGAATGTAATCCTGCCATTGCCCGCGGTGTTGACGGTTCAATCGGGCATTAAGAAACTCCGCTACGCCACACTGATGGGAATTAAAAAGGCCAAGACGAAGGAAGTGAAGACTGTATCCGCATCCGATCTGGTTCCGGATACGGCTCCTTCCGCGCTTATGGAACGCATTTATTTACCAGCCCACGCAAAGCATACGCAAATCCTTTCCGGGGACCCGAAAGACGTCGCACGTCAGTTAGTAGAGAAGCTCAGATTTGAGGCGCGGGTACTATGAGCGTTCTGGTGGTTCTTGAGCAGCACGGCGGCAAGTGGAACCGAATGGCCTTTGAGGCCGCAGCGGCCGGAAAGATGATAGCCGAATCCCTGGGCGTGCCCTTGCAAGCTGTCGTGCTGGGTTCGGCAATCGATGGGCTTGCAAACGATGCCGCGCGCTATGAATTCCGGAAGGTCTTCGCGACAGACAACCCGCTTCTGGCGCGGTACACGCCGGACGGATACACGGCCGCGCTGGAGCAGTTGATTCGGGCGCACCAACCCCGCCTCATCGTCTTCCCACATAGCTACCAAGTTCGCGATTATGCGCCGAAGCTTTCAACTCGTTTCCGGAAAGCGTTTATCAGCGATGTAGTAGGCGTGAAGACCGAGAACGATCAGGCAGTGTTTGTACGGCAGCTCTTTCAGGGGAAGTTAAGCGCGGATGTTCGCGCGAACGGCAATCCTCAATTCGCGTCTGTGCAGGCCGGGGCGTTCCGAGCCATGGAGCCCGGCGATGGACAAGCGCAGATCGAGCGGTTTGCAGTGAAATTGGATAGCGCGCAGATTCGAAGCCAGCCGGAAGAGCCATTTCGCGAAGCGCAACGCTCCGTTGATCTGACAGCAGCAGACGTGATCGTCTCCGTCGGGCGCGGTATTAAGGAGAAGGACAATCTGCCGGTTGTCGAGGCGCTTGCAGGCGTACTGGGAGCGGAACTGGCCGCCTCGCGGCCGATTTGCGACAATGGCTGGCTACCGATGGAACGGCAGGTTGGCAGCTCCGGACAAACTGTATCGCCTAGGATTTACTTCGCCATCGGTATTTCCGGGGCCATCCAGCACCTGGTCGGGATGAAGGGTTCGAAAACGGTCGTAGCGATCAACAAGGACGAGAACGCGCCCATTTTCGAAACCGCCGATTACGGAGCAGTGGGCGATCTCTTTGAGATTGTGCCCGCGCTGGTTGAAGAAATCAAAAAGTCAAAGGCTTGAAATTTCAGTAATGAAGAGAAGTTTGAGCACCCTCTCCGGGACCGCGGGCGTTTTGTGCGTCGCTCTGGGACTCTCCAGTTGCAATAAACCGGTCTCGCAGAATGTCGCGGCAACCGTAAACGGCCGCCCGATTACGTACGCGGAGCTGGACCGGACAATTGCCGCCCAATTCCCCGCCGCCTCTCTAAAATCCAATGCCGACCAGACAACCCAAATTCGCCTGGAGGCCCTGCGCGCCTTAATTGATAACCAGATCATGCTGCAGCGCGCGGAGAAGGAAGGATTGCTGGCATCCGACGCCGACGTAGAAGCGAAATTCAACGAATTAAAGGCTCCGTATACAAAGGAGCAGTTTCAAAAAGTGCTGGAACAAAGGAAGATGAGCGTTTCCGATTTGAAGGCCCAGATTCGGAGAGAACTGAGCGTGACAAAGCTCTTCAACAAAGAGATCGGCTCGCACATTTCTATATCTGATGCGGACGTGAGCGCGTTCTATAACACCAACAAAGCCAGTTTCAACCTGGCCGAAAACAAAGTGCGCCTCGCACAGATTCTGGTGACACCGGGACCCGATCCGAACATTAACAATCTGAAGAACGATAAAGCGCAGAACGATCAGCAGGCGAAAGCCAAGATTCAAATGCTCGATATGCGGGTCCGGCAGGGCGAGGATTTCGGAACTCTGGCGCAAAACTATTCGGAGGACGCCAATACCGCTCCGAATGGCGGCGACTTGGGATTCGTTCCGGAATCCGCGCTCGACAAGGCGAATCCGGAACTGCGCAAAGCCATTATGGACATGACTCCCGGACAGGTTTCAACAGTTCTGCACACTCCGGAAGGTTACCGGATCATCAAGCTTATAGCAAAAGAACCGGCAGGACAGCGGCAGTTGAGCGATCCGCGAGTTCAGGAAGAGATCCGTCAAGGCTTGTTTCAGGGCAAGGAACAAGTGCTGCGCTCCGCCTTTTACGAAGTGGCCCGGAGCCAAGCCAAGGTAGTGAACTACTACGCGGAGTCGGTTCTGGAGAGCCGGGACAAGAAATAGCAAACGGCTAGTGTTTCAAACTCCAAATGTTGCCGGTCAGCTCGCCCAGACCCAAGAAGATTTCGTCGCGCGCAACGTCGATCTCAACCATGACTGTCCCCAGATTGTTCATGTTCAGACGGGAACTGTGGAAGTGATAGACCGCGAAAGGAACACCCTCCGGCTGCTTGCTGCGGCTGTTCAGGCGCTGCGCCCAGAGACATAAACTCCCATCGCGGTCGGATACAAAGTAAAGCAAATTTCCACTGGGCGACCAGCGGGGCTTGTCGTCCCACGGACTGGGGTGGTCGATAGCGATCCAATCATGCGTCTCCGGGGTTCCGTCGCTCTTGAGCGGCACGATGAAAATAGCGCAACCCTCGCCGGTTTTTTCGGGATGGCAGCCGATCAAAACCACGGCGCGGCTATCCGGCGAGAATTTCGCCTGAAACAGCGCATAACCCGGCTTCTGTAAGAACAAGGAATCGTGCCTGGATGACCTGTCATAGACGTAAATGCTTGGCGGTTCCCTCTCAAAAAGTAGGAGCTTGTTATCCGGTGACCAATCATCAACACCGGACGCAGCGGAGATCATCTCGGCGGGTCGGCTCCCGGTTTGGCCTTCGTAGATTCGACGATTGCCCGTAAGATATGCGATCCGGGTTCCGTCCCGCGAAACTCGTGGAAAATACGCAACGCGTTCACCACTGGACGCGACGATCTCCTTTCGGTTCAAAAGATCCCTTACCCTCACTTCAAAGTTGGATGGCTCTCCGGAAGCCGGCGGAGGCGCCTTGGCATGCACATTTACGACAAACGCAAGGGTCCGGCCGTCCAGAGAAATGGAAGGCTGCGCCGAGGCAGTCTCAGCAGTAATCTTTTTCAGTTCCCCCGTAACGGCTCCGCTGTCCGTATCTGCCGGAAGGCTCCAGACGGATTGGACCAGATTCAGGCTCGCGAAGATCAGGCCGCCCGCCGGCGTCAGCAGCGGTTCGGCCTCCGCAGTCGTACCGGAGGTCAGGCGTTCCGCGCGGCCCGCAATGTGCCCTTCATCGGAGATCGGCATCCGCCACACATTCACACCATCACCGTAGATCGCCGAAAAAATGAGGGAATGGTTCGTCCACTGAGATAAACGGGGCAGCCGGTTCGTTCCGATGGAGAAGCCCTGCCGTTCAAGTGCGCGAAAAATGCCAGTTTGCCGCGAAGGCGCGCCGTCGATGGTAACCACGTACCAATCCCGTGGATTCGAGTCCCATTGAACATAGGCAAGCAGGTGCTTGCTGTCCGGACTCCAAACAGGGTTCACCGCGTAGTGGAGATCCGACGCGATGCGGCGAATCTGACCACCATCTGAAGGCACAACATAGAGTTCGCCGAATTCGCCGCCCGTCAGAACCGAGCTGCTATGAAACCCTGCCCAAAATGCGATCCATCTGCCGTCAGGCGAAAAGCGAGGATTCCAACCCCCTGCCGCTAAGCGATTCGCCTCGCCGCCGATGGTGGGAATTACATAAATGCCGCCGCCATCTCTGGCTGAGCGGAACACAATCTTACTGCCGTCCGGAGAGAAGGAAGGCTGGTTCGTCTCGACGTCGAAATGCGTCAGTTGTACGGCGGTCCCGCCTGGCAGTAACTGTTGAACCCAGATATTCAGATTCCGGCCGTCTGCGCGATCGGAAGCGTAGGCGAGCAGTTTGCCGTCGGGGGAGATGACCGGGTCCATGGTCAGGCCGGCATCGTTGGTTAATTGGACCAGTTCGGTTTGGCCAGGCGGCGGTATGTGGCGTGACCAGAGGCCCACGGCTGCCAGCGCCGCCACAGCGGCAATGCCAGCCAGCACGAATACGCGGCGAGGGAAGACTCTGATTGTTGCGGCCAGCCGAGGCGGGGGAGCCGCACGGTTGCCGTTGGAGAAGTCTACCGGTGCGATGAATCGATAGCCGCGCCGCGCCTGCGTCTCGATGAAGCGAGGGTTTTCCGCCGAATCGCCCAGCGCCTGCCGAAGTTTGGCAACGGCCGCATTGAGGCTGTGATCAAAATCGACGAAGGTGTCGGCCGGCCAGAGCGCTTCCCTGAGCCTCTCTCGCGAGACCGTCTGGCCAGGATGCTCCAACAAGAGAGTTAACAGGCGGAACGGCTGTTCCTGCAGCTTGAGCCTGCGCCCGTTTTTCGCTAACTCGCCGGCGCTTAGGTCCAGCTCAAACAGCCCGAAGCGCACAAGCTGCGGCGTGACAGGTATCATCTCGCCTTTTCCGGTCAAGTGTACCAGAAAGATGCGGCGCATAGGGGGCTGCTGACAAATGATTCATCGCTGCATGTCTTTTCCTTTCAGTAGCTAACAAAATGATCCTCTGCTTTCCAATGAATGTTGCGCCGGGCATGGAGTCAGGCGGCGGCTGCGGCGACACTCGCCTCACCGCTTTCGCGGAGGTGGAGATGAGGACAACAACAGCGTGCATAGCAGGAATATTGGCGGCAACGTTCACCTCACGTACAGCTACGGGCTCTTTCGATCCGGCCTTTACCGTCGCGGTCTACAATGTGGCGCAGTTACCTCGGGGAACTTTGGCAAGAGCCGAAGCGCTCGCGGCCGAAATATTCAACAGCGCCGGAATCGATCTCCATTGGGCTGACGCAACCGTTTCAAATCAAATGGATCTGCTGAATGACTTCAGCATGACGCCGGCAACGGGATGTACGCAGCGCCTCCATTCTGAAAGCGTTCGGGTCGAGATACTCTCGCACGCGCCACCCGGGTTTGCGCTCCAAGCGCTCGGCTATGCCTTGCCATGCGCCGAGCGGGGGGTGCAAGTCACAATCTATGCAGACCGCCTGGAGGCTGTCAGTCAACATACCCCGGCAGCCTTCTATCGGGTATTGGGCCACGCACTGGCGCACGAGATCGGGCACGTGCTCTTACGGTCATCCACGCATGAGAACGGCGGAGTCATGAAGCGCGTATGGTCTCGAAACGATTGGCAGCGGGCGGCGGTTACCGTTGTTCCGTTTACCACGAATGAGGCCAGACGCATGCTACAGGAATTGCGGCGGACTCAGATGGGACATGTTTTGGCGGCAGGCAATCGACGATGACTCTGCGCCCCAGCTACGTTCAGTATTCATCACCCGGATCGCCGAGGCTGCGCATTGTTGCCGGATTCGCTCCTTCGGACAACTGCTTCAGCCTCGCCATGATCTCAGGTTCCCGCTGTTTGTAACTGCTGATGCCAGTTAGCGGTGATTCTTCCAATATCCGGCCATCGTGAGCGCGGTAGACGATTTTGAACTCGCCGGGGATGCTGAGGCTATATACGTCAGCTTTCATATCGGCAATTGTGAAAGTCGCTACCAGTTCCTCTTCCATCTTTGCTACTGCTCTTTCTCGGCCTGCTGGTGAACAAGTTGCATGTATTTGCGGACGTAGTCGCGATACATCACTGGAATCTCATCGTGGTTAATTTCGCCGCCCAGATCCGCATGGCGGCCGATACGGCCTGAATATTGCGTTTTTAGCTGCTGATTACTGGAGGACGTTTCAACCGTGATGTCGCCGGTCAGGTTCGCCGAGCGCTTGCCGATGATCTCTGCAAGTTTGCCCATGGCCTTAAGCTGCTCGGCCTCACGAATAGCTTTATCGCCGTTCGTATGGCCGATTCCGGAATGCTCGCCGCCGTTCTTTTTGCCCGCCGATTCGTTGCTGATCTGACTCTGCGATGCCTGTGCCTTCTCACTGGTTTGGCCATCAGCTATGGCCTGCGTATTCCGGTCCTGGCTAGCCCGTTGATTCCGCGCGCTCTGCTGATTATCGTTCGGATCTCTGGACCCATCGGCACGCTTGCCGGATTTCTCATTACCGGAACTCCGGTTACCCTCGCTTTGACTCTGGCCATTAGTGTTGGGATGCAGCTTCGCCATGAGGCTGGAAAGCGCATTCGTCATTTTGTCCATAAGCCCCGAAGAGCTCTGTTCGCTAGAGCCCGCTTCGCTTTTATCGGCGAGCGGCCGCGGCGAAGTCTCCTCGCTGGCGCCGGCGGGCGATTGTTCCGGTTTGCCGTCAGGGCGGCGAGCCCCAGCGGCAGATGAACCAGCACCGCGCTCCTGCCCCTGACCAGCCCGAAATCGTTCCCCATGATCACCCGGCGTACTTTCGGCAGTCTTGTTCCCGGATGGATCACCCAGCGAGCCGGTACGGCCCGGAGCCTGGCTCTGCGGCCCAAGCGACCCGGACCGGGGATTGTTCTGTCGGGTGTCGTGAGGCCCTGGCGCATCCGGCTGGCGCGTGGTATCCGAAGCGGTCTTCTCCTCGTGGCCAGGGGTAACGGCCCGTTCGATTTGTTCGAGCACCTCGCCGACTGGAAGAGTAATCATCGATTGCTTCAGATTGAGATTGTCTGTCACCAGGTAACGGACCGCGAAGAGTCCGAACGCGACCGCCGCCAGGCCGGCGGCCAAACTCCAGGATCGATGGCCCCCGAACCGGAAAACCCCGGCAAGCTTGATATTTGAAGCAATTCGCTCCGCACGCGCAATCTGGAAACGCGCCGTCGGGTCCTGGCGCGGATGCTCCTCGGAAAGCAGAAACCATGCGGTTGACAGAAAATCACTGAGGTTCAGGTGCGCGTCAAGATGCTGCGCGACCCGGTAAAGCGGCCATCTTCGGGCATACACGCGGTATGCCGCAATCACAATTCCGGCAATACCCAAAGAAAGCAGCCAATACCAGCGCAGAATCTGAGTTCCAAGCAGAAGCACCAGGATGACGCCAGCGAGCGCAATCGCGAGCGCCAGACCTGAATGTTCTAGCGCAAGAAGACACGTTCGGCGTCTGCGCGCCGATCGAACGATAGTCTGTACGGGGCCGGGGCGGTTAATGTCAGCGAGCAGCACGGCTTAGGTCCGCCTGCCCGATTATCCCATGCAGGCGCCTGCGTCTATCGATGGCCGACCTTCAGGGCCAAACGCGCTAACGCCGTTTGGAGATCTGGATCGGCTACACTTATCTCCGACACTGCGCAACCTTCCAACGCGAAGGGTTCAAAAATCGCGAAATTGAAGAGATCGGTTCCGTACCTCGATTGGTAGTAGATCCCGTCATATCCACACTGATAGACAAGCGTCGCAAGTCGCTGCGTAAGCCTGCGGCGCTTAGACATTAACACGGCGAGGTCAAATTCATGTTCGCCCGACTCAATCATGGCGTGCCGAAGCAACTCGGGATCCAACCGATTTTGCAGAAAAGAGAGCCACTCGGAGCGGTATACATCTGCGAATCGCTTTCTCCTAATGAATGCCCGCCCGATCCTGCGGGGATCGAACCAACTGGCCGGCACCGTATTTGTGGGCGTGTGATCCGAACACACGTTTGCGATCGCACCTAACTCCGCTAGCACTTGGGGCCCGGGACTTCGATAGCGAGCAAGCGTCTCAATAAAACAACCGAGCCGGGTCGAGCCCGCATACACGACACGAAAGTATCTTTCCGAATCGTCGAATCGGTGCCCGAACGTGCCGTCATCGCTGGCCGTGGCCCAATCGGGAAGACGCCAAGGATCTGGCGCACGTCCAATGCGGTATATGGGAGAATCCGGTGAAACAAATGGGAGCTGAAATTTAACCTCCGGCGACAAAAGCCCTCGCCGCATTTAGAACCCTTTTGCCATCCGCTTCGATATCGCCATTTCTCAGCAGGGAAATGGGGACCTGATCATCGAGTTCGGGATTTAAGCCGATCAGCCAAGCTTGAACGACGTCGGGAGCATCAAATTGAGCTAGCGTAGCGGCGACATGATAGGTAAGCCGGAGGCGGCGTTCTACATCCTTGTGGGGAGTTGTGTTGTGCAGCCAGCGATCTATGGCGCGAGCATCTTTGATCGATGCGACGTAAGCGGTCAACTTACGGCCGATGATCGATACGAGGGCACCCACAAGCTGGGGAAACTCAGTCGCTGCGGCCTTTCTATGGGCCTCCAGATCGGGCCGCGGTTTTGCAGCAGCCATTGTGGCCATGAGGTTTGTTCCCTTCTCTGACTTGACTATACCATAAAAATCACGAACGATTCCCATAAGAATTCCGCCTGTGTTCCATATCCATTGTGAGAGGCAGCATTGCAACGCGGTTCTATTTCCGCTATAAGCTCAGGCAAACAATGGGTTAATCCAATACCTAACGGCCTGTGATCGAGAAACGCGACGGAGCGTTCGCGGCTGCAGTTTTCTGCCGTTACGACCGCATCAACTCTTAAAGGTCGCCGTTCGTTACCATAAAGGCTTCCGATGCTGCGCTTTGAAACGGCTGGAGAAAGTCATGGAGAGTGCCTGGTTGCCACTTTAACGGGGCTTCCCGCGGGCATTCCCGTGGCAACCGAGTACCTGGATCGGCAACTGTGGCGTCGCCAGCAAGGATACGGTCGCGGCGGACGGATGAAGATCGAAACCGACCGGGTACATATCGTTTCAGGGGTCCGGCATTCACAGACCATCGGCTCGCCGATCGCTCTCCTGATCGAGAACAAGGACTGGAAGAACTGGACCGGGACACTCCCGGTAGAGGGGAAAGATGCCGAAGCGGGTAAAGAGAAGCCGGTAAATCGGCCGCGCCCCGGTCATGCGGACCTTGCCGGCGCAATTAAGTACAACTTTCCCGAGTCCAGGTACGTTCTCGAGCGTGCGAGCGCGCGTGAAACGGCGGCGCGAGTGGCGGTGGGAGGGCTGGCGAAGACATTCCTGAAGCAATTCGGGATTGAGGTGTTGAGCCATGTCATTGGGGTTGGACCGGTGCGGCTGGAGCGCACGGCGGCTTGGGAAGAGATCGTGGCTCTCAGCCAGCGAGAGGACGTGCTGCTCGGCTGTGTGGATGCAGAAACCGAAAAGCGGATGAAAGAGGCGGTGGATCACGCTTACCGCACCGGAGATACGGTCGGCGGCATCTTTGAAGTGGTGGCCCATGGCCTTCCCCCTGGCCTCGGGTCGCACATTGCGTGGGATACAAGGTTGGACGGGCGGCTTGCGCAGGCGATTGTTTCGATTCAGGCCGTGAAGGGAGCTGAGATCGGATCAGCCGGGGAAGGAGCCGCGGCCTATGGCTCGGCGGTTCAAGACACGATTCAGTACGACAAGCCGCAGCACGAATTCCAGCGCGGCTCGAATCGGGCCGGCGGCCTGGAGGGCGGGATCACGAACGGGCAAGATGTAATCGTCCGAGGATTTCTCAAGCCGATTTCGACACTGCGCCGACCGCTGGAATCCGTAGACCTGCCAACGCGGGATCCGGCTCTTGCCGCCTACGAACGCAGCGATGTGGCCGTCGTGCCCGCCGCCGGCGTAATCGGCGAAGCAATGGCCGCGTTAGTTCTAGCCGGGGCCTTTTTGGAGAAGTTTGGGGGCGATTCGCTGTTAGAGTCCAAGCGTAATTTCGACGGCTATATCACCCAGGTAAGGAGCTTTTAGAGTCGCGGCGTCAAAGCGCCCGGTTAGGAAAAATGGTTCGAAAGATTTTGAAATACGGCGAACCGGTACTCGAGCAGAAAGCCGAGGCCGTGATCGAGTTCGATACCCCCGAACTGCGGGAAGTGATCGCCGACATGTGGGAAACGATGTATGCGGCGAAAGGCGTCGGATTGGCGGCTCCGCAGATTGGCATCGCCCAGCGGATATCTGTGATCGATATCAGCGTTGGCGAAGATGAGACCAAAAAAATTGTAGTAATCAATCCGGAAATTGCATCGGCTGAAGGCAAGCAGACCGGCGAAGAGGGATGCTTAAGTATTCCTGGTTTTCGCGAACCCGTAACTCGCGCAAATAAGGTTGCCGTACGGGCCCGGAACCACCGGGGTGAGCCGATCGAATTCTGTGCGGAGGAGTTGCTCGCCCGCGCCTTCCAGCACGAAATTGATCATCTGAACGGCATCCTTTTCATCAATCACCTCAGTACGTTGAAGCGGGATATCATTCGCCGGAAGATCAAAAAATTACAGAAAGCCGGCGAATGGGATTGAGCGCATAAACCGGATGCGAATTGTGTTTATGGGTACACCGGAATTCGCGGTACCCTCATTGAAAGCGCTCGCATCCGAACATCAGCTTTTGGCCACTTTCACGCAGCCGGACCGGCCCAAGGGGCGGGGCGAGCAACTGGCGGAATCGCCGGTAAAGGCGGCAGCCGTCGCATTGGGAATTCCGGTTTACCAACCGGAGCGCATTCGGCGCCCGGAATCCATCGAACTGTTGCGAAATCTCAGTCCGGAGATCATGGTGGTCGTGGGTTACGGGCAGATTATTCCGCAAAGCATCATTGATCTGCCAAGGCGCGGCATTCTCAACGTGCACGCGTCGCTGCTTCCCAAGTATCGGGGCGCGGCGCCGATCCAGTGGGCGATTGCCAATGGCGAACAGGAGACCGGCGTGACGATCATGCAGATTAATGCAGGACTCGATACGGGCGATACGCTCGTCAAAGCGAAGACGGCAATCGGGACGGACGAAACCGCTCCGGAATTGAGTACACGGCTCGCCCCGATGGGAGCGGAATTGCTGATGGAAGCGATCCACAGGATTGCGGCGGGTACGGCGCGCTGGGAAAAACAGAACGAGGAGGAGGTTACTACCGCACCCATCTTGAGGAAGGAGGACGGACGAATCGATTGGTCCCGTCCGGCTCCCGAGATCTACAACCGGCTGCGCGGCTTTACACCCTGGCCGGGCGCATACACGGCTTTTCGCGGTCAACAGATGTCGATAACCTCGGCGCGTCCGATCGCAAACACGTCTCTCAACCCAGGCGCGCTGAAAGCGGACAAGCGGCGGCTATTGGCGGGATGCGGGGGCGAAACCGTCCTGGAACTGCTCAACGTTCAACTCGCCGGCAAGAAGCCGATGTCAGCGGAAGCATTTCTGAACGGGTACAGACCGACTGAAGGAGAAAGGCTTGGGGATCAGTGTTGAAACTTCCACTCGGGTACCGATACGCCGCGACGTATGCGGGAATCCGCAAGCAGGAGAAAGACGATGTAGCGCTAATTGTCTCCGAATCTCCCGCCGAAACAGCAGCAGTGTTTACCCGCAACGTGGTGCAAGCCGCCCCGGTCCAGCTTTCGCGCAGACACTTAAAATCGGGCCAAGGCAAGATCACTGCCGTTCTGGTGAACGCGGGCAACGCGAACTGCGCCACGCGCACCGGAGCAAAGGTCGCGCTTGCATCCTGCAAAGCTGTCGCAAAGGCGCTCAAAACAAAAACTCGCTATGTTCTGCCGGCGTCCACCGGAGTCATCGGAGTGGAACTAGATGCGAAGCTGATAACCAGTGCGGTGCCGAAGCTGGCATCTCAACTCTCCGCTAGCGCCTTTGATTCTGTAGCCGAGGCCATTCTTACCACGGACACGCGCGCGAAGGTCGCATCCGAAGCGGTCCAATTCCGCGGCGGCATGGTGCGGATCGCCGGCATGACGAAGGGCGCCGGGATGATCCATCCGAACATGGCGACAACCCTGGGATTTGTTTTAACCGACGCGGCAGTACCCGCGAAATACCTGCACCGTATGCTGCGCGATGCGACAGAGCGATCGTACAATTCTTTGAGCGTGGATGGGGACATGTCGACGAACGACATGGTTGCACTGCTGGCAAACGGCGCCGCGAAAATAAAATCCGATCCGAAGGATCTCAAGCTTTTGAACGACGCGCTAGGCCGCGTAATGGAGAGCCTGGCGCGGCAGATTGCATCAGACGGAGAAGGCGCACGCAAGCTGATCATCGTGCGGACTTCGGGCTTTCGGACCGAGGAAGAGGCGCGCACAGCAGCCAGAGCGATTGCAAACTCACCTCTCGTCAAAACCGCAATCGCAGGTAGCGATCCGAACTGGGGCCGCATCCTGTCAGCCGCCGGATACTCGGGAATTGCGTTCGACCCGGCGCAGGCGGATATCTTCTTGCAGGACGTGCTGGTCTGCCGCAAAGGCGTCGCCGCCGATTTCGATGAGCCCGGTTTGAAGAACAGGCTCGACGCCTCCGAAGTGCTTATTCGTTTCGTTCTCAAAGGCAGAGGAAAGGGCGAAGCTCGCTTCTTCACATGTGATTTAACGGAAGGCTACATCCAGATCAATGGCAGCTATCGGACGTAAGTCTCATCTGCTTACAAGGTTGTTCTGTGCAGTTCTTATGGCGGGGCTGCCTTGCAGAGTCAGGGCCGCCGATACAGGGGACGCACGCGGCGCACTCAGCCATATCGCCACCGCGCTCAGCGCCGGCGATGCGGCCGACGCCATGACGGTGTTTGATAAGTCATACACGGATTACGGAAAGCTGCGCAAGTACTTCGATGGCCTGACGAACGCCTTTCAGGTTGCGAGCGAGATCAGCGTTAGCGAGGAACAGGACGGCCAAACAGAGATTGAAATGTCCGTGCATTGGACGCTTACCCTTACGGATCCTCAGACTAAATACACCGTGAATCGTGCGGCGGACATAAGTGTTAAACTGATCCGGTCAAAAGGTAAGTGGAAGATCTCAGAGTTAGAACCAATCGAGCTATTCAATCCAGCCGCGAAGAGCGCTCCCAAGGCCTAACTACGAATACAGGAGACTGCGCAGTTCATCGTAATTTTTTCGGGTGACAAGCTGCGGCTCGATTTGTAAACGAGTGTAACCTTTCATTTCATCGAGAACGGCGGAGGAGGGAACGCGCCGGCTGGCGACCAGTAAGCGCCCGGAATCGACATGGAAAGGCACAACCCCGAATCGCTTCTCCAGATGCGCCGGTAGGCTGCGAGCCACACGCAACTTAACCTGCCGGTGATCCACCCGCGTTGATGGCACGCCCGATTGCAGGCTGAGAGCGTTGCACAGGTCTTCGTCCGAGAGGCTGCCAAGCACGAGAAGATACTCAGCGAGTTCCATACCGGCGGGCATGCCGGCCTTTATCTGAATCATTTCCTCGTGGCGAATGTATCCCGCATCGACCAGCACATCTTCGAGCTCGCGCCGTTGCAGAAGCAGAGCCTCCCGGCTGGGATAGGCGTGCTCGGTTTTGAGCCAGACCAAAGGCTTTCGCGCAAGCCGTGCGCGCGCGTAGAGCCACATGGCCATGACGGACGCGCAGCCATTGACGAAATTCCCGTGAAAGCATCGCAGCGGCGCTCCCAGGGCGAAGATCCAGCCATAGATTCTGCCAACGCAGGCCATGCGTATCGCCAGCCGAAGGCATTGCAAAAGCAGGGTGAGGGTACATAGAATGACCACCCAGTGGTTTTCGATCGCGAACACCCAGCGCCGGTGCGCGGCCGTACTCGCGAATAAATCTATCAAGCCGATCCCGAACAGAACGTTTACGAGAAAACTCAGGGGATTAGCCAGCAAGCCCTTGCGATCGCGCCAGAACCAATAACGTGTCCAGAACGGACCGCTCCATCCGCCGCGTTCCCAGCACTGCAGAGCGATGCCCGTTACCCATCGGGTTCGCTGGCGAATGGCCGAGGCTGCCGTGCGGGGAAAGTACTCCCTGGTGACGATCAGCCCGCGGTCGCCGCGTGCGAGAGGCACAAAGCACTGCGGATAACCGGCGCGATGAATAGAGACCCCGATTTCGTAGTCTTCCGTAAGGCTCCGGGCATCGAAGACGAGATTGTGCCGTTCCGCGGCCAGGCTTTCGAGGATCTCACGCGCGAAACCGGTTCCCACTCCATTCGAAGGAATGAACGAGCCACTGAACTGCCGGGCAGGCATGTCGATGGTTTGAAACTCAGCGAACTCATCACAGTAGACCCCGTGGGTCACTTCGTTCAGCCGCGTCGCCAGTGGAAGCACCGGAACTTGAACCATAGCGTAGCGGCAGCGCTCCCGATTAATGGTCGCGAGCGCGTCGGGATGAATCAGATCCTCGGCGTCGTGCAGCACCACGGTGTCAAACCGGAGAGCGTTCTGCTCTTCATGCAGTAGCATCCTTTGATAGATCCAGTTCAGGCAATCGGCTTTTGATGTGGGGCCCGGGTGCGGGCATTCCGCGACGTGCACATTTCGAAACACTGAGGCGAGCTTACGCGTGGCCGCGATGGTCGCTTCGTCGTTCGGATAGGCGCCGACAAATACGTCGAAGTTCCGGTATCGAATGGCCGACAGGTTATGCCGGACCATTTTTTCAATGACTTCCGATTCTTTCCAGCACGGGATGAAGATTGCGATTCTGCGCTCATCTTCCGCGCCGGCAGGACGGGCGGGCGATGTGGAGGCGCCCGGATCCGTGCGCTTTCGAGAGTTCTTAAACGCGTAACAGATCAGAACCGGGATCAGATCATCGATACCGCTGAGAAGGAGGACGATGGCCAATGACCCGGCGATCCAGGGCCAGCAATCGGCAAAAGTGATGACGGTCTCCGGGATGGCGCCCAGGGCTAACGCGCCGGCTAGCAATAACGCACTATCCTCCGCTGTAGAAGTGGCGCGACGGATAGATGAATCGCAGAAGATTCTTAGATTTTTCCTGCCTTACCGCCACTCCATCACTTGACCGACTCACGATTGGAACGCAGCGATTGGACGTCGTTCAATCAGTTGCTTCACGAGCTGATTGGCGGTGCCATCCGTCGCCACACATTCACGCAGTGGGAACTGGAGCTGTTGCTTGACCTGCAAATGTCACGCATCCGGAAGTCGTCGCGGCCCGAGGTCCTCCGGCGCTATCTGAGAGCGGTGCAGCAGCACTTTGCGCAGGGCGCGACAGTTCCTTTGCGTCTATCCGTGTTTTTGGAAGCAGAAAACCAGCAGCGCGCCGGGGCAAGCGAAACCGCTCAGGCCGCAGAAGTGGTCAGCACGCACAGCCTCGCCTGATTACAGTTGGGGCGCGAATGGAAGTCCGGGCTATCCTTTAATTTAAATGATCTGCACGCCTGTACTCCGCCGAGCGTCCTACAAGGTTTGAAGCCCCGCGCCGTCCTGGTTTTATTCTGTCTGGTTTTCTTCTCCGCGCTGACCTGCGGGGCAGCCGGTGACCCGACCGCGGCCCGGCTGGCAAAACAGGCGGAAAAGGCCCGCGATGCGGGTCACCTCGTGCGAGCGTACCTCCTTTATGCCGAGGCCGCTGTTCGCGACCCGCGGAATGCCAGCTACCGCGCCGAGCGGGACGCTATTGCCCCGCTTGCTAAGCTCCTTACGAAAGCCCAGGTGCAGCCCCCTGATATCTCCGGGGACATCGCGGCTGCTGAAAAGCAAGATCCAGACGCGGAAGCTCCTGTGGAACTCGCATCCCGGCAGGAGTGGGAGCAGGAAGCGAAGCTGCAGCCCGTTCCCCATGTCGAGGCGAACCCGTCCACGCACGATTTCGACATTCGAGGAAACGAGAAGACGCTTCTTCAGCAGGTAACGTCCGCATATGGCGTTCAGGCGCTCTGGGATCCGCAGATTGAGCCTCACCCGAACATCCGTTTCCAGCTCACGCACGCGAATTTTCGCATCGCTATGGAAGCTCTCACGGCCGCTACGCACACCTTCGTTTTCCCTGTGTCTTCCAAGGTTGTTTTCTTTGCTACCGACACGGAAACGAAACGCAGCGAGTACGAGCCCAATATCCTGCTGACCTTTCCTCTCCCCAACGCCCTCGGCGAAAAGGATCTTATCGAGGCGGCCAATGCCGTTCGCGCGGTGCTGGGCTTGCGAACGGTCGGGTGGGACAGCGCCAACCGAACGGTCATGATTCGCGACCGCGTAACCAAGGCTCGCATCGGGCGGGCGCTTCTGGAAGCCGTGCTGCTTCCGCGAGCACAGGTGTCCTTTGATGTGCAGATCCTGACGCTCGATTCCGACCTCAAATATCATTACGGCGCTGCGCTTCAAACCACTTATCAACTCATCAATTTCGGGCACCTCGGAGGGTTCCAATCCATACTTCCGTCACTGGCAAACGCGACCAGATTTCTCGCTTTCGGCGGCGGCGCCACTCTCTTCGGCGTAGGACTCACCGATGCCACTCTTTTCGCCACGTATTCGAAGTCATTCACCCGGAATTTGTACGATGCGACGGTAGTTGTCTCCGACGGCGGCACTGCGAGCCTGCACGTGGGAGACAAGTATCCGATTCCGCAATCGCTCTACACCGGTTTTCAGCAGAGCGCTCCTTCCATTTACAATCCGATTGGAGAGTTCACGGTGGAGGATCTTGGACTGGTTCTGAAAATGACTCCCCGAGTGAACGGCGATGGCGATATTTCGCTCGATATCGAAGCGGACTACAAGACTTTGGGAACTCAAACGTTCAATACGGTGCCTGCCATAGCGGAGCGCCAGTTCAAGGGGACTGTAGTCGTTGGCCAAGGCCAATGGGCCGTTCTCGCGGGTCTGGATGAAACCACGCGCAACGTAACGCGGACCGGCCTTATCGGCCTGAGCCAGATTCCCTGGTTAAACCAGATCCTGAGCGAGAACACGCGCGACACCCAATCCAGCAGTACCCTGCTCGTGATAAAGCCCACCATCACCAGTCTGCCGATGTCCGCCGACATCAGCCCGCAGTTCTTATTGGGGCAGCAGCACGGCGAACGCGTGCTGCTGTAGTTCTCCCTTACTCAGGCGCGCGTACATACTGGAATTGGGATGTCTCGTTATGTCCGCGGCGCAATCTGTTTTTGTTGCTTCGCCACACTCTGCGCCGCACAGCGTCTTACCGTATCTCTGGATGGCAACTGGCAGATTGCCGATTCTATCTCCGCCGCGGATGTGCCGAACAGTTTCGAGCATACGGCGCCGGTCCCGGGTCTGGCCCACTCCGCGACTCCCGCGTTTCCCCATGTAGACGAGTTCGATAGCCGCGAGCACATTGTGAATCTGGTCCACAATGGCGATCTGCCGCGCTCCGCTCTTGTAACCAGTGCAGGAGTATCCCATCAGAAGCGAAGTTACTTTTGGTACCGAACCACGTTTACTGTGCCGTCGAAAAAGACCGTTGCGATTCTGAAAATTAACAAGGCGCAGTTCGGCACAGCAGTGTGGGTAAACGGCAAGCTGATTGGCGAACATCTGCCGTGCTTTTCCGCCGCCTATATGGACGTTACCGATGCGATCCGATGGTCGGGGCCGAATGAACTGATCATCCGCATTGGAGCGCACCCGGGTGTGCTGCCAAAATCCGTATCGGCCGGGACCGATTTTGAAAAGATCCGCTGGACGCCCGGTATTTATGATGACGTCTCTCTTTTACTCAGTGACAACCCCGTCCTCGAAACGGTTCAGGTTGCTCCCTATATTTCGCCCGGGCCCGGAATCACGGTACAGGTCAAGCTGAAGAATTTCGGCAAAGCCGCTGCATCATTCGATCTGAAGTATGCCGTGCACCCCTGGAAGTCGTCCGATACGACTGCGCAAACATCGGCACGCCTCTCGCTGGCCGCAGGCGAGGAACGCGCATTCTCGAGGAAAATCGATCTTCCCGGCGCCAAGCTCTGGTCCCCGGAGGAACCAAACCTGTATGTGCTGAATACCAGCACAGGCGGCGATAGCGCTTCGACCCGCTTCGGAGTCCGCACCTTTCGTTTCGATACGGCAACCCGCCGCGCGTATCTGAATGGCCGTTTGTATTTTATGCGTGGCTCGAATATTACGCTCCACCGCTTTTTCGAGGACCCTTTATCCGGAACTCTGCCCTGGAACGAGGCCTGGGTGCGGAAGGCGCTCGTGGAAATTCCCAAACAGATGCATTGGAATGCATTTCGATTCTGTATCGGCCCGGTGCCTGACAAATGGCTTGATATTGCGGATGAAGCGGGACTTCTGATCCAGAATGAATACTTTGTGTGGACCGGGGGCCATTGGTTCGGCGGCGACTATGAAAAGACCTTCGATGATAGCGAACTGATCGGCGAATACAAGGAATGGATGCGCGATAACTGGAACCATCCGAGTATGGTCATTTGGGATGCCAACAACGAAAGCAAAAATCTGGACTTAACAACGAAGATTATTCCAGCCGTACGCTCGCTGGATCTTTCGAACCGGCCATGGGAGAACAGCTACAATCCGCCGGTGGGGGCCAACGATCCGGCAGAATACCATCCCTACTTGTTTCAATCGCTGCACGGTAAGAACAGCCATCCATTCGAAATGAGTCAGTTGGAAGGCTGGGACGACGCGCCTTTCCGAGCCTCCATTCCAACCGGTCATGCGGAGATCCTCAACGAATACGGATGGCTCTGGCTGAATCGCGATGGAAGTCCGACGAAACTGACAGGCGATGTATATGCGAAGCTGCTGGGGCCTGAAGCGACCGCGCAGCAGCGCCTCGAATGGAACGCTTATCTTCTTGCCGGTCTAACTGAATTCTGGCGAGCTTATCGTCACTATGCCGGCATCGACCATTTCGTCTATCTGACCGGCTGCGATCCGCAGGGCTTTACGTGCGATAACTTTCAGGACATCCGCAATCTGAAGCTGAACCCGTACTTCCAGGATTATGTGTCGAATGCATTCGCGCCTTTAGGCGTCTATATTAATTTCTGGCGCCCGAAACTAACCGCGGGAGGGGAGCACGAATTTGAGATCATGCTCGTGAACGACGATCCCGAACCGGCCGCTGGAATGTTAACGCTGGAGCTGGTCGATCCGCAAGGAAAAATGCTGGCACAAAAATCTGAGCCGTTCCGGATTGCGGCGCTGGGGCAGATGACATACGCGATGAATTTCGATGTGCCCGAAGGTTCCGGCAAATGCATTTTGCGCGCGGTGGCGCAGCCCTCCACCGGCCAAGAACACAAGCCGACTATTAGCCGGCGCTGGGTGGAACTGGCACAGAGCGAGGCACAGTGAATGCAAACTGGCGAGCTTATTTCAGTCAATTTCGATAGCGGCGTTCTGAACGGCGCACATGTTCTGGAGAGTGCTCGTACGTTGCGGGATCTGGAAGGGGTGTTTCGGGATGAAGCGGCTTACCGCGCAATGGATCCATCGAAGGTCATCTATCGGACCCAGTTTTTTCTACCTGTTCCGGAGGGCCTGGAAGGCGGGCTGTTCTGGGGAACTACGTTCATAGAACCGGGGCGCGTCGGCGACGAGTACTTCATGACAAAGGGTCACTTTCATGCGAAGCGGGACCGCAGTGAATACTATGTCACGGCGGCCGGGAGCGGTGCATTGATCCTTATGGCGGAAGACGGCGCTACCCATGCGCAGTTCATGACGCCCGGAAGTGTTCACTACATTCCCGGCCACACGGCGCACCGCGTCGCCAATACCGGGGATACAAGGCTGTCATTCCTCGCCTGCTGGCCCAGCGATGCGGGGCATGATTATCAAACCATTGCAGAGCACGGATTCAGCGCACGCCTGCGCTGTATCGACGGGAAACCGGAGCTGGTTGCAGAGAGATGATTGTTCTGGCCGTCGATCTCGGCGGCAGTCACGCGACCTGTGCTCTGGTTGCCGGTACGGCAATCCTCAAGCAAGAGTCATTCCGCCTGGCGCCGGGCGCCAGTTTCGGAGCCGTCCTGCCGAAGATTGAGGTGGTACTTCGCAGACTGCTCGAACAAGTTCCATCCGGTGTCGACTGCCGCGGGATCGGATTTGGTTTCTGCGGCCTGGTGGATCCAATTCAATCGCGCATTGTATCGACAAACGGCAAATACGACGATGCCTGCGATATCGATTTGAACGTCTGGGCGCATGACCGGTTCGGGTTGGCGCTCCGTCTTGAAAACGACGCTCGCCTGGCGCTTCTCGGCGAATGCCTGGCCGGCGCTGGCGCTGGATCCGGCGATGCCGTAATGATGACGCTAGGCACTGGCGTGGGCGGCGCCGCTATGATCGGCGGCAAGCTCCTTCACGGTAAGCATTTTCAGGCCGGCTGTCTGGGCGGACATTTTGTCGTGAACTGGCGAGGCCGCGCCTGCACCTGCGGAAACAGGGGCTGCATCGAGGCGGAAGCTTCGGGCTGGTCTCTGCCCCTGCTCTGCCGTGAACACCCGCTGTTCCCGTCCAGTGCGCTGGCGGCGTTCTCCGAGATCAACTTTGAAGACCTCTTTCGGCTCGCCGCGCAAGGCGATGCTTGCGCAATCAACATTCGCGAGGAGTGCGTTGAGGTCTGGGCCGCGGGGTGCGTGACAATGATCCATGCTTACGATCCCGACGTGTTGATCGTCGGCGGCGGCGTGATGAAATCCGCGGACCAGGTGCTGCCCCGCTTGCAGGCACACGTTGAACGATATGCCTGGACGCCATGGGGCAAGGTGAGGGTGAGAGCGGCTGAATTGTCCGATGCCGCGCCTCTGATTGGAGCGGTTTCCCTGTTCGAGAGAGATTCACGTTGACGATTGCCGTCGTGCACGGGCGTTTCTGGGGTGCTGGGGCTTTGGCGCTTTGCTAAAACGGTTTCTGAATGCAGAACTTTACTCGATCTCTGGCTGCGGCCGCGCTCAGTTGCTCTATCCTGTCCGCTGCCAGTTGGCTCACGTTCGGCGGCGATCCCCAGCGCAGCGGTTGGGCCAAGGACGAAACCGCGATTTCAAAAGAGACCGTCAAAACGCTTCAACTGCAATGGAAGCTCAAGCTCGATAACGAGCCAAAAGAGCTGAATTCGCTCACTGTGCCCGTAGTGATCAATCCCGTCTACACAAATCACGGAGCGGAAACGTATGTCGTCGTGGGCGGCAGCTCGGACAATCTCTTCGTGGTGGACGGCGATACCGGCAAGCTGGTTTGGCAGAAGCATTTCACCAACCAAGCTCCCCCGCAGCCGTCAGGCGCGCAAAAGAACTATTTCTGTCCGGCCGCGCTCAACGCTACGCCGGTCATTGGAAGCACCGCCGCGGGTCCGACCGTATATGTCATTTCAATCGATGGAAAACTGCATGCGCTCAACATGGTCAACGGAGAGGATCGCTTTCCGCCCAAGCAGTTCGTTCCCGCCTATTCGAAAAACTGGAGCCTGAATCTTGCCAATGATGTGCTGTACACAACGATTTCACAGGGCTGCGGGAAGGCCAAGTCGGGCGTGTTTGCGATGGATCTGAAGAGCCCTGATAAGCCAGTGAGCTTCTTCCAATCGGACGTTTTCGGAGGAGGAATCTGGGGCCGCGGCGGGGCGTCCATCGGTTCTACGGGCGTGGTGTATGCCGAGACTGGCGACGGCGCGTTCAATCCGGAAGCCGGTAAATACGCCGACACGTTTCTCGCGCTCTCCCCGAAAAATTTGAAGCTGCTGGATTACTTCACGCCGGAGAACGCGAATTACATCACGCGTAAGGATCTGGATATGGGAAACATGACGCCCGTGTCTTTCCTTTATAAGGGTCGCGAGCTGATCGTCGGTTCAGGAAAAGAAGGAAAGCTGTTCCTTTTGGATGGCAAATCTCTGGGCGGAGACACGCACCGAAAACCCCTGTTCGAGGCGCCCTTCACAAATGAACAGGCCGATATTGCAGGCCGCGGTTTCTGGGGCTCATTCGCAACCTGGGAAGACGCGAAAGGCACGCGCTGGGTGTATGCTCCCGCCTGGGGGCCGGTTCGCCAGGATGCTTCCAAGTTTCCGGTCACGAACGGCCTCATCCCTAACGGCAGCATCATGGCCTTCAAGGTGGAGGAGAAGAACGGACAACCCGCGCTCATTCCGGCCTGGACTTCGCGCGATATGAGCGTCCCTGAACCGCCCGTCGTAGCCAATGGCGTCGTGTTCTCCATCTCGAGCGGCGAATTCATCCGCCAGGTGAAAGAGAACGGACAGCTTTACACCGCGCAAGAGCGCATCGCGAAGACAACCGGCAACGCGACTCTCTACGCTTTCGACGCCGAAACCGGGAAAGAGCTGTATTCAAGCGGGAAGACGATGCCGTCTTTTACGCACTTCGGCGGTTTAGCAGTGAACGACGGCCGCCTGTATGCGACCACGTTCGATTCAACGCTGTATGCGTTTGGCGTACCGGGCGACTAACTGTCATTACCGGGAAGCGTAGATTTCCGCCGAATGCGGTGGAAGGCGCACTGTCCCTCGGCCGCTACGTATCGCCAAGTCGTCGCCACCATTTAACTGACTGCTGAAAACTCCGTCCGCGCGGTAAGGGATCGCAATTTCGGCGGGATCGGCGCCATTATTGATCGCAATAATCACAGTTCCGCCTGCACTCTCGCGCGCGAAGGCCCAGGTTTTTTCGCCCACGGCGAGATCGATGAGCTTGCCGCGCCGCAGCGGCTCAAGTTTCGCGCGCAGGCGCGCAAGTTTCTGGATGTGCGTGAACACCGCGTTCTCCTGAGCCGTTCGCCCTGAGGCTTCGAACGAGTTTCGCGGATCGCCTTTCCACCCGCCCGGAAAATCGCGCCGGTTATCCGGATCATTTCCGCCCGGCATCCCGATCTCGTCGCCGTAGTAGATGCAAGGTGTCCCGCGCGCGGTCATCAGGAAAGTAAACGCCAGGTTGAGCCTGTCGATCGTTGCCCCCTGCTCGTGCATAAAGCGCGGAACGTCGTGGTTGCCGAGGAAAGTCACCAGCGTGCTTGCGTCCGGATACAAACGATCCTTCGCCAGTGTTTTCGAAAGCGTGTCAATTGCGCCCTTGTTCGCAATGACGTCCCGGATATTGAAGAAAGTCGGAAAATCGAAGACCGAATCGATGCCGCTGTCAATGCCATCGACGCGCTTCACTCCACCCTGGAAAAATGACGGCACCGCCGGATCGGGGTCGAATACCTCGCCAACCGCGCGAAGCCGCGGATATTGTTTCTTCAGCGCAGCCGACCAGTCGTGCCAAAAGCTACGCGGCACGTAGGGCAGCGTGTCCTGGCGGATTCCGTCGAATCCAGCTTCGCCCACCCACCACAGCGCATTCTGAATTTCGTATTGCGCCACGTCCGGATCTTCCTGGTTCAGATCGGGGAGCTTGTCGACAAACCAGCCATCGAGGACATCCCGCCGCAGAGTTGCAGACGCATGCGGATCGGGCAGGGTCCAGATCTGCCAGGTCTCGTTGATATGGTGTGCCGCCGTCCCGTGAAACCAGGTTGGCTTCGGCGGATCGGCCACCCAGGGATGATCGGGTCCCACGTGATTCGCCACCTGGTCCTGAATGACCTTCAGACCCATCCGGTGCGCATCGTTCACCAGGTTGCGCAATAAATCGAGTGTGCCGAGATGCTCTTCCACCGCGTAGTAGTCGGTCGCCCCATAGCCGTGATAATCGGCGATTGGTTGTCCGTTCACCGCCTGACGGACATTGGGTTTGTTCGTGTTGTCGTAAACGGGAGTCATCCAGATCGCCGTCACGCCCAGGGATTTGAGATAAAGCAGATGGTCGATGATGCCCTGCAGATCGCCGCCGTGATAATAACGATCTTTTTTACGGTCGAAGAGCCCGCGCGAGATAGCTGGATCGTCGTTTGATGGATCGCCATCCGCAAAGCGATCCGGCATGATCAGATAAATCACGTCATCCGGCGAGAAGCCCTGAAACCGGCCCGAAGGGGAGAGCGGCGCGTCGATGCGGAACGGCGCGCTTGCCTCGCCATCAGCCGTACGGATTTGCAGCGGATATTCGCCCGGTTTTGTGCCGCGCGGAATACTCAGGTCCACAAACAGATACGTGCCGGCTTCGTTCACGCGGACTTCGGAGGCCGTCAATCCGCCTGTTACAGCAACTTGCGCCCCATTCAACCCGCTCCCATGAATAAGCAGGCGAACGGGAGTCAGTGAATGGCCAGTCCACCAGTTCGGCGGCTCAACTTTCGTCACGGTGGGGGCGGCGAAGCACAGAGCGGCGCTGAGGAGTGGCAAGATGACCCGAATTTTTTTCATTTGATTCTAGATGCGAGCGGAATAGCGATTCTCATTTTGACGCTTATTCCATCACGTTTGCAGGTCCCCATTGCCGTAAAAGGCAATGATGACAAGAGCGCTCGGCTTTATCAATCCATGCCGCCGATCGGCAGTTTATGACAAGTTGTCTTATTTGCTTTGGCGGTTACCAGAGCTCCGCGAGATAGCTCATCCACGAAGTCGAAAGAGATCTTCCCGATTTGGATATAGGGCAATAGCTTCGACCACCCGTCGCACTGTCAACCGCATCCCCCGGATACAAGGCTGGCCATTCATCTGATTGGGGTTCCAAGTGATTCGATCGAAGCGATGCATGATGCTTATTTTGCTACATCCCGGGCTCATCCGTGTTTCGAATTGGGTGGAACAACGATTATTGCTGCCCACCGAGTAAGATCGGCGCGAGAAACCGTCCATGCAGTGTCACCGATACGCCGCCGCCTGAATGCGGTACAGTTCCGCGTATTGGCCGCCCCTTGCCAGAAGCTCATCGTGGCTGCCGGTCCCCACAACCCGGGCGCCATCCAGGACGACAATCAGATCCGCCATACGGACCGTCGAGAAACGGTGTGAAACCAGGATCGTGATGCGGCCGGTGGCGCTCTTCTCGTCGTGCGCGGCCACGGCATAGCGTTCAAACAGCGCATGTTCGGTCTCGGCATCGAGCGCAGCCGTGGGCTCGTCCAGAACCAGCAGAAGCGGCTCATTCCGCATGAATCCGCGCGCGAGCGCCAGCTTCTGCCACTGCCCGAACGATAAATCGACTCCGCCCGGCCAGGTCGGCCCGAGTTGGGTATCCAGCCCCGATTGGAGGCGGCCGACAACATCCCCGGCGCCGGCGCGATCAACCGCCATAATTACCGCGGGTTCGTGGTCAACGCGCGAGACGTCGCCGAGTCCAACCGTCTGCCTCGCATGAAATTCAAAGCGAAAG
>JAICXK010000204.1 GCA_025980435.1 Bryobacteraceae bacterium
CGGCAAGGCGTTTGCGAAGAACGTTCTCGTCCACATCGCAGAAATATGCAATGTCCACGCCCTCGATCGGCTTGTAACCTTTTACATGATCCCAGCCGCGTCCGCGCAACCCGATCACAGCAATCCGTATCCGGTCATTTGACCCCAAAACTCGTTTGGCCGAGGCCGCGGTAAGGCCCGTTACCGCCATCGCGCCCGCCTTCAGAAAGCTGCGCCGACCCGGTTTCTCAATGATTTCGTCTGTCATAAATCCTCCTTTCACACTCTTTTGAGAACTCTCACCAACCCGTTCATCGACTCGACGCTCGATGTGTAGGGATTCTTCTGCGCGTTCCGATAATGCGTTTCGAGCGACATGGTTCCTTCATACTTCATCTTCTTCAGCGCTTCGAACTGGCCCACAAAGTCGATATCCCCGCCGCCGATCGGCATCCACTTCTTGCCG
This sequence comes from Bryobacteraceae bacterium, assembly GCA_025980435.1. Classification (GTDB taxonomy): domain Bacteria; phylum Acidobacteriota; class Terriglobia; order Bryobacterales; family Bryobacteraceae; genus Bog-105. The sequence continues at coordinate 446 of JAICXK010000204.1, forward strand.
CGCGCATCTTTCAGGTGCATGTGTTCGATCCGGCTGTGGTCCAGTTGGTCCCATGCCTTCGGAAACGGCTGTTCACCCGCTTCGTAGCAATTCCCCGGATCCCAGTTGTGCATCAAGTGCCGGTCCGAAATCGCTTTGAAGAGCCGGGCCGTTTCAGCGCCGGTTCCCACGTTGCAATCGAACTCGTTCTCAACCAGCAACGTTACGTCGTGTTCCTTGGCAACTGTGATTGCCTTGTTCAGGTCATCCACGATGCGATCGAAAATCGCATTCGGATCGGCGACACGCTTGAACGTGAAGATGCGAACTTTTTTCGTTCCGAGCGCATGCGCCGCATCGGCGGCCCGCTTCAGATCGTCCAGTTGATGGGTGTACTCGCCCTTTTCCGGATTCAGGTCGGCGGCATCTTCGCCTAGCGGAGTCGTGCCCGGCAGAGCAATTTTGTAAACGCCCGTGTCAAGCACCGAGAGCTGTACGCCGGCGTCATCCAGTTGCTTCTTGATCTGCTTCAGCTCGTCCGCGGTGGCGCTCTTATATACATAACGGCTCTTGCCGCGCAGCTTCACATTGCGGATCTCGGCCCAGCGCAACGAGTATTGCGGATAGAAGCTGCTCAGGACCACGTTCAGATCGGGATTTACCTCGTCGGTGATAACGCCGAGCTTCCAAGGATAGTCATAAGTATCGCCAAAGGCGAGCGGTGAAGCAATGCCAAGCGCAGCCAGCGTGCTTAGCCGGGTGAAGTCTCTACGGGTCATGGCGCTTCTCTAACTATATTGCGCCAGCCGGTAGCGCGCCAGTTATCCGAACCGCTTCAGGATCCGGATTTCAGAATCTCTATCGATCCATTGTTGTTCGTCAGCTTCATCTCACAGCGTCCGCCGCCGATCACGCCGTTCAACTCATCATTTGTCAGCGAACCCGAAACAGTCAGTGGAAAATCGGTACGGATCTTGCCGAATGAGGTCCGGGCCGCCACCCGATAACTGGCGTCGGGCATCAGGTGAACACGGATTGAAGAGAAGGATGTCCGGATGCTCACCGGCTGGCACGCGCCTTGCGCGGTGCTGGTCGCCTCCACCATGCCGTTTTGATTTTCAACCTGAACCGGACCGGAGATGCCGTCGAGAACAACCGGAGCGAAGCTGGTTTTTACCAACGCGCCTCGCGCTTTTGAGGCTCTCACGGCTCCGTTATTGTTCTCCACTTCGAGTGTTCCGGCGACATCGGTTGCCTGCACCAGGGCAAAACTGGTTCTTACGGTTGCCGCGCCATGTATATCGGCAATCGAGACCTGGCCGTTGCCCGATTGAATGCGGACCCCGCTCTGAATTGCGCTGACTGTCACCGGGCCAAATGAGTTTTGTATCACTGCTGGACCGCCTACGCGCTGCCCCTCAATCTTGGAGTTATTCGCCTGTATCGATAACTGCCGCTTGATGTCGGAAAACTGTACTGCGCCGAAAGTTGTATTTAACTCGGCCGATCCCTGTACCTGGGTCGCTTCCACCTTGCCATTTGAATTATTAACCGTCAAATCGCCGCGGAAATTCCGCACCGTGACATTTCCGAAAGAATTCCGGATATTTCCAAGCCCGCCGGAATCCGTAGCGTCCACCGCGCCGTTGCTGTTTGTTATGGTCAGGCCCTTGGTAACCCGCGCCGCGGCTATATTCGCAAACCGGTCCCGAATGCTCAGCGCGCCGGCGATATCGGCCGCATCCACCGCGCCGTTGCTGTTCTCGACCGTTGTATCTCCTGTATTATTCGCTACTCGAACCGCCGCAAACGAGTTCTGAAGGTGCTGGGTACCGCGCCCATCCCGGAATTCCAGATCGCCATGCGAAGTGATGATGTCGCCGTCGGCTTTCAGGCCAGTTACCGATACACCTCCGAACGAGTTGCGGACATCGAGCGGCGCGGTTTCCGGGATCGTCACGTCGTAGCGCACGAAATACGAAATGTTGTGAAGCCCAAGAAAGGAACTTGGCCGCTCCGGATAGCGGGTTCGGATGGAGAGCTGCGAAGAGGAAGGTTCGACAAGGATCTCAATTCGGTCCGCGAATGTCTTTGCCTCATTCGAATCGGGAGCCGAGACCCGAATCTCCGCGTGAACAATCGTGCTTGCCTGCGGGTGTGTCCGAACCACAATGTCGCCGAGCCTGTGTTCCAGAAATACCCGCTCGCCCGCCTGCATTGAGACGGTTTTGTCGAAGGTGCGGGTATATTCTTCGCGCGCGAAGGCGCTAAGCGCAAATGCGAAGAGGAGTACGCTAATTCTTCTGGTCACGGGTTAATATCTCCTGCAGAGTCTGTTGTTTTTCCCTGTAAAGATCGGCTAGCTCAGTTTGCAAGCGCACGTTGAACCGGTTGTGGTCCAGATTGGACCGCGTGTCCGCGATCGCGGAATCCAGCAGAAGCAGCTTCTCTTTATAATTCGCTGCTACCGCGGATCCCCGGTCAGCCAGTTTGGGCTGAGCGAGCTGCGATAGTTTGTCAATCGAACGTCGATAGGCCGCTTCCGTTCGCTGCACGTCCGCGAGCGCCTGTTCGGTAAGAAAATCTTGATCCTGCGCGCCGCCTGTTGTATGCGCTATCTTTGCTTCCGGTGTTGTGACGGCCTGCTGCAAACGCGGCAGGAGCAGCAGCCCCACCCCAATCAGCACAACCGCCGCGACCGCCCAGATTTTCCACTCGCCCCACCAGACAAAAGCGCTTTTAGGCTTCGGCTCCGCTTCCAGCATCTTCCGGATGTTGGGCCACAGAGCAGGGCTATCCCAATCTTCGTGCAACTGGCGGCCGGTGCTCGAAATCTCATTCCATAACCGATATTCGCGGCGGCAGTTCGCGCACTGCTTCAGATGTTCGCGCGCTTCCGGCATCAGTTCGGATACCGCGAGCGCCCGTTCCAGATCGCCACATTCGAACTTCATGTGCTTGACTCCGTTAGCATCCGCTTCAATTCCCGTTTGGCTTCAAACAGCCAGCTTCGTGAAGTGCCCTCCGGGACCTCCAGGATGGCCGCGATCTCCGAGTGCTTCAGTCCCTCTACTTCGAACATCAAAAAAACCAGCCGCTGCCGCTCATTCAGCTTTTCCAGCGCTCGCTGCAAACCCACTTTCAGGGGCAGCTTCGGATCGCTTGGCAGTTCGCGTGACGCCGGCTTTTCGGCCAGCCGCTTCTGCTTGCGCAGGCTGTCGTAACAGCAGTTAATGAGAATTCGAAAAATCCAGGTGGATAGAGATGAAGCTCCGGCGAAACTGCCCACCGCCCGGTAAACTTTCAGAAACGCTTCCTGGACTGTATCCTCCGCATCGGCCCGATTGCCAACTAGATGGAAGGCCAGGCTCTTCATCCGCGCCGAATGCAGGTCATACAGACGCTCGTACGCGCGAAGATTGCCTCTTTTACACTGCTCGGCCAGCTCGGAGTCAGTCGGGTGTTCAGATAGGTTAACGGGGAATCGCAGCGGCAATCCGATCTCCCACACCATAATTCCTTTTGTCGGGCTTTAGACGATGCGAAAAGCCGGATTGTTGGAGCGGGGAAAGAAAATGTTATTCCAGGTGCAGTCTCGATTTTGGATCGGGCTCAGCGGCGCGCGGCCTCCTGCGCCGCGACTTCCGGCTTACCTGCCGCAAAATGAGCAGCAGAATCGCTACGACGATTCCCGTCCACATGAAGAATCGGGGCGGCGCGGAGTTGCTAAGTCCTACGATTAAAAGAATTACTACGATTAGCGCAAGCGCCGCCGTGCCCATAGTCATCGACGACCGCACACTTGCTTGGCGCTCCTTCCGAGCGCGCTCTTCGTAGCGGTTCATCCCGCCTTCAGCTTATATCAACAAGTGCGTCGCCGGACCTCGGTTCCTTCCATTCAGAGGGAATTAACCCCGCAGTAACATAGTTGTAACGGTTGTCCGGTTACTCTGGCGCCAGGGATCTTTGTAGCCCGCTCACTGTATGAGAAAAATCGCTTTAATTGAAGACGATGCGGACCTCTATGCGTTGTTGAAATACAACCTGGAGAAGGAGGGCTTCGCCCTTGTGGGCTCACAGACCGGCCGGGCCGCCGTCGACCTGTGCCGGCGAGAGCGGCCCGACCTGATACTTCTTGACGTGATGCTGCCGGACTCAGACGGCCTCGATATCTGCAAAGGGCTCCGGCAGAATGCGGAGCTGGCGCACATCCCGATCATTTTTCTTACCGCACGTGCTTCGGAGGCCGACCGCATCGTCGGCCTGGAACTCGGTGCTAACGATTATCTGGTAAAACCGTTCTTTATACGTGAACTCATCGCACGCATTAAGATTCAATTTCGCGGCCAGACCAACCCGACCCGTGTCTTAAAAGCCGCAAGCCTGGAACTGGACCGCAGCGGTTGCCAGGTCCGCCTGGATGGGGCTTCCTTGACGCTAACGGCGACCGAATTTCGCCTACTCGAATTTCTGATGAGCCGCCCCGGCGTGGTGTTCAGCCGCGACCAGCTCCTCGATGCCGTCTGGGGCCACGATCGCGCTGTGACCGATCGCACGGTGGACGTGTACATCCTGCGCCTGCGGCAGAAGATTGAAACGGATCCCGCAAATCCTTTATTCATCCGTTCTGTCCGGGGCTTCGGGTACAGCTTCAACGACAATCTTCAACAACCTGAACAATCCGAACAGCCCAAAGCCGCCGCTACCGCGCAATAGCATGTTGAATCGAGGACTCTGTGTAGCCGCTCTCGCGGCCTTTGTTGCTCTTCATGCCCATGGAGAAGTCACATACTCGCGCGATGTCGCTCCCATCCTCTTCCATAGATGCGCCGCGTGCCATCATCCCAACAGCATCGCGCCGATGTCTTTGCTCGACTATAAGTCGGCTCGGCCCTGGGCGCGAGCGATCCGGCAGGCGGTTCTGCTTGGGAAGATGCCGCCCTGGTTCGCCGATCGGTCCATCGGCCACTTCTCCAATGACCCGAGTCTGAGCGCATCGGAAAAGCGCACGATTGTTGATTGGGTCGATCAGGGCGCGAAGGAGGGAGAGCCGCACGACTTGCCCGCCAGGCCTTCCTATGCGGATGGTTGGCGCATCGGCAAACCCGATGCGGTCATCGACATCGGACAGGATCACATCATCAAGAACACCTCCCCGGACGAATATGTCTATTTCACGGTGCCCAGCAATTTCACCGAGGGGCACTGGGTTCGCGCGGTGGAACTGCGGCCCGGAAATCGGCAGGTGGTGCATCACGCTCATGTGAGCGTTGTAATGCCGAAGCCGCACAACCCGGCTTCGGATGCGTTACAAAAAGGGCGGTCGTTTTCAGACTTTTTATTTCGGACGCCGGACGGGCTCCGTCACATGAAACCGGATTCGCCCGTCGTTAACGACGCCTGCGCGTACAAGGGTCCGGAAATCGATGGGCTGCACATCGCCGGAGAAGGCGCACTCGCCTCGTATCTGCCGGGAATGCCGCCCGATATCTATCCCGATGACACTGCGAAGTGGATTCCGGCCGGGGCGCAGATCCGATTCGAGATTCACTATCACTACGAATCCCCCTCGAAAGAGCCGGTCACGGACCGCACCAGTGTCGGACTGATCTTCGCCTCCGCACCGCCGCGGCATGCCATACGCCGGCTTGACGTCGATGAAGATTTCTTTGCCATCTCTCCGGGCAATCCCGCTCAAGAGGTGAAGCAGTGCGCGACCTTTGATTCCGATTCTTTACTCTTATCGCTAACGCCTCATATGCACTACCTGGGAAAAGACGCGCGCTTTGAGATCCAACGGCCGGGTGAACGGCCGGAGACGCTGTTACTTGTGCCGAAGTACGATTTCAACTGGCAGCTTAAGTACAGGCTGCAGGACCCTGTCTTTGCTCCGAAGGGGACGCGGCTGATCCTCACGTTTCACTACGACAACAGCGCGAATAACCACGCCAATCCGGATCCCGGTCGAACTGTTCGCTGGGGAGAGCCGAGCCACGAAGAAATGATGAGCGGCTGGATTGACTTCCTGGACGCCGGCACAAACGAGCACGCCTCAATTCAGTGAGTATTCTAGGATTCCGGGTCGGGCATCCTGCGTCTTTGTGTATGCTCATCTAAAGATGATGCCCATTCCATTTTCTAAATCGTTCGCCCTCGCGACCCTGATTGCCGCGGCGGCCACTCTGTCCGCGCAACAGTCCACCAAAGCGAAACCGGAAGACACGGAGGTGTGGGAGCCCGTTCCGCCGGTCGTCACTCCGGGCGCAACCTGCAACGCCGCTCCTTCCGATGCAATTGTGCTGTTCGACGGCAAGAACCTGGACGAGTGGGTATCGGCGCGCGATGGCAAATCACCGGCCGATTGGACCGTCGCCGACGGCCTTCTGACGGTCAACAAAGGCGCGGGGAATATCGAAACTAAACAGAGTTTTAAGAACTACCAGCTCCATATTGAGTGGAAGATCCCTGAGAACATCACTGGCTCCGGGCAAGCGCGCGGAAATAGTGGCATATTTTTGGCCTCAACCGGACCCGGCGATGGCGGATATGAGCTGCAGGTTCTGGATTCCTACAACAACAAGACCTACGTCAACGGCATGGCCGGGAGCATCTACAAGCAAGCCATTCCATTGGCGAACGCTGCCCGCAAGCCCGGGGAATGGGAGACATACGATGTGGTGTGGACGGAACCGACATTTAACTCCGATGGGTCAGTCAAAACGCCGGCCTATGTCACCGTCTTTTTTAACGGCGTGCTGGTGGAAAACCACTTCGAGTTGAAAGGACAGACCCTGTACATTGGCAAGCCGTTTTACAAGGAATACACTTCAGCCCCCATTAAGCTCCAGGCCCACGGCGACCCCAGCCAGCCAATCAGCTATCGGAACATCTGGGTTAGAGAGCTCAAGTAGGCCTCCGCGGCTGGGACGATGAGATCCGCCTGTTTACTGCTGGCCTGCGCCACGCTACCCGTTTTCCTTTGGGCTCAGGCTGCGCACATGCGCGGTTTCCAGACCAAAGATATTTCCGCCGAACAGGAACTGGAAGGCCGCGCGAAAGCCGTTCCCGATACCGCACGAATGCGTCAATATGTGAACTTCATGGCGGGGGAGCCCCACAATGCAGGGTCCCCACGCTCTAAGGCGGTAGCCGAATACATCCTCGGCATGCTGAAGGAATGGGGTCTCAAGGCAGATATCGAAGAGTTTGAAGCGCTGATGCCGTATCCCACGGTCCGCAAAGTGGAAGTTCTGGGACCCAAACCTTACGAGGCGAAATTGAAGGAGCCGGTCATCCCGCAGGATCCGGATAGCGGCGATGCCAACCAACTCCCCACATTCAATGCCTACGGTGCAACCGGCGATGTGACGGGCGAAGTTGTCTATGTGAATTTCGGTGTTCCCGCCGATTACGACTGGCTCACGAAAGAGGGCATCGATGTCAAGGGGAAGATCGTTATTGCGCGCTACGGCCAGAGCTGGCGCGGCATCAAGGTTAAGGTCGCGGCTGAGCACGGTGCAATTGCCTGCCTGATTTATTCGGATCCCCATGAAGACGGCTATTTCGAAGGCGACCTCTATCCCAAGGGCCCCATGCGCCCATGGGAAGGAGTCCAGCGGGGTAGCGTGATGGACATGCCGCTCTACCCGGGCGATCCGCTGTCCCCGGGTTGGGCCTCCGAGAAAGGCGCTAAGCGGCTGTCTCTGTCCGAAGCGAAGTCGCTCATGAAGATTCCGGTCCTGCCGCTTTCGTACGCGGATGCGAAGCCCATCCTTGAGCAACTGACTGGGCCCCTTGTTCCCCGCGAGTGGCGGGGCGCTCTGCCGATCACTTACCACGCCGGTCCCGGCAGCACGCGCGTTCACATCAAGACCGATTACGATTGGTCAACCCGACCGCTCTATGATGTCATCGCCACGATTCCCGGTTCCGAGTTTCCCGATGAGTGGGTAATCGCCGGCAACCATCATGATGCCTGGGTAAACGGCGCGGACGATCCCGTTTCGGGTGCCGTGGCGCTAATGGAGACGGCGCGCTCGCTTGCAACTCTTCAGAAGCAGGGGTGGAAGCCGAAGCGCACGATCAAGATAGCCTTTTGGGACGGTGAAGAGTTCGGGTTGCTTGGCTCAACCGAGTGGGCCGAAAAGCACCAGGATGAGTTGAAACAGAAGGCCGTCACTTACCTGAACTCCGACGATACCGCAAAAGGCTGGATTCGCGTGAGCGGATCGCACACTCTGGAAGAATTTGCCACCGAAGTTGCGAGTTCCATTCACCAGCCGGGTGCGAACGAAAATCTGGTGGATGCCGCGCTTCGGCACAAAGAGACTGAGGACGATTCTAAACCCGGCCCCGCACATCCCGAGAAGTTGTTCACCATTGGCGCGTTAGGAGCCGGTTCGGATTACGTTGCATTTCTCGATTATCTCGGAATAGCCAGCATGAATGAAGGCTTCGGCGGGGATACAAAGAGCGGCATCTATCACTCCATCTACGATTCCATCTATTGGTACACGCATTTCTCCGACACGACGTATGTTGACGGTCGCGCTCTTTCGCAGTTCACTACGACGGCGCTCTTGCGCCTGGCCGGCGCTCCCGTCCTGCCGTTCGAGTTCGACCATTTCGCCAAA
>JAICXK010000208.1 GCA_025980435.1 Bryobacteraceae bacterium
AGCGCGTCTTTCGTAACAGCGAATTACTTTAGCGAATTGGGCGCCCGGGCGGCCTGGGGGCGTATGCTCGATCCCGCGGCGGACGGCACGCCCGGCGAACCCCCGGTCATGGTCATCAGCTATGGGCTGTGGCAGCGGCGTTTTGCGGCGGATCCGGATGTCGTCGGCCGGATCGTCCGCTTGAATGGGAAATCGGTCACGATTGTCGGCATAACGCCTTACGCGCTCGCCACCCTGGGCGGGCAGCATCCCGATATCTGGTTGCCGGTTGCGCAGCAGCCGTATTTTGTCGCCGGCAGCAACGTGCTGAATGACTTTAATGACTCGAGCGTACGAATGTGGGGCAGAATCGCCCGGGGCGTTACCCTCAAAGCCGCTGCCCAGCAGTTGCAAGCTCTGACGAATGAACTGCGGCGTCGGCATCCCGCTGCCGTCTGGGACAAGGAGTTTATCCAGATTTCGCCAGGCGGTCACCTCCAGGTGATGCAGCCCGAGATGTACCATGTCGCCGCCCTCGTCGGTGTCCTGACGCTCTTGATTTTGGCCGTGGCGTGCGGCAACTTAGGCGCGTTACTCTTGGCGCGCGCCGTGCAGCGTGAACATGAAATCGGAATTCGCCTGGCGATCGGCGCAAGCCGCGGGCGCATTTTCCGCCAGTTGTGTACGGAGAGCCTGTTGCTTGCCGCTCTGGGATCGGCGGCTGGATTGGCGCTTGGCTGCGCTGTGTTGCGAATCGCGCTGAATCAGTTGGATGCTCCAAAGTGGCTGACACCGGCGCCGGACACGTGGACTCTCCTGTTCACCGTGGCCTTGACGTTTCTATCGGTGCTCTTTTTCGGACTCACTCCTGCCCTTCAGATCGCCCGCCAACGCCAGCACAAGACAACCGCCCGGCAGATTTTGGTAACCGCGCAACTGGCCGCCAGTTGCGTGCTGCTTATCGTCGCGGGATTGCTGGTTCGGGCCGCTCACCACGCGCTGGAATCCAATCCCGGTTTTGGGTATGAGCGTTTGGTTTCAGTCGATCCTCAACTTGGCCAGCACGGATACAGTGCCGGAGCGGCCAAGGCTTATCTTGACCAGATGGAAACGCGCCTGCTTGCCGTGCCCGGTGTCCGCTCCGTGTCCCTTGTTCTGCTTCCGCCGCTTGGCCATACCGTATCTCGGAACAGGCGCGAGGTCGACGGCCGCACTTTGATGATGTATCCCAATTGGGTTACGCCCGGCTTCTTTCGGACAATGCAGATTCCAATCTTGATGGGCCGGACATTCTATCCCGGTGAGAAGCACGCGGTAATTGTCAGTAACTCATTCGCGCGTAAACAATGGCCGGGTCAGAACCCGTTGGGAAAGTCTGTTGGGGACGGAGCATCTAAGGATACGGTTGTCGGTGTTGTGGGCGATGCGCACTTGAACGCCTTGAGCGATGACGATGCGGTAGAGCAGTATTGGCCCGCGGCTCGGGAACAGATGCCGGGCATGGTGGTGATGGTTCGAACGGCAGGCGGGGCGAATCGCCTCCCAATAATCGCGAAATCAATCAGTGAAAATCTCGATCCGAAGCTGTTTCCCGAGATCCGCCAGATTAGATTGCTCTACCGGAATAACGTGCTGCTGGTCGAGCAGGCCGCAACCGTAGTAACACTCATCGGCTTGGTGGCCGTCATGCTGGCTGGCGTAGGCGTGTTCGGACTTGTCAGCTTTACGGTCAGGCAAAAAACCAGGGAGATCGCCATTTGCATTGCCCTAGGTGCCAGCCCCGCGAAGGTGCTGAAGATGATCCTGAGCCAATTCTCCTGGCCGGTTGCAGTCGGATTGTCCGTGGGTACAGGTTTTGCGGCCGGAACGTCCGGAATCCTTCGGCGAGCGCTCTATGGCATCAGCAATCTTGATCCAATCGGCTATTCCGCGGCTATCGCAGCGCTGTTAGCCATCCTGGTCATCGCAGCCCTGCTCCCTGCCCGGCGTGCTTTGCGCGTGAACGTATCAAGGGCTTTGCACTATGAATAGGTTCTGCTTGTAATGCGTAAGTGCCGTCCCCCTACCGTATCTCCGGCGCTTTCAGAACCTGCAGCAGATTGTTATATTGATCCGTCCACGGCCGCATTCCCGCTCGCGATGCAATCGGCCTCGCCTCAGTCCGGACAGAAGTGTTTTGCAGAATCGCTTCGTTCTTTGTGACCAGCACCCAATCCGCGTTCAGAATCAACTCGTTCTGGTGCTCGCTGCTATGTACCAGGATCGCCCGATAACCCGCGCGTACCGCAAGCTGCCCGACCACCGGAGCCAGATCAAGATAATTATTCGAAACATGAAAGGCAATCACGCCACCTGCCTTCAGATGCTCCGTATAGAGCGCCATCGCTTCTGCCGTGAGCAAGTGAACCGGGATCGCGTCTCCGGAGAATGCATCCAGCGCCAGCACATCGAACGGCGGGCTCGTATCTCGTTCCAGAGAAAGCCGGGCATCGCCTTCTACAATCTGGATCCGCGCCCGCGACTCCCGCAAATAGAAGAACAACGATTGCGCCATTTCCGTGATCTGATGATTGATTTCGTAAAAGCGGTAAACATCGCCCCGTTGCCCGTACGCCGCCAGCGTTCCGATGCCTAACCCGACGATGCCCACCCGTTTCGGCCCGCTGAAGCCTTCGCGCAAAACAATGCCGATCCCGGAATCGGGTCCATAATACGCAGTTGGCTGAAAGCGTTTGGGCGGCCATAGAAACTGAGCGCCGTGTTCAATTGTCCCGTGATACAGCGTGCGTGTTTGATCCGGACCCGCGTGCCGCGATTGCACCACGCGCAGCGATCCGTAGAAGCTGCGCCGCAGCGAGATTGCATCCTCGTGGTAGGCTTTGACGTCGGTCGCAAACACAACCGCCATGGCTGCCAGCATCCCGATCCAGAGAAGCCGAGTGCCCCAGGCCTCAGTGTTCCAGGTAACTGCAACCGCCAGCGCCGCCGTGATCACCAGCGTCAGCGGAAGCTCGTAAATCCCTCCGAAGAGAACTGGTGCAACTAAGCCCACGAAGATCGCGCCGGCCGCTCCGCCCGCCGCAATCATCACATAGAAACCCGTCAACTCCGCCGTGTCAGGCCGTAGCCGGTTCAGTTCCCCGTGACAGAACACGCAGCACACCAGCAGTCCGAGCAGAAAGACCGGAATACTGATCTGAATCGCCTCCACGGTATTGATGTTGTAAATCGCGTAGCCGAGGACGCCCAGCGAAAACGCCAGCAAACGCAGCCAGAGCGAACGCCGGTAGATGCGCGTGGTACCGAACGTTGCGACAAAGCTCAGCAGGTAGACGGCGAGAGGCAGCACCCAGAGCAGCGGCACGGCGGCAACGTTCTCGTCGATATGGTTGGTTACCGATAGCAGCAGCATCGCCCCGCACGCCGACAGGGCAAACCACATGCCCTTGCGACCAATTGGAGATTTTTGCGGTGAAACGGGTGGGGCGGGCCCTTGGCCTGCGGCGGCCTCATAGGCCGCCACACCACACACTGCGGCAAATACCACGTACAACCCCGACCACCACAGCCGTTGCGCCCGCGTGTCCAGTAGCGTCTCAACGAATATCGGATACGAAAGCAGCGCCACCAGAGATGCAAAGTTGGAAAGCCCGAAAAGGCGATACGGAGACTTGTCACCGCCGCGCGCCAGCCAGTCCTGCAGCAGCGGGCTCGTGGCAGACAGAACTACAAACGGTAACCCAATCGTCGCTGTCAGCAGCTTCAGAATTGACCACGCTGGATGCTCCGATGCTCCTGTCCTCCACCCCTCTCCCGGCCCGATCGGCAGAAACGCTAGCGACACAACCAGCAGAACAATATGCAATTTTGTGGGGCGGGCTTTAGCCTGCGGCGGGCTCTCAGCCCGCCCGTGCGTTGTCCACTGCGCGTATGCATACCCCAGCAGCAGCGCAGCCTGATAAAACACCAGGCACACCGACCACACCGCAGCCGACCCGCCGAACCAGGGCAGAATCTGCTTCGCAATCAGCGGTTCCAGCGCAAACAGCAAAAACGCGCTGAGAAAAATGGTCAGCCCGAATCGCGTTGCCGTTCCGCCTTAGAAGCCCGTGGCAGAAGTCCCGACAGGCTGAATGCCTATCCCACTTGCCATGTAAGCTGTTGATCTTGTGTGGTGGAACAGGCGCTTTCGCCTGTTCTTGCGTAGTTGGTAGACTTCTGCCACGGGCTCCTAGTGCTTTGATCGTGCCGCCGCGCCATCGCCCGTGAGCTCCGGTTTCGGAACCGGCTTCGAATCGGGGTATTCTTCGGAAAGATAATCCAGCAGTAATTGCCGGTCGCGTACCGGAGCGCCCCACCCGATCATCTTGTCGACCTCTTTGCCCCAAGCGGCGCGTGACAGCCGCTGCGAATTGACCAGCCGGAGGCTGTGGCACTGAATGCAGCTATGCTGCTCTTCCTGTTTGCCCCGCTCGCTGAGTTGCGAATCGGCCGCCAGCATCAGCGCGCCTGCCGCAATCAGCAAAACAATTCCTCTAGGCCTCATGCCTCCTCCACCGTGACGCCAACGCGGTCGATCGCGTTATACAGATAACCCGACGGATTCCAAACCGCAACCACCGGCTGGGTGCGCCCGGTTGAATCCGTGGCGCGCGACAGGATTGTGAAATAGCCTGGATGCGGCGGAGTCCAATTCACACTCCAGAGCCTCCATGCAAATGGAAGATCCTGGCGCGACAGTTTCGCAGGCGCCCACGTGCTCCCGCCATCGGCTGAAACGTCCACCTTCGTGATCCGCTCTTCACCTGCCCACGCAATGCCGCGCAGCACCATCGCCTTCATCGGAAGCCGCTCTCCGTCCGACACGCTCGTAATATACGATTTCACCGGCATGCCTTCAATCACTTCCAGTTCGGACGGTTTCGCCGGTGTGCCCGGCGTAACTGCGTACTTGGGAAAGCGGTATCCGGGGTTCATGAAGAATCCATTGTTGGGCTCGGTAGCGATCGAAAGATTCGTCACCCACTTGACCCAACTCGTCCCGTCCCACCCCGGCACAATTAGGCGCAGCGGAAACCCGTGCAGGTCCGGAAGCGGCTTCCCGTTCATCTTTAGCCCCAGCAGCGTTGCCGGATGCAGCGCCTTCTTCATCGGAAACGAGCGTATAAAATCGGGCGTCTTCGCCACCCCGGTGTCGGCGCCGTTTATTGTCACCCACGGCGCTTGTAAATCGGCTTCGGCAAGCTTCAAAACGTCGCTTAACCGCGGTCCGGTCCACTCCGCATTTCCGATCGCCCCGCGCATCCATTGGACTCCTGGCACACGCGGCCGAAAGAAGCCTCGCCCATCGCCAGTGCACTCCAGGGTCGCGGCCACCGTGTGCTGCGGCAGTTTCTGAATATCCGCCAGCTTCAATTCCATCGGCTTCCCAACCCGGCCTCCCAGAGCCAGCCGGAAGCTTTCCGCGTTTACCGTCGGCCGCGGTATGTGCTGCCGCACAAAGAACGCATCGTTCGGAGTGAGCCAGGTGTCGAAATAAGAGGTCGGCGTTTCCAGGTCTTCCGGCCGGTCGTTGTGCAGCAGCATCGGTCGCTTGCCCGGAATCGTAACCGTTTCTTGCGCGCGCAATACGCCGGCAGCGGCGGCAAAATAAGCAAACAACTCGCGCCGGTTCACTCCCCTGATCAGGCTCCGCATCTCTAATACCGTATACTACTTGCCGAAATGAGTGGAGAACTGAAAAAAAAATTCTGGGGCAAAATGCCCTCCGGCGAGCAAATTGATTTGTACACGCTTCGCAGCTCGGGCGGAATCGAAGCCGCCATCACCAACTATGGCGGGCGCTTGGTCACCTTGAAAACTCCCGACCGGCAGGAGCGCTTTGAAGACATCGTGCTGGGCTTCGATAACCTTGACGGATACCTCTCGAAAAATCCGTATTTCGGGGCGATTGTCGGCCGTTATGCGAACCGCATTGCGAATGCCCAATTCACTCTGGGATCGAACCGCTATCACCTTGCGAAAAATGATGGCCCGAACTCTCTCCATGGCGGTCTGAAGGGCTTCGACAAAGTTGCCTGGAACGCTGCTGGGGCTCTCGGTGACGATGGCCCTGCCGTCGAACTAACGTATCTCAGCTGCGATGGCGAGGAAGGCTATCCCGGCAACTTGACTGTGAAAGTGCGGTACACGCTCACCGAAAAGGACGAATTGAAGATCGATTACCACGCGACCACTGATCGGAACACCGTCCTCAACCTCACCAATCATTCCTATTTCAACTTGTCCGGCCAGTCCGCCGGGAGAATTCTCGATCACCTCGTGACGATCGATGCGGACGAATTTACTCCCGTGAACGCCAATCTGATTCCCACCGGCGAGCGGCGGCAGGTCGCGGGCACTCCGTTTGATTTCCGCGCTCAGGACATCATCGAAAAACGTATCGCTGCAAAGGATCAGCAGCTTGAGTACGGAATCGGTTTCGACCACAATTACGTCTTGAATCGCAAAGCAGGCGGGCTATTTTCGGCGGCGCGCGTTACGGCGCCTGATTCCGGACGCGCAATTGAAGTCTTAACCTCTGAACCCGGAATGCAGTTCTACACCGGAAACCATCTGGACGGCAGCGTTCACGGGAAAGGCGGCGTAGTCTACGGTTTCCGCTCCGGGTTTTGCCTGGAAACGCAGCATTTCCCCGATTCGCCAAACCATCCTGCCTTTCCATCCACCGCGTTGAAGCCCGGCGAGGAGTATCGATCCACCACCGTATTCAAGTTCTCGATTGAGTGAAACCTCGCTTCGCCCCCGCTGTTCTACTAAATATGGCGGAACAAAAAGGGCAGCAATCGTCCTCGCAGCCGGACAAGAATCTGGCCGCCGAGCAACGGCCGGTCCCTTCGCAAGCCGAAGGCGATCTGGAAACCGTGGAAGAAGACCTGGAACAAAAAGACCGCAAAGGCGAATCAAAACCACAGAAATGATGGTGGGGCGGACTGTCAGTCCGCGCGGGACTTCAGTCCCGCTTCCGGGCCCCGCACCCCGCTCAGCAGTTCTTTCTCGCGCAGAATCAGATCCATCACCGCTTCGTCTCCCGGCAAAGTATTGATCATCAGATGATAGATCTCCCGGTACGGCCACGCCAGGCCGTAATATTTCCTGACAAAGGCCGCGCGATCCCGATCCACTCTCTCCAGTAAATCTTTCGTTTCTTCCCGGCTCTTGCCGGTTGCCAGAGTGCGGCGGACCTTTTCCTCATAAGGCGCGTAAAGGAACGCCCGCAGCGTGTCCGCGCGGTCGCGAAGGAACCACGGAGAACCCCGGCCCACGATTACGCATGGGCCGCGGCTCACAACATCTTTTACAACCTTTTCGAAAAGCTCCGCCAGATGCTCCGCATCCAGCAGTTCGATTCCGCCTCCCGTGTAGTGATCCTCATAACTGCCGCGCATGAAAACCTTCACCAGCCCGTAGAACGCGGGATCGGGCTTCTCTTCGCGCTGCTCCACCGAGCGCACATCGCATTTCAAGCGTCTTGCAATTTCGCAGGTAATCTCGCGGTCCCACAGCGCCCAGCCGAGCCGCGCTGCCAGCGCCTTCGCTATTCCCGCCGCTCCGGATCCATATTCCCGCTCGATGGTAATGACTTTGATCACAGCCGCGCTTTATCCCACACTTGCCGGCCACGGCTCCGGTACACCCATCAGTGCCAGTGCCGCCCCAAGCAGCGCCATATTCTTACTGAAGTGGATCATGTCATTCGTCTCCTGGCCCGGCTCCTGGTTCCAGAAATCGTGCATCATGGGCGAAACGGAGACGAGGAACGCAATAATCGCCGCCGCGCCCAATTTTGGCTTGAGGCCGAGAATCATGCTGGCTCCTCCCATCGCGAGAAGGGCTCCGGAGGCAACCACGGCCTGCTCCGGTTCGGGTATGCCCTTCGCCGCCGCGTATTGGGCGAGTCCCTCACGCTGCTTAAAATGATTAACCGCATTGTATAGAAAGAAACCGCCAAACGCCAGCCTGCCCAGTAAAAACGCTGCTTTCATGCCACTCTCCTTGTGCCCAAAGCCAGACCTCGGGCGTCCATTGGATTCGCCGGAAGCGCGCAGCGTTACAACCGCTTCCATTGCGGGCTACACTACTTGCTGATGATGCTCAAGCCTGTCCGCCGTTCCATTGGACTTTTGCTGCTGTTCGATGGTGCCGGCGGTTTTCTTTCCCCCACCGAATATCCGCGCCGCCTCCAGTTCGGCCCCCCGCTTTTTGATGATATTCTCGACTATTTCGCCGAAAATCCGAATCTGACCCGCAAACTCTCCCTTGCTGAAATCGCCCTGGGGCTTTGGTTGATTTTGCGATGATCGCCGTCGAAATCTCCTCCTTCGGGCCGCCGGACGTGCTAAAGCCGGTTGAGCGGCCCATGCCCGCAGCCGCCAAAGGCGAAGTCGTCATCCGTGTTGAAGCTGCCGGTGTTTCGCGTGCCGATATCATGCAGCGGCAGGGCAAATACCCGCCCCCGCCCGGCGCATCCGATATTCCCGGCCTGGATGTCGCCGGTACAATCGAATCTCTCGGCCCGGATGTGGACGCGTTCCAGCCGGGCGATCCCGTCTGCGCCATCGTCGCCGGTGGCGGCTATGCCGAATTTTGTGCCGTCCCCGCTGTACAGGTTTTGCCAATGCCCCAGGGCTGGACCGCGGCGGAAGCTGTGACGCTTCCCGAAAATTTCTTCACCGTCTTCGATAACCTGATTACTCGCGCCGCTCTGAAGCGCGATGAAACGGTGTTGATTCACGGTGGAACCAGCGGTATCGGCAGTGCCGCCATCATGCTCACCCGCGCCTGGGACGCAGCCGCCGTCGCGACCGCCGGAACGGATGAGAAATGCGCTGCCTGC
>JAICXK010000320.1 GCA_025980435.1 Bryobacteraceae bacterium
CGCCGGTGCGGGTGGAGCATAACGAGTTGGAGATGGAACGGTATCTGAAGCAGTTGCCTGCCGGAACACTGGTAGCTTTAGAGAGTTCCGGGAATTGGTATTGGCTGGTGCGGCGATGGAAGAGGCAGGGCTGGATCCACGGTTGGCGCACGCGCTGGAAGCAAAGAAACGCATGCCGGGACGGAACAAGACCGATCACGCGGGTAAACGGCCCAGAGCCGGACGTGGCCGTCCGGCGCGGATCAGGCGATCCGCCCCACAAAATGTCCAAACTCCAGTTCTCGGCAGGAGTGCCGAGACTGGATCTGGGATGCCCGATCCAGGGTAAACGAACAGTTCACCACGAAGCCGGACGTGGCCGTCATGCCCAGAGGGCACCCAGATCAGGCGATCTGCTCCACTCGACAAGACAGTTGCGGGGTTACCGCGACAGGCTTTCCTCGGCCTGCTCTTCAAGCAGCGAGATTTCGATGGCGGGGAGACCGGCCGACCGGAGCTGCTGGTTCAGCCCGGCTAAAGCGGATTTTTTAAAGGCGGCCCAGTCCGCCAGGCGCGCTTTCAGCGTTCGCGAAGCTTGAAGATACAGAGCAATGACCTGGGACGGCGGCATCCGGTCGGCACTCTCCAAGGAACGCAGAGTGATCGTCAATCCGCGGCTGGCGTACTGTAGTCCCTGCTCCGGGGTGCCGGTATTGCCCATGAGGATCCGGTATGCTTTTTCCTGCGCCATCTTGATCTCGGCAAGCGTTCGCGCCTGCTCCGAGGTAAGCCGGGCCTTCGCATTTTCCAACTGCGCTTCCAAGCCCTTTATCTCGGCGACCGATTTTTGCGCCACAATCATATCCTCAAACGCGCGTTGAGCCCAGCGAAACTGCGCAGCCAGCTCGGCGCTGGTTGCGTGGGAGCGGGGGTCCATCGTGACTCGTAGCGGCTCGGTGAGGGTCTTCCCGTCCACCGTCAATTTGATTCTGTAGATTCCAGGCAGCACAAGTGGTCCCACCCACCGTTCTTCATCGGCATCGTCGTTGTCTCCCGCAACACTTTCTCCGCTACGGCCGTAGCGCAGATCCCAAATGAAGCGATGCATGCCTGATTTCGTGCTAAGCGCCTGAGGCTTCGGGAACCAGCGCGGCGCGATAGGAACGCTCTTCGGCGGGTTACCGGCTTTCTGCGCGCTGGAGTATCGCCGAACGGTGTTGCCGAGCGCATCCTGAATCTCGAGCGTTACAGGCCCGTCCGTAGGTTCTTTCAAAAAATAGTCGATGTAAGCGCCGGGCGCGGGATTCTTGCCCTGTGGCTCATCGGGAGGTAGCGGCGTTCCCGGAAAGCTGTCGTTCGTAATGCGATAGGTGCGGGCAGGTTTATACAGTCGAACGGACATGTTCGCGCCGTCGGAATCGATCTGACGAAGAGGGCTGATATCGTCCAAAACCCAGAACGCGCGTCCGTGGGTCGCAATCACGAGATCGTTCCCATGGACGACCAGATCCCGGACGGAGCTAACGGGTAGATTGAACTGCAGCGATTGCCAGTGGTCTCCGTCGTCGAACGAGACATAGACGCCAAGCTCGGTACCGGCAAAGAGTAACCCTTTTCTCTTCGGATCTTCGCGAACGGCCCGAAGGAAGGCATTGCCGGCAATACCTTCTACGATCGGCTGCCAGGTCTTCCCAAAATCGCGAGTACGGAAGAGATAGGGATGCTGGTCATCCAAGCGGTGGCGATCCACCGCCGCGTATGCTTCGCCGGGGCTGAAATGAGAAGGTTCGAGGAGACTGATCTTGCTCCAGGCCGCGAGGCCGTGCGGCGTGACATTGGACCAGCTTTTTCCTCCATTGCGCGTGAGATGAATCAATCCAGTGTCACTCCCGGCCCAGATTTCGGCGGGACGGAGAGGAGACGGAGCGATCGTGTAAATAACGCCGTACCCTCGCTCTCGCGCATTCGCGACCGAAACAGGTTCGGCCGGATTTGCAACCGCGGTCTTCTGAGAGCGCGTAAGGTCCGGGCTGATAGTTTGCCAATGCAAGCCGCCATCGAGAGTTCTCATCACGAACTGGGTGCCGAAGAACAGTTCGTTCGGCCGAAACGGCGAAAAGGCAAGCACGGGCGTCCACGGATCGCGGTACTTCCATTTGTCGATTTCCGTGCCAATGCCTCCTGTCACCGGCCAGGGAGCAATGTTCTGGCTCTGCATCGTGCGCCGGTCGAAGCGCGACAACTCTCCGTAGGTGCCCGAGACGTAGAAGATATTCGGATCCCTCGGATCGGGCATAATGTAGCCGCTCTCGCTGCCGCCGACAGAGAACCAGTCGCGGAGATCGATTTGATTGTGATCCGTGCGGCTCGGCGTGGCCGCCGTCCCGCTGTCCTGCTGGGCGCCATAGACGTGATACGGAAAATCGTTGTCGGTGATGACGTGATAGAACTGCGCGGTGGGCTGGTTGTACCAGGTGCTCCACGTCTTGCCGCCGTTCAGGGACACGGTTGTACCCTGATCGGTGCCGAGCACCATGTGAGCCGAATTCGCCGGATCGATCCAGACCTGGTGGTAGTCGTCTCCTCCGGGTGCGCCTCGAACAATGGTAAGAGTCTTACCGCCGTCGCTCAATTTATAAAACGCGACATTCGGAACATACAATACGTCGGGATCGTTCGGGTCGGCGGTTATGCAGTTGAAATACCAGCCGCGGCTGGTAAGGCGCGGATCTGTATTGACGTGCGTCCAGGAGTTACCGGCATCGTCGCTTCGATAGAGGCCCGCTTTGTCTCGACTGGCTTCGACGACAGTGTAGATTCGTTTGCCCTGCGTTCCCCGAGCGATCGCGACTCCGATGCGGCCTAACTGGCCCTCCGGGAAACCGCCTCCTATAATCTGCTTCCAGGTGGAGCCGCCGTCGTTGGAACGGTACAAGCCGCTTCCAGGACCTGCAACCGGAGCATACGTGCTCCAGGGAGCGCGATGCGCATCCCACATGGCCGCGAAGAGTGACTGCGGGTGATCGGGGCTGATGGCCAAATCGGCCGCGCCTACGTTCGGGTTGACATAGAGAACTTTCTGCCAGGTATGGCCGCCGTCTTCGGACCGGAACACGCCGCGCTGCTCGTTCGGTCCATAGGCATATCCCAGTGCCGCAACGAATACGATATTCGCGTCGTTCGGATCGACCACGATGCGGCTGATCTGGCGCGTATCTTTGAGCCCGACGTTTTGCCAGGTTTTCCCGGCATCCGTTGACTTATAAACGCCGTCACCCGAAGCAAGATCGGAGCGGATATCCGACTCGCCGGTGCCGGCATACATAATATTCGGGTCGGAAGGTGCAACTTCCAGGGCTCCGACGGAAGCAATCGGTTGGCCGTCAAAAATGGGCTTCCATGTCGTGCCCGCATCGGAAGTTTTCCAGACGCCGCCATCCACGGCGCCGAAGTAGAAGGTGGCGCCGCCGCCGGGTACTCCGGACACCGCTACCGCGCGGCCCCCGCGAAATGGTCCGATCGACCGCCAATGCAAACCGTTGAATAACTCGGGAGAGGTCTGGGCGTGTGTTGCGGCGGAAACAACGAGCACGGATAACAGCCGCAGGAAGGATCCTTTCATAGAACCCTCAACAGTATCGCAGGGCCGGATAGAATAGCAGAGGTTCCAGATCGCGAACCGGAAGGAGAATCAGGTCGTGAAAGCCACTCTATACGTCGCATTATTTGTGTCCTTTACCGGAATTTCGACAATGCAGGCACAAAATCTCTCGGCAGTTATTACAGAGGCAAAGCAGAGCTATGAATCGGTCAAAAACAATTTGACAAAATCTGCCGAAAAAGTTCCAGATGAGGATTACAGCTTCAAGCCGACGCCTGAGATTCGCAGTTTCGCAGAAGTAATGGCCCATGTTGTCGCGGCACAAACGCATACTTGCGGCGCCATACTGGGCGAACAGAGCGATTCGCACCCGAAGGTGGAGACCAAGGCCGAGATTGTTTCCGCCCTGAAGGAAGCCTTTGGCCAATGCGATAAGGCGTACGCCTCGCTAACAGAGGCGAACGCGACGGAAATGGTCAAGACGGGCCGGGGGGAGCGGACGCGACTCGGCGCATTGATTGGGAACACGACCCACGATGTCGAACAGTACGCCATATTGAGCGTGTACATGCGTTTGAAAGGCATTGTGCCTCCTTCGAGTGAGCACTCGATGCGTAAGTAGAAGGCGAGACCGGCAGAAGTTAGTCCCTAGAATTCGGAGTTAGGGCAACGGATTCGCACTATCGACGAGCCAGGATAACCGGAGCTCTGGTGTATTTGCTCGCATAACTCAGTGGCCTGTTAATTGCTTACTTCAGGCACTCAAAGGAGATCCCGTCCGTGGAATCCATTGAGTCCAGGTGCGCCCTTAAGAAGGTTGCGTATCGCCCGGCATTCGTATTGAGTTATGCTTTGCTCGCTCTCTGCTTTACTGCGGGCCGGCCTGCCGCGGGGCAGTGCAATCCAAACCCAATTGTTTGCGAGAACCAAAATCCCGGGACCACGGCCTGGGGCATCTCGGGTGCCGGAGACCTTAGTATCCAGGGCTTTGCGACCGACATCAGCGTGAATGTCGGGCAGACGATCAGCTTCAAGATCAGCACACCTGCGAACAAGTTTCATGTCGATATTTACCGTTTGGGCTACTACCAGGGCAACGGGGGACGGTTCATCACTACGATTCAACCTTCCGTGCCCA
Organism: Bryobacteraceae bacterium; assembly: GCA_025980435.1. Taxonomy (GTDB): domain Bacteria; phylum Acidobacteriota; class Terriglobia; order Bryobacterales; family Bryobacteraceae; genus Bog-105. Next base: position 4,719 of record JAICXK010000320.1, read on the forward strand.
CGCCCCAAACACAGCCCGCGTGTCTGACAGACTCGAATACAAACCTCACCGACTGCGGGAACTGGGCGGTATCGGCGTCCTGGCAGGTACCTTCCACTGCGGTTTCCGGTCTTTACCTCGCGATACCGACCCGGAACGATACGGGTGGGGCGAGTCACATCCCGTTTGTCGTTCGCAATGACGCGAGCCACTCGGATATTCTGGTCCAGACTTCGGACGAGACATGGGAAGCCTATAATCCGTACGGCGGCCACAGCCTCTACGGCGATACGGGTTTCAACATAAATAACCGCGCCTTTAAAGTAAGCTACAACCGGCCATTCTGGACGCGCAGCTTAGAGGCCGCAACCTGGCTCTTCAATGCCGAATATCCGATGATTAAGTGGCTCGAATCGAACGGATATGACGTAACTTACTTCACCCATGTGGACGCAGTACGGAACGCCAGCCTGATTACGAACCA
>JAICXK010000201.1 GCA_025980435.1 Bryobacteraceae bacterium
ACAATCACGAATACGGGTGTCGCGGACGCGCGATGTAAATGTGGATTGTGGGGCCGAACCCCAGTTCCGCAGCCAACCCCTTGGTCGGCTTGCGCCGCATGGAGGCGGCGGCAGCCACGATTGGCCAATGTCATTTAGTTTTCGTGGGGCAGACGCTTCGTCTGCGCGCTCCCCTCTGGGGCGCTGTTGCGATATTGTTGAAATCTCAAGAGCCGGACATGGCCGTCCGGCGCGGATCAGGCGATCCGCCCCACCTTGCTGTCTCACTTATGGGAAAACTAAATGACATTGGCCACGATTGGCTGTCCCCACAAAGAGCTACGATCGCTTGGTACGCAGGCGTCCGCCCCACTCCTGGGATAATCGACGCATGTCGAGCCAGCTTGAAAAGGGAAGCGCGTTTCGTGCGCTTCATGAGCGCGATGGTGCTTTCATTATTCCGAACCCCTGGGACATCGGCACGGCGCGCCTGCTCGCGCATCTCGGCTTCGAGGCGCTCGCGACCACCAGTATGGGCTTCGCTTTCTCCGCCGGGCAGTTGGACAATACGCTCGGTCGCGACAAAGTGATGCACCACGTCGCCGAGATCGCGTCTGCCACCGGCTTGCCCGTGAGTGCGGACCTTGAGAATGGATTCGGCGACGAGCCCACAGTAGTGGCGGAGACAATCGCGCTTGCGGCTGCTGCCGGAGTTGCCGGCGGCTCCATCGAGGACGCAACCGGAGACCCGGAGCATCCTATCTACGACAAGGAGCATGCGGCGGATCGAATCCGCGCTGCGGCAGAGGCGGCGCGGGCCCTTCCTTTTGTTTTCACCCTGACCGGACGTGCAGAAAACTATTTGCATGGCCGCCCTGATCTGAAAGATACAATCGCGCGCCTGCAGGCCTATCAGGAGGCAGGCGCGGATGTCCTCTATGCGCCGGGCCTGGTCAGCCCGGAAGACATTGCCGCACTCATCAGCTCCGTCGATCGCCCGGTGAACGTTCTTGCGGGTTTGGGAAGCGTTTCACTGAACCTGAGCGCGCTTTCGGCGATTGGAGTGAAGCGCATCAGCGTGGGCAGCGCCCTCTCCCGCGCCGCTCTCGGCGCCTTTCTTCGGGCCGCCCGTGAGATGCGCGAGCACGGGACTTTCAACTTCGCGAAGGAAGCGGCCAAATCAGCAGAGGTCAGCGCGCTACTCCGATCCTATTAGTTTGCGCCGCCAGTAGCCTTCGGTTATCCTAAAGTTTGTACTTCAAAGGCATCAGGTAGACAGGTTTAATGGCAAATACAGTTTCCTCGTTGAAGCGCGTCCGCATAACCGAGCGCCGGACCGCGATCAACCGTATGCGCAAATCCCGGTTGCGGCATCAGATCCGCGCCATGCGCCGGTTGCTCGACCAAAAAGACGCGCAAGGCGCAACGAAGTTGATCCCGGGCACGTTTTCGATTGTCGATCGTGCCGCCAAGTGGGGCATCATCAAGAAAAACACCGCGGCTCGATACAAGAGCCGCCTAACCCTTCGACTTCGCAGAATCGCTGCGGCGTAAATCTCACACCACCTACTTTTTAATCGCAATGCCGGCCCGAAGGCCTTGTTAGACTGGCAGGCATATGCAGAGCCGGTGTTGTGCGGGATTACTCACGGCCTTTCTGTGCTGTACCAATGTAGGGGAGGTTTCCGCGAAGGAACCCGTGACCGGCACGCACGGCATGGTGGTCGCTCAGGAGCCGATCGCGGCGGATGTCGGGCTGGAGATTCTCAAGAACGGCGGGAATGCGGTCGATGCGGCGGTCGCCGTCGGCTTTGCCCTTGCGGTGACCCATTCTTCTGCCGGCAACCTCGGCGGCGGCGGCTTCATGCTGGTGCGCCTGGCGAACGGCGCCACTACCTTCCTCGATTTCCGCGAGTGCGCTCCGCGAAAGGCCAGCCGGGACATGTACCTTGGCCCGGATGGCGAGCCAACCCGCGACAGTATTTTTGGCTGGCGATCCTCCGGCGTTCCGGGATCGGTGTCCGGGTTCTCTGCGGCTCATAAGAAATTCGGGACCAAACCGTGGGCCGATTTGCTCGCGCCTGCGATCAAGCTGGCGCGCGATGGTTTTGTCGTATCCGAGCCCGTCGCCGAATCTCTGAAGTCCGCGGAGCAGTTGCGGCAGGATCCGGAATCGAAGCGCATCTTTTTGCGGGATGGCGATTACTATAAGCCCGGCGATGTCTTGCGGCAGCCCGAGCTTGCCGAAACCCTCGATCGAATCGCACAGCATGGAGCGCGGGAGTTCTACGACGGAGAAACCGCTCACCGGCTCGCGGCCGCGATGACGGCGCATGGCGGCCTGATTACGGTCGATGATCTCAAAGCTTACAAAACCATCGAGCGGAAACCGCTCACGGGCGAGTACAAAGGATTCCAGATTCTTACCGCGCCCCCACCGAGCGCGGGCGGCCTCGGGCTGCTGCAGATCATGGGCATCCTGACAGGCACCCACTATGACAGCGATGGCCCGAACTCGACGAAAGCTGTACATTACGAAGCCGAAGCCATGCGGCGGTTTTATGCGGATCGCAGCGAATACATGGGCGACCCCGATTTTTACGTGGTTCCGGTCAAACCGCTGCTCAATCCGGCTTACCTGGCCAAGCGGCGGAGTACGATTGATCCGCAGCACGCGACTCCAAGCGATCTGGTCGAACCGGGGCTGCCCAAAGCGATGAATGCCGGCATCACTTGGTACGAAAGCACCGAGACAACGCACTACAACGTCGTGGATGCCCATGGAAACGCTGTTGCCGTGACATACACCCTGAATAATTCGTACGGCAACGGAATCACGGCCCCAGGGCTTGGTTTCCTTCTGAATGACGAAATGGATGATTTCGTGGCAAAGCCGGGCGCGCCGAACATGTTTGGCATGGTAGGCGGCGATGCGAACGCCATCGAGCCGGGCAAACGCCCTCTCTCCTCAATGACGCCAACCATTATCACCAAGAACGGAAAGCTATTCATGGCAGTAGGGGCGCCCGGCGGGTCGCGCATCACAACCGGTGTAACGGAGGTCATTCTGGATGTGATCGATTTCCATATGAACCCGCAGAGCGCCGTGGACCTGCCGCGCTTCCATGAGCAGTGGAAGCCGGACATTCTCTATCTGCAGGACGGCTTCCCGGCTGCCACCGAAGACGCGCTCAAGAAGATGGGATACCAGGTGAAGCCTACCGAAGGGGTGGCCAGAGTGGAAGCGATCGTCGTGAAAGGCCACACGCTCGAGGGCGGAACCGAGTCGCGCTTGCATGGCAAGGTGGCGGCGTACTGATGCCCATCGAGCAGGTACTCTCCACGCATCTATTCGTCAGACATCGCTTGACAACCGTTTGGCTGGAGAGAGTTTGGGACGCGGGTTTTCCAGCGGTCGAAATCTTTTGCGCACGGCAGCACATCGACTATCGTGATAAGGCGCAGATCAATGAGTTGGGGCACTGGTTCCATGATTCTCCGCTCCGGATGCATTCGCTTCACGCTCCGATGTACAGCGATGATGTCTGGGGGCGTTCGGGTCCGCAAGCGGTCATCGACATCACGGAACCTGTTAAGGCAAAGCGCATGAGCATGGTGGATGAGATCAAGCGGGCGCTGGAGATCGCAGAAGTGGTCCCCTTTCGCTACCTGATCCAGCATCTCGGCGTGGCAGGCGAAGAAGTGGATGAGCGGCGGTTCGACTCGGCTTTTTCATCGCTAGACGAGATCCGCGTGTTTGGCGCACAGCGCGGGGTGGAAGTGCTTCTCGAGAACATTCCGAACGCTCTGTCCACCGCCTCGGCCCTGAATGCCTTTTTGGCGCAGACGCACCTGAATCTTAATTACTGTTTCGACCTAGGTCATGCGCATATGGCGGGCGGGGTTGATGCCGAATTCGATTTGATGAAAGAGCGTATCCGGTCCACGCATCTGCACGACAACGACGGGGAGCAGGATCAGCATCTCTTTCCGCTTAAAGGGACCGTCGATTGGACGCGCGCCATGCGCCTGCTTTCTTCCCGCCCGGGGCAGTATCCGCTGCTGCTGGAACTAAAAGAATTGCCCGATCACCCGCATCCCATCGAGGACGCGCGGCAGGCAATGGACGAACTTACAAGGCTTTCGAGTAACCATGAGTAACGAACCCGGCGCGCCTGCCTTGGGTACGAAGATAATCCGGATCAGCGAAGCTCACGAGCATGTGGGTAAAACGGTAACGATTCAAGGCTGGCTATACAACCTGCGAAAATCCGGCAAAATCGTTTTTCCCATCATTCGCGATGGCAGCGGCATGATGCAGTGCGTTGCAGTGAAAAACAATTTGCCGGAAACCGTGTTCGAGGCTCTGAAGGGATTAACGCAGGAGAGTTCGCTTACAGTGACCGGCACGATTCGGGCTGAAGCTCGGGCGATCGGCGGCTTCGAACTGGATGTGGCGGAAGCGCAAATAATTCAGCACGTAAGCGAGGAGCATCCCTATCCCATTACGCCCAAAGAGCACGGCGTTGATTTCCTGATGGATCACCGCCATCTCTGGCTGCGCAGCCGCCGGCAGCATGCGGCCATACGCGTCCGGCATGAAGTCATAAAGGGGATACGGGACTACTTCGACTCCCACGGCTTCACGCTGGTAGATACGCCAATTTTCACTCCAGCGGCCTGCGAAGGCACCACTACTCTCTTCGAGGTCGATTATTTCGGTGAGGAGAAAGTCTATCTCACGCAATCGGGGCAGTTGTACAACGAGGCGAATGCGATGGCATTTGGCAAGGTGTACTGCTTTGGCCCGACCTTTCGTGCTGAGAAATCGAAAACCCGCCGGCACCTGACCGAGTTCTGGATGGTGGAACCGGAAATGGCGTATGCGGATCTGGAGGAAATCAAGCGTGTAGCCGAAGATCTGGTGGTTCATCTGGTCGGCCGGATTTTGGAAAACCGCAGGGAAGAACTCAAGGAACTGGAGCGCGACACCTCGAAACTGGAATCCGTGAAGGCGCCCTTTCCGCGGATGAGTTACGACGATGCAGTAAAGCTCCTCGAATCGAAGGGCAGCGAGATCCAGTGGGGCGGTGATTTCGGCAATACCGATGAAACGCTTCTCACGCAGGATTTCGATCGGCCGGTTATGGTCGACCGCTATCCGGCGGCCATCAAGGCTTTCTATTTCCAGCCCGATGAGCAGCGGCCTGAATTGGCGCTTGGCGTCGATGTGATCGCACCGGAAGGATATGGCGAAATCATCGGCGGCGGCCAGCGTATTCATGACCTGGCGCTGTTAGAGAAGCGCCTGGCCGAACACAACCTGCCTCGCGAAGCCTTCGAATGGTACCTGGACCTGCGCCGGTTCGGGACAGTTCCGCATGGCGGCTTCGGCATGGGCGTCGAGCGCTTTGTTGCCTGGATGTGCGGGCTGGAGCACGTGCGTGAAACGATTCCGTATCCGCGCATGCTGTACCGCACCCGGCCTTGAGATAGCCTGAAGCCGGATGCGTCACTCGCACATTGCCATTCTCGGTGCGCCGCTCGACCTGGGCGCGGGCCGCCGCGGTGTCGACATGGGGCCCTCGGCGGTGCGGCTGGCAGGCCTGAATGCAAAACTGGAATCGCTCGGTTACACAGTAGAAGACCTGGGCAACGTCCTGGTGGACCAGCAGGAGAACACGCCCACCGGGCGCGAGAATGCCAAGTACTTACCGCAGATTGCAAAAACCTGCGAGTCTCTGGCCGCGAAGGTAGAGGGCATTCAAAACGATGCTAAGTTCCCGCTAGTACTGGGCGGCGATCATTCCGTAGCGGTTGGAACCGTATCCGGCCTGTCGCACGCGTTCCGGCAAAAGCATCAGAAGATCGGGCTGATCTGGATCGATGCGCATGCCGACATGAATACACCCGACTCGAGCCCCAGCGGCAATGTGCATGGAATGCCGCTCGCGTGCTGTCTCGGCCTGGGCCCGCACGAGCTGACCCATATCTTCGGTTACGCGCCCAAAGTGGAGGGCCGCAACGTCGTGCTGGTTGGAATCCGCGATGTTGACCGGCGCGAACGCGACGTGGTTCACGAGTCCGGTGTGGCGGCCTTTACCATGCGCGATATCGACGAGCGCGGGTTACGGAACGTAATGGAGGAGGCAATTGCGCGAGCCGGGGACGGGACTGCGGGATTTCACCTGTCGCTCGACATGGATGCCGTGGATCCGGACGAAGCGCCCGGAGTCGGCACTCCCGTGCGCGGGGGCATGACATATCGCGAGGCGCACCTTGCCATGGAAACTGTCTGCGATTGCGCGCGAATGGTCTCCATGGAACTCGTCGAGGTCAATCCTGTGCTCGACGACGCGAACCGGACGGCATTGCTGGGCGTTGAGCTTGTCATGTCGGCCATGGGCAAGAAAATACTCTAATATTTTGAAGCACGCGGCATAGTCAGGGCCGAGCATGCCAAATCCCCAGCAGCGGCGAACCAAGTTGATCTTTCTAGGGATCGCGACAGCACTGGCTTTCTATTTCTGTTACCTGCTGGCCGAACCGTTCTTTCGCTCGATTGTCGCGGCCGCAATTCTGGCCACTTTGATGCATCCCTGGTTCCGGCGTTTGCGGGAACGGTTGGGAAACGCAAACTGGGCGGCGACGGTTTCGCTGGTGATCGTGGTGGTGGCTTTCATCGGTCCGGCAACGTTGCTGGGCATCCTGATCGAAAAGGAACTGGTGACGGCTTATCAATGGTTGAGAACGAACACGGAAGCGCAGAATGGATGGCCTGCGGCGCTCAGCCTGTGGAGCACGAACGCGGCGGGCTGGGTTGGCGTCCATACCGGCGTGTCGCCGGACACTCTGCGAGACGCTTTCCTTTCGCGCTTAAACGAAATCAGCGGGACCTTCGTGAGGAAGACTGCGAACATTATCGGCGGACTGGGGACGGGAATCGTTTCCCTGGTCATTATGTTCGTGGCGTTCTTCTTCTTGTTGCGGGAGGGCAGCAGAATTGTCCGCGGTGGCGCAAGCCTGCTGCCGCTGGATGGCGATGAAATCGACGCACTGATCGCGAAGGTGGAGGCTGCAATTCAGGCAAATGTGGTAGGCGTGCTGGCAGTCGCGGCGGTCCAGGGCACATTGCTCGCCATAGCGTTTTTGGTTTTGGGAGTCCCCTCGCCTCTGTTGTGGGCATTGATTGCGGCCATGTGCTCCGTTATTCCGATGATTGGTTCATCCGTCGTATGGGTGCCCGCGATTATTTATCTCATTGCCACAGGATCGTGGATTAAAGGACTTATCCTGCTCGGTTGGGCCGCCGGAGTCGTGTCGCTTGCGGACAATCTCATTCGCCCCTGGATTCTGAGCGATCGAGTCAACTTGCCCCCGCTCGTGCTATTCTTCGCGCTCCTGGGAGGAGTGGAACTGTTTGGCGTTCTGGGCATCTTTCTGGGTCCGGTAATTCTTTCGCTGGCCATTTCGATCGCTGCTCTCTTCTTTGGCGAATTGCGCGCGCAGGGCGATCTGAAGCCTCGGGAGCGGTTGGAATCCCGAAATTAGACGATCCAGAAAGGCCGTTTTCTTATCCTGAAGCCATGACCATCTTTGTTACCGGAGCGACCTCAGGATTTGGAGAAGTGACCGCCAGAAAATTCGCGCAGGACGGCGCCAGAGTGATTGGCACCGGCCGGCGCAAGGAGCGCCTCGATCATCTGCATAAGCAGCTGGGCGAACACTTTCTGCCACTGGCATTCGATGTTGGCCGGCGCGCTCAGGTAGAGAAGGCGATCTCGTCCTTGCCTGCGGCGTTTGCGTCCGTTGACATTCTGGTCAACAATGCCGGTGGCGCGATCGGGCTCGATCCCGCGCAAAGCGCGAATCTGGATGATTGGGACGCCATGATCGACAGCAACATAAAGGGCCTGGTCTACTGCACGCGCCTGCTGCTGCCCGGCATGGTGGAACGAAATCGCGGGCACGTGATCAACATTGGATCGACGGCCGGTGAATGGCCATATCCGGGCGGAAATGTCTATGGCGCGGCGAAGGCGTTTGTCCGGCAGTTCAGCAACAATCTCCGTGCGGATCTTTTGGGAACGGCAATTCGGGTTACCGATATTGAACCCGGATTGGCGGGCGGGACCGAATTTTCTGAAGTGCGATTCAAGGGCAATAAAGAGAAAGCCGCGGCGGTCTATGAAGGCACACAGGCGCTGACTGCCGAAGATATCGCGGAGGCCATCCATTGGGTCGCGACGCGCCCCGCGCACGTGAACGTCAACGTGATGCAGATCATGCCGGTGAGCCAGGCTTACGGGCCGCTGCCGGTGAAACGAAAGTAACTGGGCTTCAACGAAAGAGCTGGGGTAGAAAATTATTCGCATCACGACGCCAGGTCAGCCACTCGTGCGCGGTCCCTTGCGATTCGAAAAATTCCACTTTCACGCCGGAGCGCTTCAGTGCGGCGGCGGCGTTCTTGATTGAATCGTGAAACTGCGTTTCTTCCGTGCCCGCGCCCAGCCAGAACAGCTTCACTCTCTGGTTGAATGCCGTGGGATTGGCGAATGCCCCGTCGTAGGCTTTGGATGGATTGAAAGGCTCCTTCGCGGCGGCGCTCAGTTCTTCGTTTCCGGAGCGCAAGTTGGGAAAGATCGGCCCGCTAAACGAACCGATATAGGAGAACTTATCGAGGTGATGTAAGGCGATGAAGAGAGTTTGCATTCCTCCCATGGATAGCCCCGCCATCGCACGATGATCCCGGTCTGCAATGGTCCGGTAGCGGGCATCTACCATGGGAATGAGGTCGTCGAGGACGACATCCTCAAAGGCGCTGAACGCCTCCCGAATCGTCTGTTCGGTGGTCCCGCGGCCGAAGGTGAACGGCGCCGCTCCCGGCCTGGTTGCATAACCGCGGTCCATCGCAACAATCATCGGTTTCGCTTTGCCCTGGGCAATGAGATTGTCGAGAATGAAATTGATGCGCCCCTGCTCGGTCCAACCGGTCTCGTCTTCGCCAGCACCATGCTGCAGGATCAGGACCGGATAACGCTGCTTTGTGTTCCGGTCATAACCCGGCGGAGTGTAAACATAGCAACGCCGCCATGCGCCGGTGGTTTTCGATTTGTACCAGTTCATCCGCACTTGGCCGTGCGGCACG
>JAICXK010000011.1 GCA_025980435.1 Bryobacteraceae bacterium
AGGACCTCTCGCGACGGAACACGATCACTGCGCTGTTCCTTGAAGCGCAGGCTTCGATTGGACTCGGCCACACGAAGCGCGGGCGCCGCTTGCTCGAACGCGTACTGCAACTCGATCCCAGCCATGCAAACGCTTCGGACTTTTCGGCTGAGCTTCGGACCGAAGCAGTACTCGCAGACCGCGCCGGGATCAAAGCATGAAGTCTGTACAGACGGGCAGTACGGCAGCTTCAGCAACCGCAACCCATCTCCATTCCGGCTACGTCTGGCTCATCTCGGCGGCCGCGGCCCTGGGCGGGCTGCTCTTCGGCTACGATTGGGTGGTAATCGGCGGGGCCAAGCCGTTCTACGAAACATACTTCCGGCTCAACACGCAAGAGCTGATCGGGTGGGCGAATAGCTGCGCTTTGATCGGATGCCTGATCGGTTCCATTGTTTCTGGCTTTGTCAGTGACCGCTTCGGCCGAAAAAAGCTGCTCATCGCTTCGGCGCTGCTGTTCGCAATCTCCTCGGTATTAACAGGGTGGGCCTGGTCGTTTAACTCGTTCATCACGTGGCGGATCATCGGCGGAGTTGCCATCGGTATCGCGTCGAATGTATCGCCTACATACATCGCCGAGATAAGCCCGGCGTTGTGGCGCGGCCGGCTCGTTTCGCTAAACCAGGTCACCATTGTCGTTGGCATACTCGGCGCTCAGGTTGTAAATTGGCTGATCGCGCAGCAGGTCCCCCTCGGGGCAACGGCGGAACAGATCCGCGTCTCCTGGAACGGACAGTTCGGCTGGCGTTGGATGTTCACCGCCGTCACCGTGCCTTCGCTGATTTTTCTGTTCAGTTCGCTATTTGTCCCGGAGAGCCCGCGCTGGCTGGTTAAGAACAAAAGACGCGGGGAAGCGCGCGGAACGCTGGTCAAGATAGGGGATGAGCGCTATGCGGACGAGGCGCTGACCGAAATTGAAGCCGCCCTGACCGCCGAATCGGTTCACAACGTTCAACACAACGAACTGCTCTCGCCCGCTGTTCTGCGCATTCTCGGAATCGGCGTCTTCCTGGCAGTTCTTCAGCAGTGGAGCGGCATCAACGTCATCTTCAACTACGCCGAGGAGGTCTATCGCACCGCCGGCTACGGCATCAGCGGCGTGATGTTCAACATCGTCATCACCGGCGCGATCAATCTGATCTTTACTCTGGTTGCGCTTGGCTTCGTCGATCGCATCGGACGCAGGCCCCTCATGCTTTTTGGCTGCGCCGGCATTGGCATTTCGCATCTCCTGATCGGATTTGCCTACCGCACTCATCTTGGCGGTCTGCCGCTGCTCATCTTTACCTTGGCCGCGATCGGCTGCTATGCAATGTCGCTGGCCCCGGTCACCTGGGTTTTGATCTCGGAGATTTTTCCCAATCGCATCCGCGGAGCGGCTGTATCCATCGCGGTCTCGGCGCTCTGGATTGCATCGTTTATTCTAACCTTCACATTTCCTCTCATCCTCGCGGCCATCGGTTCGGCGGCAACGTTCTGGCTATACGCCGCGATCTGCTTCATTGGGTTCATCTTCATCTGGTTGCGTGTTCCCGAAACCAAAGGCCGCACGCTGGAGCAGATTGAACAGCAGCTCACGCGATGAAAGACTCCAATGGGTTGAGAATCGGTTTATTCAGTCTCGGTCTGGAAGCCTATTGGCCCCAGTTCGGGGGTCTCAAGGAGCGCCTGCTGGGTTACAACCGTCAGATCGCGGAAAAACTGGCGCGCCCCGGTGTTTTCATCGAAAACCTCGGCCTGATCGATACGCCGGAAAAGGCATTCGCCGCCGGCCATCGGTTTCGTCAGGCAGATGTCGATCTTCTTTTCCTTCACGTTGCGACTTACGGCGTATCTTCCGCGGTTCTGCCCGTCGTGCGTCGCGCAAAAGCGCCGGTCGTCGTTCTGAACCTCGCTCCGGGCGCCGCGATCGATTACACAGCGTTTAATCGGATGCGGGATCGAGACCAGATGACTGGCGAATGGCTGGCCTGGTGCCAGGCCTGTCCGGTGCCTGAAATCGCCAGCGTATTTCAGCGCGCGCGCATCCCGTTCTTTCAAATCACGGGCACGCTCGAGAACGGTGACCTTGCCTGGACCGAAATGGATGAGTGGCTGCAAGCGGCTCGCGTTGCATATGTGATGGAGCATAACCGCCTCGGATTGATGGGTCACTATTACGGCGGCATGCTCGACATCTATTCCGATTTGACGCAGCACTGCGCCGCTTTTGGCGGTCACATCGATTTGATCGAGATCGACGAACTGGCTGCCCTGCGCCGCCAGGTTACAGATTCCGAGATTCAAGAACGGATCGCGCTGTTTAACGAAATCTTCGACGTGCAGCCGGACTGCCCCGTTGATGAGCTTCGCCGTGCCGCTATAACATCCGTGGCGTTAGACCGACTGGTTGCGGGTCACCAACTCGGCTCGCTCGCTTATTACTATCGCGGAACCGGCAATCCGGAAAATGAAGGCGCAATCAGTTCCATCATCCTCGGAACCAGTCTCCTCACGGCCCGCGGCATTCCCGTAGCCGGTGAATACGAGGTCAAGAATGCGCAGGCCATGAAAATTCTGGACTCCTTCGGCGCGGGCGGCTCGTTTTCCGAATACTATGCGATGGATTTCAACGACGATACCGTTCTGCTCGGGCATGATGGCCCGGGCCATCTCGCGATTGCCGAGGGCAAAGCCAAAGTGAGGCCGCTCGGCGTCTATCACGGCAAGGTGGGCCGCGGGCTGTCGGTCGAAATGTCCGTCAGAAACGGGCCGGTTACCGTGCTTTCGGTTGCGCAAACGGTCGAGGGGCGCCTGAAGCTCGTGGCCGCAGAGGCGGTTTCTGAGCCTGGTCCGATCCTGGAAATCGGCAACACGAACAGCCGCTATCGCTTCTCCTTGGGTGCGCGAAATTTCATCCATGCATGGAACGCACAGGGCCCGGCCCACCACTGCGCCATCGGCCTGGGACACATTTCGAGCAAACTCCAGAAGCTCGCGGCGCTGCTTGCAATGGAATACATACAAGTATGTTGAGATCACGGAAAATCTGTTTGCCGGCGCTCGTGCTGGCCGCCGCATCCTTGCACGCACAGGCCGTTCACATCGACTGGAACAAGGTTCGAAGGGTCTCAAAAACAACGGCGACACTGCAGGTCGTGGTGAATCCGCCTCTGCGCCGCGGTTCGGCGATTCACGATCGTGTCTTTTCGGAGCTACAGAAGCTCGGAGCGGATTATGTCCGATACGTTCCATGGCTGCCGTACCCGAAGCTTGCCGTAGCCGAATTGCAGCCGCCATCAAACGGCGGAACGTCTTGGGATTTTTCCCTGATCGATCCCATGACGGAAGACTTTCTTCATGCAACAAATGGCCATTCGGCCATTCTCAACTTCAGCACCATCCCGGCCTGGATGTTCGTCACGCCCAAGCCAGTTACGTATCCGGCCGACCCCGATCAAGCGGACTGGCACTACACGCAGGGCACCGAACTCCGCGATCCGTCCATGAAAGAGCTGGGCGATTACTACGCGCGCCTCGTGAGCTGGTACGTGAACGGAGGTTTCACGGACGAACTCGGCAAACGGCACGAATCGGGGCATCACTTCAAAGTCGATTATTGGGAAGTCCTAAATGAAATCGATTTTGAGCACAACATGACCCCCGAGCAGTACACGGCCCGCTACGACGCGATCGTTTCCGCGATTCGCGCCATAGCTCCGCAGATGAAGTTCATCGGGCTCGCGCTGGCGATGCCGTCCGACAATCCCAAGATGTTCGAGTATTTCCTCGATCACAGACATCACAAGCCGGGCATTCCGCTCGACATGATTTCCTATCATTTCTACGCCAGTCCATCAGCGGATCAGACACCCGAGATCCAGCAGTTCACGTTCTTCGATCAGGCCGATCGCTTCCTGGCTACTGTTCGCTACATCGAAGCCATCCGGCGGCGGTTATCTCCCGAAACACGCACGACGGTAGATGAGATCGGCTCTATCTCCGCGGACGATGGCGGACAGACTGCCCCCGGACATGTTACGAAGCCGATTCCGAACTCCTACTGGAATCTATCGGGAGCGACCTTTGCGTACGTATTCGCGCATCTTGCGGAGCTTGGCATCGACGTGGCGGGCGAATCGCAGCTCGTCGGCTACCCGACCCAGTTCCCCAGCGTCTCCATGGTCGATTGGACCACCGGCGCGCCGAACGCCCGCTTCCGGGTTCTGCAATTGCTGAAGGACAATTTCGGACCCGGAGACAAGATCGTCGAGAGTTCCGTCAAATCTTCATACGTGGATAGCTTCGCCATTGTGACGCCGAACGGCCGGCGAAAGCTGCTGCTGATCAACAAGCGCGATCGCGAATTCGATCTGACCATGCCGAACCAGCCCGCTCGGCTTTCCGTAGTCGATCAAACCACCGAAGGATCGCCCTACGCGCTTTCGAAGCCCTCCGGGAAGACCATCAAACTGCGCGGCTTGGCGGTTGCTGTAATCGATTTCGAATAAATGCCTATGTACATTCGTACCCTCCTAGTAACTTGCATTGCGTCATTCGTCCTCTTCGGTGCTGACAAGACCATTGTTCTCGACGGCCACGCAACCGGCCGCACTTATGAAGGTTTGGGCGCAGTCAGCGCCGGCGCTTCTTCGCGTCTGTTGATCGATTATCCCGAGCCGTATCGCAGCCGGATCCTGGACTATCTCTTCAAGCCGGGCTATGGCGCAGCCTTGCAGCATCTGAAAGTCGAAATCGGCGCGGACGTCAACTCAACCGATGGTTCCGAGCCCAGCCATATGCGCTCGCGCAGCGACCACGATTACAACCGCGGATACGAATGGTGGTTGATGGAAGAGGCCCATCGGCGCAACCCCAACATCATCCTGGATACGCTTGCCTGGGGCGCGCCCGGTTGGATCGGCGGCGGCCATCTCTATTCGCAGGACATGGCGAGCTATGTCGCCGATTTCATCAAAGGCGCCAAGCGGGTTCACCATCTGGACATTCGCTATACCGGCATCTGGAATGAGCGTCCCTATGATCCCGCGTACGTGAAGCTGCTGCACCGAACCTTGCTGAACCAGGGGATCGCAACCCAGATCGTCTGCTGCGACGATTACCATCGCGACAAGCAGTTCGAGGTAATCGCCGCCATGGAAAGAGATCCCGAATTGGCGGCTGCAGTTGCGGCCGTGGGTGTCCATTATCCACGCGCCACAGCTACAGACCAGTACTCCACAACTCCCAAAGTCAAAGCGAGCGGCAAGAAATTATGGTCAAGCGAAGATCAACCCAACCAAGGCGGTGGTCCGTTCGTCTCCCGCGACTGGCAGGTAGGAGGCCGCATTCTGGCGCAGGTCTATAACCGCAATTATCTGCAAGGCGCGTTTACCAAGACAGAGATCTGGAGTCCTATTACATCGTATTTTGAGAACCTCGCTGCCCCGCACTCCGGGCTGATGTATGCAAACACGCCCTGGTCGGGCCACTATGAGGTGCAAGGCACGATCTGGGCGACCGCGCATACGACACAATTTGCTCAGCCTGGATGGCAATACATGGATTCGGCTTCCGGCTTCCTTGCGGGTAACGCGGGGACCTACGTGGCCTTGAAGTCGCCTCAATCGCAAGACTGGAGCGTGGTACTCGAGACCGTGAACGCCCACGCCCCGCAAGACTTCCAATTCCGAATCGCGGGCGGACTCTCGACCGGCTCGGTTCACGTCTGGGAAACGAATTCGCGAAAAACATTCGAGCATGTCGCCGATCTTACGCCGCACAATGGAGCATTCAGCTACAAATTCGATCCCGATTCGCTCTATTCGCTGACTACCACGACGGGTCAGGGCAAAGGCAGCGCACAGCCTCCACCGGACACACCCTTCCCGCTGCCGTACTCGGAAGATTTCGAACACACTGCGCTAAATCACACGCCGAAATATCTGGCCGATCAGGATGGCGCGTTTGAAGTGCACTCGTGCGAACAGCGCGCGGGACGCTGCCTGGAACAGGTGATCACACAGAAACCGATCCCGTGGGGGCCGCTTCCCAACCCATTTACTCTGACAGGCGATTCAGACTGGACTGACTACCGTGTCAGCGCTGATGCATTACCTTTATCGGCGAACGAGATCGCGATCATCGGCCGGATCGACTCGGCGAACGTGTTTAGCGACGGCAAAGCGCTCTGGCCAAGCGGATATGTGCTGCGGGTGGAGAAGAACGGCGCGTGGAATCTCCTCTCTACGGCCTTCAAAACGCCTACCCGAACGTTAGCCTCGGGTTCGGTAGGCGCCGGAACCGGCTGGTCGAATCTCGCGCTTACGTTCCATGGCGACCAGATCAACGCGACGATCAACGGTAAACAGGTCGCGTCGGTTCACCATTCGGCCCACAAGGCCGGGATGTTCGCAGTGGGAACAGATTGGGGCCGGGCACAATTTGACAATGTGAGCGTGAGGCGGCAATGAACCCGATTGCTGCTATGATGGTGCCATCATGATGTCGCGCACCCAAATCACGCTTGAACCGGAAATGCAGCGCGGCGCCCGGCGGCGCGCGAGTGAACTGGGTATTTCACTCGCTGAATATGTCCGGCGCGTTGTCGCACGCGATCTTGGAACCGTCCAAAAGCCGGTGAGTCCCGCGATTGTGTTCGATTTAGGCGCCTCGGACGGTTCCGATATTGCAAGAAATAAGGGGGCTATGCTCGCTGAAGCGTTTGCCTCAGGTCGCAAGAAATCGAGATCCCGGTAACTCGCTCTGAATGAGCCTGTTTGTCGATACCTCGATGTGGTTCGCAGCGGCGGACTCCTCGGACCGGAGCAATGCCCGCGCCAAGGCGATCCTTGGAGGCGGCGAGCCGCTGGTTGCCACCGATCATGTCTTAATCGAGACCTGGACATTGCTTCGACACCGCATAAGCCGCCGTGCCGCCGAGAAGTTTTGGGAAGGGTTACGCGAGGGCGTAGCGGCGATAGAGGTGGTTGGTATAGCAGATCTGGAAAGCGCGTGGCAAATCGGCATTGTTTACCGTGATCAGGATTTTTCTCTCGTTGATCGGACCAGCTTCGCGGTGATGCGACGGCTCGGCATCGAGCGAGCAGCATCACTTGACGATGATTTTGCGATCTTTCGCTTCGGACCGAACCGGCGTCGAGCTTTCACGGTTCTTCGTTGATGCCTCCCTTTACCCGAAGCTCTCTGTACGCGGACCTTGTTCGATTAGGTGTCAGATCTCGTGATATTCTCATGGTTCACGCCAGCCTTCGGGCGGTAGGACCCGTCACCGGTGGGGCAAACGTGATCGTGCAGGCTCTGCTCGACACGATTGGACCGGACGGCACGCTGACTGCCTATGTCGATTTCGAGCCCTTTTATGAAGACGGCGACGAGATCGAGATTCCCGTATTCGATAAACGAATAGCACGAGCGGCGCGGGATCATGGAGTCCTCCACGAAACTATGCGCACATCGCCCGGCGCGCTACGGAGTGATCATCCCGATGCGGGTGTCGTTGCAATTGGTGCGCTGGCCGGATGGATTGTTGCAGATCACACTTTCTGTTACGGGTACGGCGAAGGCTCTCCGTTTGAAAAAATTGTGCAGGCGCACGGGCGGGTGTTGCTGATCGGTCCACTGCTCGACTCCATCACGCTGCTTCACCACGCCGAACATAAAGCGCAAATTCCAAACAAGCGAATCCGCCGCTACCGCCGGCTGATGCCGGGTCTCAACGGGCCTCAATGGATTCAGTTCGAGGAGTTTGATACGAGCGATCCCGTTAACGAGAAATTTCCCTCCAATTGCTTCGAACAGATCGCATCCGATTACCTCGCGACAGGCAGCGGATCGAAGGGTTCAATCGGCAACGCTCCATCTTTTCTATTCGATGGCCCGGACCTGGTGGGTTTTGCCGTCAATTGGATGGAGCGTTTCATCAACGGAAGTTCTGCATAAAGCGGCTGGATCTTAGACCGAAGCGCATAGTATTTATCAATTACTACCCGGATTTCGCAGTTCAATGCTGATTTACTTCCCTTCCCCGGCCAATCCGACCGGTCAGCCGTTCCGCATCGCTGAAAACAAAAGCAATTGTTATACTTAAGCTGTTCCTATGCCCCCCACTGGCCTAGCATATGAGACCGCAACGCCTTCCGATTTCGCGCCGGTGAGCGGCAGTTTTAAGAAGATCATTCTGCTCAAACCGCGCGGCTTCTGTGCCGGTGTGGTCCGCGCCATTGACGTTGTTAAGATCGCTCTGGATCTCTATGGAGGGCCGATCTACGTCCGCAAGGAAATCGTACACAACCGCCACGTGGTCGATGAACTGCGCCGCGCCGGAGCCATTTTCGTCGAGGAGTTGAGCGAAGTTCCGGAAGGAGCCCGGGTAATTTTCAGTGCTCATGGCGTGTCGCCGGCAGTTCGCGCCGAAGCCAAAGAACGGCGGTTGCAGGTGATCGACGCCACGTGCCCGCTGGTCACCAAGGTTCATCTCGAAGCAGTTCGTTTCGCAAAGCAGGACTATACGATTGTCCTGATCGGCCATCGGGATCACGACGAAGTGATCGGAACGCTGGGCGAGGCGCCCGAGAATACCGTCCTCGTTTCCGATGTCGACGATGTGAATCGGCTCGACATAAAGGATCCGGAGCGGGTCGTTTATCTCACTCAGACGACCCTTTCTCTCGATGAAACCAAGGACATCGTAAAGCGGCTGATGGAACGCTTCCCGAAAATCATCGGCCCTAAGACCCAGGACATCTGTTACGCAACGGAGAACCGGCAGTTGGCCGTCAAAGCGGTAGCACCCCTTTGCCAGGCGCTGCTTGTGGTGGGATCGCAAAATAGTTCGAATTCCCGGCGTCTGGTTGAAGTCTGCGAAAAGGCCGGCGTTCCGGCTTACCTCCTCGACGATTGCAGCGAAGTTCAGGCGCCCATGCTGAAAGGCGTTGAGACCGTTGCTGTCACTGCGGGAGCCTCGGCTCCGGAACACCTCGTCGAGGAATTGATCGATCACCTGCGCGCCCAGGGATACTCCGAACTGGAAGAAGCGGAAATAAAGGACGAGGATGTTCGATTCACGCTTCCATCCGATTTGGAAAGCTTCAAACCTCGCCTGCATACCGTTCGTACTTAATGTCCGAATGACAGTATCGAAACGATGAAGTCAAGTCTGCAGATCTCAGATTCGCTGAATCTCGCCTCCGCGGATGCGATTCGGCGAGTATCGAATGCCCTTTTGCAGCGGCAGTCAAGCGAGGGTTTCTGGTGGGCCGATCTTCGCGCCGACAGCACGCTTGAATCCGACTACATCATGATGGAACTCTGGCTTCACCCTCCAGTCGATGGAGTCTGGAATCCGCCTACGCGTGCCAAGGTGGACCGCGCGGTCAATGCGATCCTGGCGCGGCAATTGGACGACGGCGGATTCAATATCTATTTGGGCGGTCCGTCCGAGGTGAACGCCTCCATCAAGGCTTACTTCGCGCTGAAGGTCGCGGGCATGCCCGCCTCTGATCCCCGGATGCAGCACCTGTGCGGCCGGATTCGGGAGCTCGGCGGATTGCAAGCCGCAAATAGCTACGTCCGTATTAACCTCAGCCTTTTCGACCTCTATCCGCGCGCTGCATGTCCCTCGATTCCGCCTGAAATCATTCTGCTGCCGTTCAACTTCATTTACCAGATGTCGTCCTGGACGCGTGCCATCGTGATTTCGCTTTCAATTGTGCACGCCAGCAACCCGCATCGCCCCGTCCCGGCCGGATTCAATCTGGAAGAGCTTTACCTTCCCGGCGCGCCGATGCTTCCCAAGCGCGATCGAAGACTCTTCAGTTGGCGCAACTGCTTTCTTGTGGTCGACCGTTGCCTGAAGGCTTATGAACGGGTCGGCCCGAAGTCGCTGCGGACCTTTGCGATGAATAAGTGCGCGCATTGGATGATCCGGCATTTTGAGGCTTCCGACGGTCTGGGAGCAATTTATCCGTCCATGCAATACGCCATCATGGCGCTGGACATGCTGGGCTACAGCGCCGAGCATCCGCTTCGTGTCGAAGCGGAGAGGCAGTTCAATCATCTGATGGTGGATGATGCTGCACGCGGGTTCTACATGCAGCCCTGCTTTTCGCCGGTTTGGGATACCGCCATTGCCGCGTTTGCGCTGGGCGAAACCGAAGATGCTCCGTTCGCGGTGCTACGCCGCACAGCGGACTGGCTGCTATCGAAAGAGGTTCGCCGCAAGGGTGACTGGAGCGCCAAACGGCCCCACATCGAGCCTTCCGGGTGGGCATTCGAGTTTAATAACGATTTTTATCCGGACGTGGATGACACCGCGATGGTGTTGCTCGCCTTCGAGAAAGCGCGCGGATCGGACCCGACCGCGCAAAGAGCTTGCGAAAAACGGGCCATCGAGTGGCTGCTTGCCATGCAGAGCAGCGATGGCGGCTGGGCAGCTTTCGACGTCAACAACAACTGGAAGATTCTGAGTCACGTTCCATTCGCGGACCATAACGCGATGCTCGATCCATCATGCCCGGATATTACGGGGCGAGTCTTGGAAGCGCTGGTGCGCTGTGGCTTGGAAACCACCCATCCGGCGGTGAAACGAGCGGTCAATTATCTCTTGCGAGTTCAGGAGAGCGATGGAAGCTGGTACGGCCGTTGGGGTGTGAACTACATTTATGGCACGTTTCTCGCCTTGCGCGGTCTGCGCGCCGCCGGCCTTAGCGAGAATGAACCTTGCATCCAGCAGGCGCTCGAATTTATTCGCGCTTATCAAAACCAGGATGGCGGCTGGGGTGAAAGCTGCGCCAGCTACGACGAGAACCGTTTCATTCCTAACTCCAGTACGCCTTCGCAAACGGCTTGGGCCATCCTCGCCCTGCTTGCCGGCGGCGATATCCGAAGCGAAAGCCTATACAACGGCGTCGAATATCTGGTTAGAACACAGCAGCCCGATGGCAACTGGAACGAGAATTATTGCACGGGAACGGGATTTCCCAGAGTTTTTTACCTGGCGTATACCGATTACCGGAACACTTTTCCGTTACTGGCTCTGGCCACGTATATGAAAGCGACCGCTTCTTCCGGCGAAGAGTTGGTCGCGTGAAAGGAAGGCGTTTGAGTTGAGGAATTCACTATGAGATTTCCACTGTCCATGACCGTAGGGATGGGCGCCTACATCGCCAAGAACAAGTTCAACCCGCGGCCGGAGTGGCAGAAGAACATTACTGGCGGTGATGACTCCGCTAATCCGTTCAAGATCATCATGCATACGCGCACCGGGGATGAGCCGGCCTTTGAGCACCCCATGATCAAAAAGCGCTTTCCGCTGGTGCTCATGTTGGAACCGCTGCACGCGTGCAATCTGACCTGCACTGGTTGCGGCCGGATTCGCGAATATGAAAGCACGATCAGCGAGCGGCTCTCAGTAGAACAGTGCCTGAAAGCAGTCGACGAGTGCGGCGCGCCTACCGTATCCATCTGCGGCGGCGAGCCCATGCTTTATCCCGAAATCGGCCGGCTGTGCGAAGAGATTCTGGCCCGCGGCAAGAACATTATTCTCTGCACCAACGGCATGTTCATCCGCAAAAAGATCAAGCAGTTCAAACCGGATTCCCGTTTCTTTTTCAACGTTCACCTGGACGGTATGGAGAAGAATCACGACCTCGCGGTGGAACGCGCGGGTGTTTTCAAAGAAGCGATTGAAGGCATCAAGGTCGCCAAAGCCCACGGCTTCAAGGTTTGCACGAATACGACGGTTTACAAAGAGACCGACATGAAGGAAATCGAGGAGCTTTTCATGTTCCTCGAAGGTCTTGCTGTCGATGGCTTCCTGATCTCGCCCGCCTATGGCTACTCTGCCGTGAACCAGCGTGAGATTTTCATGACGCGCGACGATATCATGGAAAAGTTTCAGGATATCGACCGGCTGGCGAAGCGCTTCCGCATTAACAACACCCCAACCTACCTGGATTTTCTGAAGGGTGACCGCAAGCTTCCGTGTACTGCCTGGGGAAATCCCACCTACAATGTCAAAGGCTGGAAGGGTCCCTGCTATCTCATCACCGATGCCCACTACGGCACTTTCGAAGAACTGATGACAAAGACGCAGTGGAATCACTATGGCGAGGGGAACGATCCGCGCTGCGATCACTGCATGGTTCATTGCGGGTACGAACCCTCCGCCGCGCTCGGTATCAATTCAAAACTCACCGATACCATCAAGCTGATGAGCTGGGCGTTCCGTTAGGAGCGCCTTGCCGCTCAGCTTAGTCACCGGAGCCAGCGGTTTCCTTGGGTGGCACGTAGCTCGTGTTCTGATTGAGCGGGGCCATCGTGTGCGGGCGCTGTGCCGCCCGGCCAGTCAGATCCGCGAACTGGATGTAGAGCGAGTCTCAGGAGACCTTCGCGATCCCGAATCCCTGGCGCGAGCGGTGCACAGCTGTGAGTTTGTTTTTCATGTTGCGGCCGATTACCGGCTCTGGTCGAAGGATCCGCGGGATCTTTACCATTCCAATGTCGAGGGCACCCGCAACGTTATTGAAGCCGCCCAGCGCGCCGGAATCCAAAGGATTGTGTATACCAGCACGGTTGGCTGCATCGGCATGCCGAAGGGCCGAAATGGGGATGAGGATACACCCGTAAGCATCGAAGACATGGCGGGCCATTATAAGCGTTCGAAGTGGCTCGCCGAACAGGTCGCGCTCGAAAAGGCGCGCGCTGGTGTTCCCATCGTCATCGTGAATCCGACCGCGCCGATTGGCGATCACGATTGGAAGCCGACCCCCACCGGCAAAATCATCGTCGACTTCCTGCGCGGCAAATTGCCGGCGTTCGTGGACACTGGCCTGAATCTGGTGGATGTCCGGGATACCGCTATCGGGCATCTGCAAGCTGCCGAAAAGGGACGCGTAGGGGAACGCTACATCCTGGGATGCGAGAACCTCACTCTGGAGCAGATTCTGTCCCGCCTGGCGGTAATCGCCGGGAAGCCGGCTCCGAAGATAAAGCTTCCGTACGCTGTTGCGTACGCTACCGGCCTTTTGACAACGGCTTGGGCCAACGTAAGCGGCCGCCCGCCTGTCGCGCCCATGGAAGGCGTAAAAATGGCGCGCAAAAAAATGTTTGTGACGCACGCCAAAGCGTCGCGAGAGTTTGGCTTTGCGCCCGGACCAGTCGATGCCGCTCTCGCGCGTGCGATTGAGTGGTTCCGCGCAAATGGCTACTGTTAAGGGCGCCTCTATGCAAGCGAAGTATAATTCACGGATGAAGGTTGTCATTCTCTGCGGCGGCCTCGGCACACGCCTGCGCGAGGAGACTGAGTTTCGCCCGAAGCCCCTTGTCGACGTCGGCGGTCGCCCCATTCTGTGGCACATCATGAAGCTATACGCGCACCATGGCTTTCGTGATTTTGTGCTCTGCCTGGGATACCGCGGGAACATGATCAAAGAGTATTTCCTGAACTACGAGGCGATGAATAACGATTTCACCATTTGCCTCGGAAAGAAATCTCAGATTCATTACAACGATAACCACGAAGAGCAGGATTATTTCGTGACTCTGGCTGAAACCGGCGCGGAATCCATGACCGGCGGGCGCGTCAAACGGGTCCGAAAGTATATTCAGGGCAATGACACGTTTATGGTCACCTACGGCGATGGCGTCAGCGACGTGGATATCCCCAGACTGCTGGACTTTCACCGTAGCCACGGAAAAATCGCTACCGTGACAACCTTCCGGCCGGTTTCGCGGTTCGGGATTTTGGACATTAGTAAATCCAACCAGGTGATGAACTTCATCGAAAAGCCGCGCTCCGACGCCTGGGCGAGCGCAGGCTATTTCGTTTTTGAAAATAAGATTTTCGACTACCTCGATGGCGATCAATGCGTGCTCGAACGCGAGCCCCTTGAACGCCTCGCCGAACAGGGCGAGCTGATGGCCTATCACCACGAGGGATTCTTCTTCGCCATGGACACCTATCGCGAATACCAGGTATTGAACGAGTTGTGGAAGTCAGGCGAAGCGCCATGGAAGAAATGGGCATGAGCAGCATGGCTTGGCGTGACCGGCCTGCCCTGATTACGGGTGCAACTGGATTAGTAGGTAGCTGGCTCGCCCGCCGCCTGGTCGAGGCTGGTGCTGACGTGGTCTGCGTGGTGCGCGATTGGGTGCCGCAAAGCGAAATCGTTCGCAGCGGAACGCTAGATCGCGTAAAGGTCGTGCGTGGGGATATTTGTGATCGCGAATTGATTGAGCGAACGCTAGGGGAATATGAGGTCAATACGGTTTTTCATCTCGCCGCCCAGACCATCGTCGGCATCGCCAATCGCAATCCCATCTCGACGTTTGAAAGCAACATCGCCGGAACGTGGAATGTCTTGGAAGCATGCCGCCGGTCACCCGCCGTCAAGGCGATTGTCATCGCGTCTTCCGACAAGGCCTATGGCGATCAGGACCAACTGCCGTACTCAGAAGATACACCGCTCGAAGGACGCCATCCCTACGATGTGAGCAAATCATGTGCGGATTTGATTGCGCAGGCCTATGGGACAACGTATGGTTCGCCGGTCGCCATTACCCGTTGCGGCAATTTCTATGGTGGCGGCGATCTGAACTGGAACCGCATTGTGCCAGGTACGATTCGTTCCGTTCTGCGCGGTGAGCGGCCTGTAATCCGTTCGGATGGCCAGTTCGTACGTGACTATTTCTACGTAGAAGACGGCGCAGCGGCCTACATGCTCCTGGCCGAATTGATGCTAACCGAGCCCGAGCGCGTTCTCGGCCAGGCGTTCAACTTTTCGAATGAGATTCAAGTCACGGTCACTGAATTGGTGAATCGCATTCTCGAAAAAATGAATTCGTCGCTTCAACCCGATATTCGCAACGAAGCCTCTAACGAAATCCGCCACCAGTATCTCAGCGCGGAAGCGGCCCGAACCAGGCTGGGCTGGCGTCCGCTTTTTAGCCTGGAAGAAGGGCTGACGCGCACCATCGAGTGGTATCGCAATTTCCTGGAAGGAGCTTTTCATGAGTTCTCAGACCGAGAGCTTGCGGGATCGCATTCTCGATCTGGTAAGTGAGTATCACGAGCTTGCCTTTGCTTCGCAGCCTTTCGTTCCCGGCGAGACTCCGGTGCCGGTTTCGGGACGCGTATTCGACGCCGAAGACATGCGTTCCCTGGTCGATTCCTCGCTTGACTTCTGGCTGACCACCGGCCGGTTCGCGGCGCAGTTTGAGAAGCAGTTCGCGCGTTGGTTTGGAATCCGTACCGCAACGCTCGTCAATTCCGGTTCATCGGCGGATCTTCTCGCCGTAACGTCTCTGACCTCGCCTAAACTGGGCGATCGGCGCTTGGTGCCCGGAGATGAAGTTATCACCGTGGCCGCCGGCTTTCCTACAACCGTAAATCCCATCATCCAGAACGGCCTCGTTCCGGTCTTTCTGGACGAGCACATTCCGACGTATAACATCGATACAACCCTGTTGGAAGAGGCCCGTTCCGACCGGACGCGCGCTGTGGTGATCGCCCACACACTCGGCAATCCGTTCAACTTGGCCGCGGTGACTGAGTTTGTCCGGAAATACGATTTGTGGCTGGTCGAAGATTGCTGCGATGCCGTGGGAGCCACCTATGGCGGACAAAAAGTCGGCACATTTGGAGATCTGGCTACAGTCAGCTTTTATCCCGCCCATCACATCACCATGGGCGAAGGCGGCTGCGTTCTGACGGAAAAGCCATTACTCAAAACGATCCTCGAATCTTTTCGAGACTGGGGCCGCGATTGCTGGTGCGAACCTGGCAAAGCAAATACTTGCGGGAAGCGGTTCGGCTGGCAACTCGGGCAACTGCCGTTCGGCTATGACCATAAGTACACGTACTCGCATATCGGCTACAACCTGAAGATGACGGATATGCAGGCCGCCGTCGGCGTATCCCAGTTGAAGAAGCTGCCGGAGTTCATCGCCATGCGTCGCACAAATTTCGCTACCCTGCGCGAAGGATTTCGCGACCTGGAAGAATTTTTCATTCTGCCCGAGGCAACTCCCAACTCCGAGCCAAGCTGGTTTGGCTTCCCTATCGCGGTACGCCCGGATGCGCCCTTCAATCGCAATCAGGCCATCGCCTTCCTGGAAAGCCGCAAGATTGCGACGCGTCTTCTTTTTGGCGGCAACCTGCTGCGCCAGCCTGCCTATCAAGGCATCAAACATCGCGTCGTCGGTTCTCTTGAAAATACCGACTTCATCATGAACCAGGTCTTCTGGGTCGGCGTTTTTCCGGGCCTCACGTCAGAAATGCTTGCGTACATGCTCGACGTATTTCACCAGATGCCCGTTGCGCATCTCGTCACGTTGTAGCGCATGACCCACCCGCTCGCTCCCGATCTCGATCACATCCTCGCGCACACGTCCGGGATCTGGGATGCGCTGCGCGGGCAAAATATTTTTATTACTGGCGGTACGGGATTTGTCGGCACATGGCTGGTTGAGAGTTTGGTCTGGGCCAATGACCGTCTGAATCTCAACGTCCAGGCATTTCTGCTGACGCGCAATCCGGATGCGTTTCAGGCGAAGGTTCCGCATGCGGCGAATCACCCTTCGATTCAATTCCTGAAAGGCGATGCGCGCTCGTTCACATACCCTGACGGCGCATTCCGATTTGTGATCCATGCCGCCACTGAACAGGGTCATGTTCCCGGCAACTTTGAGCTCGATTTGCAGGCAACCAAACATGTACTCGAATTCGCGCGTACTCACGAAACGCGCCGCTTCTTGTTCACCAGTTCCGGCGCAGTGTACGGGAACCAGCCGTCCGATTTGACGCACATCCCTGAAGAATATCCGGGTGCGCCATCCACCGTCGATCTCAATTCAGCTTATGGACAGGCTAAGCGCGCTTCCGAGTTTCTCTGCGCCGTCTACGCGCGCCAGTTCGCGTTCTCGGCGGTCATCGCCCGCCTGTTTGCCTTCTCCGGACCCTGTCTGCCGCTCGACCTCAATTTCGCGATTGGAAATTTCATTCGCGACGTGCTCGGCGGTGGTCCTGTCCGTATCGCCGGTGACGGCACGCCGTATCGGTCCTATCTTTATGCCGCGGATCTCGCGATCTGGCTCTGGACACTTCTTATTCGCGGTGAATCATCTCGACCTTACAACGTCGGATCGGGCGAAGATCTCACCATCTCGGAATTAGCGCGAGCAGTGGTCCGGAACACGGAGCCTGCAACACAAATAGAGATCGCCCGGCAGCCTGTTGGGGGCGCTCCGCCCTCGCGCTACGTGCCTTCCGTCGAGCGCGCGCGCCGCGAATTGGGCCTCACTCCGCTCATTTCCCTGGACGAAGCGGTTCGCCGCATGTACCAATGGAATCGGAAGGCGAAAATATAGTTGAGAGACACCGCGTGAAGCGTAGATCTGCCTGTTTACTATTTGCCACCGGACCGGTGCTGGCTGCTGAATGGCTTACCCAGAAGACCGAAGACAAGCAACGAACCTGGATTGGCCCGCAATTCTGGAGCAACCCAATGCAGGATTGGCGTTTCCGGAACGGCCGCATCGAGTGCTTCGTCTCGGGCGGGAATCGGACCGTTTATCTGCTTGCCCGGGAGCTGTCCCAAAAGTCCGGCGCCGTGACCATGCAAGTCGACCTGGGCCGCCTGGAAGACGATCCATCCGCGTTGACGCAAGGCTTCGTGGGCTTTCGATTGGGCATCAAAGGTCGATATGACGATTACCGGGATAGCGCCATCTACGGGACCGGACTTAACGCCGGTATCGGATCGGAAGGCCAGCTATTTATCGGCGAGGTTGAGGCGAACGCCCCGGCTGTCCCGAAGTTCCCCCGGCCTCTGAGGCTTACATTCGAGGCGCAGCCGAATTCCTCGGCGTACGACGTTCGGTTGAGCGCTCATGATGAAGCAGGCCGCACCCTCGCAATGGTCTCGCGGACGGACGTGCCGGCAGCCTGGCTGGTCGGTGGGCTTGCACTCGTCTGCAACTCCGGCTCAATCGGCAAATCGCCGGATCCCTCGTCCGTGAGAACGTCGATGAGCGGAATGAACATTCGTAATCAGGAGCGCCACGGCAACTGGCGGTTCTGGTTCCGGAACTGGAGCGTTTCGGGCGCAAAAGTGGATCGCCATGAAGAGCGCGCGTTTGGTCCAATTCTCTGGGCTATGTACACCGTCAGCAAACGAGTGCTGAAGCTGACCGCGCAGATGGTGCCTGTCGATGATCGCTCGACGCCTGTCGAGCTGCAGATTATGCGTCATGGGAACTGGCACACGGAGAGTTCTTCCAAAATTGATCCGCTTGCCAGAACAGCGAGCTTTCGAATCGCGCCCTGGCCGGAAGATCGGGATGCCCGGTATCGAATTGTTTACGACTGGAACGGTACGAACACTTTCGAAGGCACGGTTCGCCGGAACCCGGTGGACAAGCCAAAAATTGTTCTGGCCGCGCTTTCCTGCCTCAATGACTTTGGTTTTCCGCACTCCGATCTGCTTGCCTCAGTTCAGAGGTTCAAGCCCGATCTGGTTGCCTTTCAAGGTGACCAGATCTATGAGCGCTGCGGCGCCTATGGCATTCAGCGTACTCCGCTCGAGCTGGCGGTACTCGATTACCTGAGGAAGTGGTATCTCTTCGGCTGGTCGTTTCGCGAGATCATGCGCGACACGCCAACCATCTGCACACCCGATGATCACGACGTGTATCAGGGAAACGTATGGGGCGCGGGAGGCCGGCATGCCGAGGGCGTCGGGAAGCCGGGGCAAGATAGCGGCGGTTATGTCGAGCCGGCAGCCTGGCTCAATGCGATGCAGCGAACCCAGACCAGTCATCTACCCGATCCGTACGACCCCACACCGGTTGAACAGAATATCAGCGTCTATTACACCGCGCTCTCTTGGGGCGGCGTCAGCTTTGCGATTTTGGAAGACCGCAAGTGGAAGTCTGCTCCCAAAGTGGTCCTGCCCTTCGCGAATATAGTCAATGGCTGGGCGCAGAACCCTGCCTATGTCGCATCGCGCGACGGAGATGTTCCTGGCGCTGAACTGCTGGGCCCCCGGCAGTTGAAATTTCTGGACGAGTGGGCGCGAGACTGGAGCGGAAAGACCTGGATGAAGGTTGCGCTTTCACAGACCCTCTTTGCGAATGTCGCCACTCTGCCGTTCCCCGCCAACGACGACGATGTCACTCCCGAGTTGCCGATTCCGACGCCCGGCGAATACCCGAAAGGAGAAGTTCTGGTTGCGGACCACGATTCCAACGGTTGGCCGCAAACCGGGCGCAATCGAGCCCTGCAAGCCTGGCGCAAATGCTCCGCGATTCATATCTGCGGGGATCAGCACTTGGGCAGTACCGTTCACTATGGCGTGAACGATTGGGGCGATGCCCCTTACGGCGTGTGCAGTCCTGCTCTCTCCAACATTTTTCCCAGGCGTTGGTTTCCACCCCGGCCGGGCAGAAATCCGCTGCCGGGAAGTCCGCAAAATACCGGCGACTACGTCGACGGCTTCGGGAATAAAGTGACGGTTCATGCGGTCTTCAACCCGGAACAAATGGACCCGGAACCGAAACCCTTGATGGATCGCTCACCCGGGTTCGCGATCGTCACATTCGGCCGCGACGATCGCATGATCGAGATCTCCCTCTGGCCTCGCCGCGGGAATTCAAAAACTAGCGAGGCCGGCCCGGTAGCCGGATGGCCGATAAAGATCCATCAGTTGGACAATGGATGGTCTCGAACAGGCTGGGTTCTGGATTCCGTTCACGCCGATGGGCTGCACGATTTTTGCGTACAGGTCCAAAACGATGTTTCGCGCGAGATCGTGTACACGCTTCGCATCCACGGCGATTCGTTCGTTCCCCCTGCGCCGTCCGAAGGCAAGTATTCCGTTAAGGTCTTCGATCCCGATCGTCTGTACGAGAAGTGGTATCACGGACTCGACAGCAAACCAAGAAGCTGACTACGGGCTGACCGGGCCGGAAAGCGAACGTAATAGCGCCACCCGGTCCGGCATGGGTGGGTTTCGTCCAAGCAGGCTTAAAATTGTCGACGCGAAGTTCAGGCTATCGTATGGTTGGGTGATTTCTTCCATTGGAATACCGGCCCCGCTCATCATCCATACCGAGTGGGTCGAGATGCGCAGAAAGCTGCCATGATTACCGCCGGGATTCGGAAACCTCGTATTAAAGTTCCAATGGTCCGAGGCAAAAATGTGAAAATCGGACTGAACCAATTCACGCCGCCGCTTCTCATAACGCAGCAACACCGAACTGAGGCCCTGAGGACCCGGGACATTATCCTCAACGGGAGAGAGTTCCTCAGTCACGCCGATCACTCCATTTGAGTAGCGCGTCTCATGAATGGCCTCAAACCATTCGCGTTCCGTGTGCCATCCGCAAAGCCACTGCCCGCGATCCGCACCCTCCGGAAGTTTCAACTTGGGATCTTCAAACAGTTCCAGCGGCAACCCAGCCCGCCAGGGTTGGTCCTGCCACGTTATTTTGCCCGTCTTGTCTTGCTGAAGATCGCGCACTGGCTTCACCGAGATGCGACGCTCCCTGTCGGTGAGAATCAAAAGCTGGCGATCCTCATCGCCGTACAACCAATAAATGTGCCGGCCCTCTTCATCCGGCAGACGCATCATCGTGAAATCGATCGGCCGGGCCGACAGAGCAGCTTGCGGATTGTTTCGGACTCGCTGTCCGGCAAGCAGTGAAAAATAGTCGACATAGCGGAACGATTCCTCTTCATCGATGCGCCCGCCTGGATCCAGCACCAGACCTAAAGGCCCAGGACCGGCGATATAGTGTTGCAGATCGTGGACTGTGTTGTTGTCCCCGAGGCTCATCTGCGGAACCAGCGTGGAGATCTTCTGCGTCAGGACTTCCGCGGGATCAGGGTGAAAAGCAAGTAGAGAGCGCAAATGAGCGATATAGCCGGCGTAGCCCTTTTGTTCCTGCTCCCAATCGAGCAGTTCGTCTTTCTCGCGTCTGGCTACTTTATCGTCCCCGTCTGCTCGCGCTTGGTTATTCCACTTTTTGGGCAGCCGTGCGAGAGCCTCTTTTCGAACGGCGATCGCCTGCTCGAGCGCCGCCATTTCGGCATCGAGTTGATTCGCTGTTCTGCTCCACACCTCCCTATGACGATTGATCGTCTCTTCCAGCAAGCCCGCCGCAGCCCGCCGGATATTTGAGGGCAAATCCGCCTTGGCGAGTTGCAGAAGCAGAATGTGGATCTTGTTCACATCGCTGTTACGCAATTGAACCGCGGCCCGTTCATTGCCGTCGATATCCAGCCAGGCAGTCGGATAGTGCGATGCCTCATCTTTCAGATAGAACGACAGCCTGCTCGGGGTTATGATGCGATTTACCAGGGGGTCCAAACCCCTCAATTTGTAATCGCTGAGCTGGACCCGGTTCGTTATCACGTGATGGGCGCCACCCTCCGGACTGTTAAATAAATCGGGCAGGCTGAAGCTCTGGCTGATAACGTCGGGTACGTTATTCATCCCATGATCGGAGACGACAGCCAACACTGTATGTTCAGCCTGCGGCGACTGTTGAATCGTAGTCCAGATGCGCCCGGCCAAAGCATCCAGCCGCTGCAGCACGGCGAACTGCGCGGCGGGATCGTTCGAGGCGTGTCCTTCGTGATCAACATCCCCAATGAACAAATCCAGATAGAGGATAGTGGGCCGCATAAGCCTTGCCTCGAGTTCGATCTCCAGTTGCTTCTCCAGGTCAGCATCCAGGCTGGGCGATCCGAGGCCTTCCAGCATTGAAAACAAAGCCTTCGAAGAGAAGCGTCGTGCCAGAACGTTCTTCAGCGTTCTCCAGCGCACTCCGCGTTGGAAAAGCTGGAATCCCTGATAGACCTGCGCATACTCAAAGCGATCGATAATCAAAGGAATGCCGGCGCGGTCTAACACCTCAACTCCAGGCATGTCCACGTGGCGGCTGCGCGCATAGCTGAGATAAAACGGGAAAAAGTTCAGGTAGTCGTAGACCTGTCCCGTGTAGCGATCGTATTCGACATTTCCGCGAATGACCGTGTGCCGGCCGGTGTCCAGCATCGACCAGGAGGGAGCGGACAGGCTGATGCCGCGCGTGTAGAAGTTCTTGAATACCGTTCCGTTCTCGGCGAAGATATGGGCGAACCAAGGCAGCCGTGGCCGGTCCGTAGCCGGATCTATCTGCTTCATTCCCTGGTAAAGCGAGTTTGCGCCAAGCCCGTCCACCTTCAGAATCACGATCCGTTGCGGAGGCGGCTGCGCGGAAGCGGGCAGTGAGAGCCAGCCTGGGGCCAGAACGGCCGCCATCATAGCGCCCCAGACCGCAAGCCGGCGCAAACTCACTGGACAGTTTCCGCGGTCTGAGGAAGGGGCGAAGCGACTATTCCGGGTGCAGCACCCGGTCGCGTGTCCACGCCATTTCGGTCAAGAACCCGAATGGCGCCAAGGCATTCCGTTCGCAAGGTGGAATCGCCTGACAGTTCTTGCAAGGCTTGCAACGTGCTCCGAACATGCGCTCGAACCTTAGATGACCGGACGCGGGGCATCAAGGTGCTCAACGTCGTTACCGAGTCCTGCACGCGCGAAGAGGAGTACGCGACTTCGGGAGGAGTTCCCGCCTGGACCAGTGAATCGAGAAAGCCAAGCTGGGTCTGAATGCGGCGGTAGCAGTCCAAGATGACGAGATCCCCGACATCCGGCTTGGCACGGTGTGTATAAGCGCTCAGAGTTGCGGCGTGTAAAAGCCCGTGTGCGATTGCGCTTGACCTGCTCTCGCCGAAGGACGCCAGTTCCGAACGCCTGTCTTTGTCAAGTTGATCTGCAAGGGCGCCACCCGGCCCGGCCTCCTGCTGTAAGCGCGCATACCTCACCGACGCCGCGCGAATCTCCTCTCCCGGGGCAGTTTCCAGCGGATTGACTGCCAGTGAGCGCACACGTTTCTGCATCTCTTGACGAAGGGCCGGATCGAGCTGTTGATCAAGCGCAAGCGCTACTCGAAACTGCGAGTAGCAGTCCAGTCTCTCTGCCTGGTCCGTTGCGCCTCCACGCCTTGACACTACAAAGTTATAGAGGTCGGCTCCGACGTAGTAATACCAGTTCGTGAAGTGCGAGATGCCGATAACACCGCTCGTTATCTCGTTAATCGCCCGCTGCGTAAGCTCGTGACGTCGAATGTGAAGCTTATCGCGGAAATCAATCAGCAGCAAAGGCACCTTCGGATAGTTCAGGCTGTAGACCCCCAACGGCGCCATCCGTGCCGTCTTCTCGCCGGGCGCGTCGAGCGCTTGATTAGCAGGCGCTAGCCCACCGCTCTCGTTGATCGTCCGGTCAAATGCCGGCCCTTTCCAGTCCTTCAGCCGCTCATCCTTCCACGGATCCTTGATGTTCAGCAGCTTCCAGATTGGGCCAAGCGCGGCGCCCGCCGGTTGGCGTGTTTCAGCAAGCGGAAACCAGAGAATGGCGTACTGCTGGGAATCGCCCGCCATATTCAGCGGCTCAAAAAGCAGCCCGGTACGGTCAGCGCATTCCCGAAGCACCTCCCAGTTGCGGCTTCGAATGCGCTCCTGCTCAAATGCTGTCTCCTTACCAAGGTGCGCGGCCTGCCGCTCGCTCACAAACCCGCCCAGTAGCTTCCTGCGTAATTCCAGGCGGGCGGTGACCGTATCAAGCTGTGTCTGACTCGGCATCGAGGGATCATTCGAGGCCGGCGCATTCCTCAAGTAGCTGATCGCCTCTTCCAAATGGAGCCGCTCATGATCCTGTTCGTTGGTCCGATACGCTCGCGAACTGGCGCGAATCGGCGTGGTCATCGGGTCCAGCATGGTCCACTGCAATACGTCGCGGCCAATTCCGGAAAGCACGCGATGATGCGGTGCGCTCAAATCCACCAGCGGTGCAACCCGGCCACCCGCCGCGAGCGATGACCCGGAGCCGACATGCCAATAGAAAAACGGAACTGCCGAAAGCAGGCGCTTTTGCCAGGTCGGACGTGTATAGCTCAGCAGCCAGATACAACTGACACGGTCATTTGCGGACTCGGTGTCGCCCAGGGTATCGCGCAGAAGCGCGATCACCGGCGTATCCTGCGCCGCCCCCAGGGAACCCTCGCAAGAACGGCAGAACAGGGTCAAAAGCTGGGCGGTTTCGCCCACTGGAGTCGCTTTCCAATAGTAAGCAGACGGCTTGCTCTCCGGGAGCACGGGAAGTTGCTGTCGTTGTTCGACATCGGCAGCCTGCGCAAAAACCGCGCACAACAATAGCAGCAGACAGAATCGGAACCGTCCAGCCATACGGATCTCAGTTGCCCACCTTCGCTACTGCAATCGAACAGCCGAACGGCCCAACAACGTGGTTGGACAGGCAATCGAAACAAGAAATTAGTAGAACTTCTGGCTTACACATCCGTGTTACGGTGAAGGGGAGTGCATTTCGATACAGCACTAAATCTGCTCTGGGTTTTGCTCGGACTCTCAGCCCTGGCAGGTACTATTCGCACCAGACTCCGGCAACCTTCCTCCGGGAACCGCGCTCCAGCCTGGCTGCACATTGCCGGCGTGGCCCTCATCGTCGCGGCCCTTTTCCCATATATTTCCGCCACGGACGACGTACTGCGCATTCAACATTTTAACGCGCAGCAGGATCATCAGCATCCGGACAAGAAGCACAGCAGCGATAACAACCTGATCCGTTTGTATGAGACCATGGACACCCCGCTGATCTCTGCTGCGGTGGTTCTCGTCTTCTGCACGTTTTTCATTTCCCTGGTCACGACGCCGGTCAATGCGCTTATCGACCGGAGTGAGCCCTTCGAGAGCGGCCGTTCCCCGCCATTTGTTACCCACCGCGCAGCGTAAAAATTTTCAACCGTAGAGTTTCGAGGAGGACAGATGCAGCGCCATCGATGGCGTTTGTACATCGGTCTCCTGTTCGCGGTCGGCGGCATGGCGCAACAAGCCACTCCTCCGCGCGCGCTCACATGGCAGGAGACCCAGGAACGGTTTAGGGCTAACAACCCAACCCTTTTGGCCGGAAGAGTCACTATTGACGAATCGCGAGCCGATGAAGTCACGGCGTACTTGCGTCCCAACCCGGATGTCACTCTCGGGTGGGATCAGCTCACGCCCTTCAGCACGAATCCGTACCGCCCCTTGTGGCAGTCGTATCTGTTCGGCAATCTCAGCTATTTGCATGAGCGCGGCCACAAGCGCGAACTGCGCCTCGCCAGCGCGCGCCAGGCCACTGAAATTACGGTATCCGCTCAGTCGGATCTCGAACGCAATCTGATGTTCAATCTGCGCGATGCGTTCAACCGCGTGCTCCTGGCCAAAGCGGTGGTGCTGGTTGCACGGGAAAATCTCCGCTACTACGACAAAGTGCTTTCAGTCAATGCGGAGCGCTATAAGGCCGGAGATATCGCAAGGGTCGATTTCCAAAGGCTCGATCTGCAGCGCATCCAGTTTGAATCGGATCTGGCAACCGCTGAAGTCGACCTGAGGACGGCAAAGATCGATCTGTTAACTCTTCTTCGGGATCGAACGCCGGTAGAGGAGTTCGATATCAGCGGCCCATTCGAGTTTGAAGAGCCGGTTATCACCCTGGCCGAACTGCGCGAAGACGCGCTCAACAGCCGGCCCGATCTGAAGGAAGCCCGGCAGTCGCTGGAAAAGTCAAGGACGGACCACCAGCTTGCCATTGCAAATGGCTCCGTGGATCCAATCTTTGGCGTCGACATGTCGCATCAGCCGCCGCCTCTGAACACCTACATCGGAGTAAGCGTCAGTTTTCCGCTGAGAATTTTCGACCGGAACCAGGGCGAAAAGTTGCACACCCTGCTCGATATCAACCGCAACAGCAAATTGAGCGATGCGGCCGAGCTAAGCGCATTGCATGATGTCGATTCCGCTTATGCAACGCTCGAGAGCACGCTCGATCTCTTGCGGCCGTATAAGGCGAAGTACCTGAAAGAAGCCGGCGATATCCGCTCCACAGTCTCCTTTTCATACCAGCACGGAGCCGCTTCGCTGCTCGATTTCCTGGATGCGCAGAAGAGCTACCGTGACACGCAGCTTACTTACTTGAACCTGATTGGCGCATATTTCTCCGCCGCCAACCAACTGAATTTCGCCGTAGGACGTGAGGTAATTCCATGAGACGGATGTATTTCGCCGCGCTCGCTTGCGCAGTATTAACTTCTCTGTTGATTAGTTGCGGCTCCAGACAAGGCATCGATGCGGCACAAGCGGCGCCTCCGCCCGCTCAGGTTGTGGAGGAGCCCGATCTGAATCTGATCCGGGTGGACCGGCCGGAGCGCTTCAAATTGGCTGTCGCCGGAGAACGGAAAGAGCTTCCCGAGCTCCATGCAACCGGAATCATTAGCGCTGATATCGAGAAATCCGTTCCGGTAATCTCCCTCGCCTCCGGGCGTGTTGTTGCCGTGTACGCCAAACTCGGCGATGACGTTCGGGAGGGACAGCTCTTATTGAAAGTTTTAAGCAACGATATCTCGGCCGCTTCCCAAACCTATCAACAGGCCAAAGCCGATGAGGAATTGGCGCGCCGGCAATTGGATCGGGCAAAACTGCTTTATGAGCATGGCGCCATCTCATTGAATGGCTTGCAGGTGGCCGAAGATGCCGACCAGAAGAGCCTCGTCGCGGTGAACGCGGCGGCCCAGCAGATCCGGACTCTCGGCAGCGACGTCAACCATTCCGATCCGGTGATCGGCATCTATGCTCCGGTTTCCGGAACGATCGTCGAGCAGAACGTGGTGAACGCCGGCAGCGTGCACACGCCGGACAATCAGCCGAATCTCTTCACGATCGCGGACCTTTCAACCGTGTGGGTGATCTGCGATGTGTACGAGAACGATTTGCCTATAGTGCGGCTCGGGGATTCAGCGAGCGTGAAGTTGAACGCATATCAGGATAGGACATTCCAAGGCCGTATAGACAACATCGGAAGAGTATTGGATCCGGCCATCCGGACAGCAAAGGTCCGGATTGTCCTCCGCAATCCTGGATTGATGCGTGCCGGCATGTTTGTAACTGCGACGTTTCACGGCCGGAGCGGGAAATCCTACGCCACTGTTCCGGGCACAGCCGTTCTCCACCTGCACGATCGCGATTGGGTGTTCGTGCCGGCAGCTCCTGGCGAATTTCGCAGGACCGAGATAGTCGCTGGCCAGCTCCGCGATGATCAGCAGGATGTTTTTTCCGGCATCGCACCGGGCACACGCGTGGTGAATGATGCCCTCGCGCTTTCGGCAGAATCCGCGCAATAAGGGCGAAAGCAATATATGATTCGCGCGTTTGTTGACTATTCACTTCGGAACAAGCTCCTGGTACTGGCAGTCGGCATTTTGTTGCTCGTCTGGGGTGCGATTTCCTTTAAGAACCTGCCCGTCGAAGCGTATCCCGACGTGGCGAATAATTACGTGCAGGTCATCACCCAATGGCCCGGAAGGGCCGCGGAAGAAATCGAGCAGCAGGTAACCATTCCCATCGAAGTTCAGATGAGCGGCATTCCTCGCCTGGCAAACGTGCGGTCCATCTCCGAGTTCGGTTTGTCGGTGGTCACAATGAACTTCGATGACGGATCCAGCGACGACTGGAATCGTCAAAAGGTGCTTGAGCGCCTGTCCGGAGTGTCCCTTCCGAACAACGTGCAACCCGCCATCGGGCCCGATTACAGCCCCGTGGGACAACTCTATTGGTACACGCTGAAGAGCACGAATCCACAGTACGACCTGATGGAACTCAAATCACTGCAGGATTGGGTAATCGCGAAGCAGTTGAAATCCGTCCCGGATGTGATTGATGTTTCAAGCTTCGGTGGTGCGACGCGCGAATATCAGGTGCGCGTGAACCCCGACAAGCTGATCGCTTACGGACTGGGCATCAATCAGGTGGAACAGGCGCTTTCGAACAGTAACGTCAATGCAGGCGGGAGCTTTATTCAGACGGGCTCCCAGCAGATGAACGTTCGCGAAGTAGGTCTGTTTCGAAATCTGAAAGATATTAATGCAACTGTGCTCAAAACGCAGAATGGAACTCCCATTAATGTGCATGAGATTTCATTTGTCACGCAAGGGCCGAAGATCCGCCTGGGGCAAATTGGCAAGGCCGTTCATCGCGCCGATGGCAAAATCATCGATAATCCCGATACCGTGGAGGGCATTGTTCTTTTGCGCAAAGGCGCGGATGGCGATGCCATGCTGGCTGCGCTTCATGAGAAAGTCGCGTATCTGAACGACCACTTTCTACCGCCCGGCGTCAAAATCGTTCCCTTCCTGGATCGAAGCGATCTTGTGCATTTCACTACGCACACGGTGATGCACAACCTGACGGAAGGCATTCTTCTTGTATCCGTCATCCTGTTCCTGTTCCTCGGCAACGCTCGTTCGGCGTTGATCGTCGTCTTGACAATTCCTTTCTCACTGCTGTTCGCCTCAATTTGCCTGGACTTGAGCCATGTGCCGGCAAACCTGCTTTCGCTCGGCGCGCTCGATTTCGGCATGGTGGTCGATGGCAGCGTCGTCGTCGTCGAGAACGTATTGCGTCACATAGGCAGTTATCGGCGCGGTGAACGCACCATCATGGAACTGATTCGTGAGGCGGTTCATGAGGTTCAGAGGCCCGTGTTCTTTGCGCGTGCGATTATAATCACCGCCTATCTTCCGATCTTCACGCTGCAGCACGTCGAAGGCCGCCTGTTTCGTCCCATGGCTCTCACCGTCTCCTTCGCGCTCATAGGAGCGCTCCTGTTCTCTCTCTCCGTACTGCCCGTCCTGGCCGTACTCTTGTTCGGCCGCGAAACTAAGGAGTGGCGAAACCCGCTGCTCGAAGCCCTCATCCGCGGCTACAGGCGATCGCTCGAGTGGTCAATGGCAGGACTGGGCCGGCGATCTTTGGTCCTCGGCACAGCCTGCGGCTTGCTCCTGGTCGCCGTTTATCTCATGGCCAGCGGCGCAATCGGATCCGAGTTCCTGCCTCATCTGGATGAAGGCGCAATCTGGGCGCGCGGCACACTGGCGCCCAGTACTGGGCCCAACGAAGGCGAACGAGTGATGGAGCGCGCCAGGCTGATCTTCGCGAGCTTCCCTGAGGTAACCCAGGTAGTCAGCCAGGTCGGACGGCCGGATGACGGAACCGATCCGGCCCTGTTCTCCAATACCGAGTACTTTGTTGACCTGAAGCCTAAATCCCAATGGAGGCCCGTCTTTCACGAGAACAAGGAGGAATTGATTCGCGCCATGGATCGCGAAGTGGAAAAAATCCCCGGTGCGCTCTGGAACTTCTCACAGCCGATCGCCGACAACATGGAAGAAGCGGTTAGTGGCGTCAAAGGTGAGCTTGCAATCAAGATCTTCGGGACAGAGCTCAAGGAACTCGAGGCCAAAGGCGACGAAATCGTAAAGGTTATGCAAGGGATCCGTGGAGTCCAGGATCTCGGCCTGTTTCGGGTGATTGGCCAGCCCAATCTGAATCTCGTAGTGGATCGCGCAAAAGCGAACCGCTACGGCCTCAGCACGGCCGACATTCAGGATGCGATTGAGACAGACATCGGCGGCAAGGCCGTTGGCGAAGTGCTGCAAGGAGAAGAGCGCTACGATCTGATAGTTCGCTACCAGCCTGAGTACCGTTCCACCATAGACAATATCAGAAACATCCGGCTGCTGGCCCCGACCGGCGAGCGTGTTTCTCTCGACCAGGTGTGTGACATCCAGATTCGCGATGGCGCTTCGCAGATTTACCGCGAGGACAATTCACGCTATGTCGCCATCAAGTACAGCGTGCGAGGCCGCGATCTTGGCAGCACCGTAGAGCAGGCGATCCAGGAAGTGAACCGCAAGGTCAAGCTTCCGCCCGGCTACTCTCTGCAGTGGGCCGGCGAATACGCAAGCGCGAAACGGGCGAATGCCCGGCTGGCCGTTATCGTCCCCGTGACTGTTGCGGTCATTTTCTTCCTCCTCTATTCGATGTTCAGTTCATTCAAATGGGCTGGGCTCGCTTTGGTCAGCCTGGCTCTCTCGCCCATTGGCGCTCTCTTCGCGCTGTACTTCACTGGAACGCACTTCAGCGTATCCTCCGGCATCGGCACACTCGCGCTGTTCGGGGTTGCGGTGGAAACGGGCGTCATTATGATTGAGTACATCAACCAGCTCCGGGCGCGCGGCTACAGCGTTCACGATGCTGCAATCGAAGGCGCCGTCCTCCGCCTCCGGCCGATCATGATGACCATGCTGGTCGCCACACTGGGCCTTTTGCCGGCTGCTATTTCCACAGGAATCGGTTCGGATTCCCAAAAACCGTTTGCCATTGTCATTGTTGGTGGCCTCAGCGCGACGCTTCTGCTAAGCGTCTATGTACTGCCGACCGTCTATACCTGGATTGCCCGCGACGGAGACGTGTTACCGGCTTACGAGCCGGACTTGGCCGAGCCGCGATAAGGGCGATAATTTCCCATCGAGTCTTCCTGGATTTCGCAACTTTGGGCGCAAGGCCAACATCAGACGACAAGCGTTAGCCCACGGTTAGCGGTAGCAAAATTCACCAGCGTACATAGGAGACCAATCATGGCTGCAGCACCACAATCAGCGCCTACTACTCAGGAAGTTGCGGACAGACTCGTGAAGCTCTGTTCCGAAGGGAAGTTTGAGGAGGCTACGAAAACTCTCTATTCTCCCGATATTGTGAGCGTCGAGGCAGGCGCGCCTCCCGGACAATCGCGTGAAACGAAGGGCCTGGAAGGCGTCCTAAAAAAAGGCGAATGGTGGACCGCTAACCACGACGTCCACTCGGCTGTTGTGGAAGGTCCGCTGGTCGCGGCTTCACATTTTGCCGTGACTTTCAAATTGGACGTCACCTTCAAGCCGGAAAAGAGGCGATTTCAAATGGAAGAAGTCGCCGTCTACAAAGTTGCGGACGGCAAGATCGTCTACGAAGAGTTCTTCTACAACATGTAAGCGACGGACCGGAGCCGCGGGCTTGGATCACCCGACTTTTCCGCCACCAAAGATCCGATGGAAGAAAGCCTTCCAGTGCCATTGCGGCTCCTGACATTCCGGGGCGGGCGCATACATAATCGTATCGGTGCCGCGTTGCACCCCGAGTGATTGCAGTTCCGCCCCGCCGGCTTTCACGTTAACCGTGACGAACGTTTTGCAGCCGTCAATGGACGCAATCTGCCATGGCGAAGTGATCTTCTTATCAGGTCCCCAGTCTTCCAGAAAGCGTTGATAGTCGTAATTCCGGCAGGGTTTAGCCTCGGAGCAGCCCCAATCGGTATATGCCTGCTGGTATTTATGCGCGTTCACTTGCGCCAGGAAGCGGTTGACGGTCTGCTTCTCCGAATAGTTATGAAAAATCAGATAGAGAATCCAGACAATGATAAGAGCGGCAATGCAGCCGAGGACGATCCATTTGATAATGCGATGGCGGCGTTCGTCTCCCGCCCCGTAGGTCTGCAGATATCCGCCCATCGTTTCGTTTGCTTAGCCTACTTGGTTGAAGCTGCTGGTGCTGAAGCGCCGCTCACCGGATAGGTCTTGTCATAAGCAGCCGTCGCCTCCGCTGTGATGTCCAACGCCGGCTTGTAGTAAATGGTATTCGTCACGTCAATCACCACATCGATTCCCCGCGCTTCCGCGATTTTCTTCACCACGGCGGCCATCTGACGGCCCGCGCGCCCCAGAATGTCCTGCCGGTCCATATTCACATCACTCTGTAGATCCTCGCCCTTACGTTGCAGTTGCTTCTGTTTTTCAGTGGCGCTCTGCCGGAGTTGGGCCTCGCGGTCCGGCGTAATATTGGGGGCGCTCAGTTGCTGCTGGATACTCTGCAGATCGTGCTGCAACGTTTCAATCTCTTGCTGGCGCGGCCGGTATTTTGCCTCCAGATCCGCTTGGTCTTTCTTAATCTCCTGCGTGTCGGCTACCGCCTTTTGCGCATTTACGATGGCAACCTTCGCCGGAGGGATGGCCTGCGCTTCCACGCTAGCCGTCGTAAGCACCCCAGCGGCAGACAGGAGCAGAATGCTCCGCAAACTGAAAAACATCACCTTTTGAAACTCCTATGATTGATCCAGCCGGACCTGTCCTCTCCTGCGAGCGTCCTGCCGAAGCTTTCAGACTAACATTCTATGGATGAAGCGCCCCGTCAGCGTTCAATCCGGCCCCGCGAATCGATGCGGAGGCGGCGGTCCCGCCAGCGCACTGCCCTTCCAGCGTAGGATGCTGCCCAGACCGCGAACGCATACAGATCCCAAAGCGGCCCCAACCAGCAAAACGATGCGATCTTACGCGAGCCAAGCACGAACCTGGCCGTTATTAATGCCGAAATAATGCGCAAACAGGCAAGCGCGACTGCGGGAAGCCATGCGCCCGAAGCGAGCGAGATCAAAGCCCACACCCCTGCCTGGGTGAGCGGAAGCCCCGCATATGCCTTGCCTTTCGAAGTCCGGATCGTGCGTGCCCAGCGGACTTGGTGGTGCCACACGCCGCTCCATGTAGCCTCCCCGAGCGAGGTTTCCACTGTATAAGTAGATAGCAGCGCGCGCTTTCCCAGGCCCGTGAGGCGCTTTGCCAGTTGATAGTCATCGGCCAGATAATCGCCGATCGCCGCAAAGCCGCCGGCTCGTTCCAAATCGGCAGCGCGGAAGGCGAGCGTCGCTCCGAGCCCGAACTCTCGCACACCAACCAGAGGCGCAACCAGTGCGCTGGGCATGAAATCGGTCGCAATGCCAAACGATTCCCAAGCTGCCGCCAGCGTGTGCGCCTTCGCCCGGTAGAGACACGTGACCACCCCAATGTCTGGATCGGCAAGCTCCGCGACCACTTCCCGCAGGTAAGTGGGAGTCACTTCGATATCGCTATCGTTCACTACCCAGACCGGGTAGCGCGCGTGACGGGCAAGTTCCATCAGAACACCCACTTTGCCGTTCGCCGCAGATCCGGAGCCGGAAATCAGCCGGAGGGATGCCTCCGGGAATTCGCGCTGCAACCGCAGCACCTCCTGTGCCGCGGGGTCGCTTTCCTCGCGTACCCCAAACAGAACTTCAAATTGCGGGTAGTTTTGTCGTACTTGAGACCGGAAAGCGTCTCGGGTATTCGGATCCAGCCCACGCAGCGGCTTCAGAACCGAAACGCCGGGACAGAAGTTCTGCTCATCCCGTCCCTTTTCCGGACGGCTCCGCTGTAAATGCCGTAGCGCAGCCACAATGGCGAGGCACTGATAGGCCGCGGCAGGAATAAAGACAAACCAGTAAAGCGGCAAATTGGGACTATCGAGCCAGCATTAACACGCCGGAGAGGACCAGCAGAGCGCCCGCTGTGCGCCGCTTACCGACTGCTTCCTTGAGCACGAATTTCGCCAGAAATGTCTCGAGCACCAGGCTCGCGGCGGAGGCGGGCACTGCGAAGCTGAGCGGCGCAATCTGCACCAGAGCCATGAAGGCAAAGAAGGATAGCGCCATACACCCGATCGCAAGCATGAGGTAACGGCGGCTGAGAGTCAGACGCAGCAGCCGAACCAGTCCGCGCGCTCCGACAGATTGTTCGCCGCTGCGCTTCATCTCGTAGCTTTGCAGCAGGTCAGCCAGAACAGTGCTGACAACAATGATCGCCAGCAGGGCCCACTTCATCTCTCCCCCTCAGTCCGCGGTTCCGTCTGATGCGTTGTGGTCCCGACAATTGCCGCGCCTGCAAAAATGAGCAAAGTTCCAATCCAGTGTTTGGGGCTAACTGCTTCATCCAGAAAGAGTCTGCCAAGCACAGCGGCAAGCACATACCCGACTCCGGTTAGCGGAAGCGCGAAACTCAAATCGGCCCAGCTCATCAGAGCCATACGCGTCAACAGCCACAGAATCAGCAGAGCGATCCCGCCCGCAACAAATGGATTCAGAATCGCTCGGATGTAACCGAGCGGATTCCAGCCCATCGATTCGCCTAGATGCTTCATGCCCCACGCGAGGCAGAGATTGCCCACCGCGTTGAACAGTACAACCGCGAACGCCAGGAGAAAGGTCTTCAGTTTGGAAGTCCCCGCCGCCGCTTGGTTGATTACAAGCTCTTCGGAGGGTCCGGCGAAAACCACCTCAATCTCTTCTGCCAGATCTGTCATTAATCACCGGTCGTTAATACCGCAGCCCGCTCCTTCGCTTCGTTGTGGTCCTTCACAAACTGCTTGCGCTTGGCGCGGAGTGACAAGTATTCGCGAGCTTCCTTATACAGTCTGCGGCGCTCCGCATTGTCGAACATTGCTTTGCCGATCAGACGCAGCGCTACTTTCGGCCGGAAATAAAACTCGCCATAGAAACGCTCCACCCACTCCACCAGTTCAGCGCGATCCAGACCGGGATACTGATAGTTCGGAAGCTGGTGTCCGGCCTCATCGGTCATGATTTCATCAATCGTAATAAGACCGTTCTTCTTGACGTGATCGTAGAATTCGGTCCCGGGAAACGGATGCCCAAGCGAAACCTGAATCGTTTCGACATCCAGTTCCTTGGCAAAATCGATGCTCTTCCGTATTGTCTCGCGAGTTTCACCCGGCAGCCCGACGATGAAATCGCCATGAATCGTCAGTCCCAGCTTCTTGCAATTGGCTGTGAACCGGCGCGCCATAT
The DNA here is from genome assembly GCA_025980435.1 of Bryobacteraceae bacterium. Lineage (GTDB taxonomy): Bacteria > Acidobacteriota > Terriglobia > Bryobacterales > Bryobacteraceae > Bog-105. The sequence goes on from JAICXK010000011.1 coordinate 34,659, forward strand.
CGATGGTCGCGCCCTTCTTAATATTCTTCAGAATCTGCTGGTCGCCGGATTCGTAGCCGACGATCAGGAGTCGGCAGCCGGCCTCCTTCATCGCCTTCAGCGTGTCGTAGTCGGTGGTAACGCGAGAAGTACAACTCCACGTAAAGTTCAGCTTCTTGAGCTTGGAGCAGAGTTCAATGGTGCGCGCCTTCTGGTAGTTGAAAGTGTCATCGTCGAAGAAGATCTCCTTCAATCCCGGGAAATTCTCCAACGTCCAGCGGCACTCGTTTGCGATATCGTCGGAAGAGCGCAGCCGCCAGCGATGACCGGAATGAGTTTGCGGCCATAAACAAAACGTGCATTGTGCCGGACATCCGCGGGTCGTATAAAACGAAATATACGGATTCAGCAGAAACGGCACGTTATAGCGGCGAAAATCCAGGTCGCGTTTATAGACCTTGGTAACCCACGGAAGCGCGTCCAGGTTCTCAATGACGGGCGCCTCGGGATTGTGCTGAAACCCGCCATTCTTGCGGAACACCACGCTTGGAATCTCTTCCAGCGGTTTCCCCGTGGCAAAATCGCGGATCGGGTAGTCAAACTCGCGCTTCACGACGAAATCGATCGCCTTCGATGCCCGCAGGCTCTTCTCCGGCTCGATCGTGACGGGAGGGCCGACAAACGCCACCTTCAGCTTTGGGTTAACGTCCTTCATCATCTCGGCTATTTTCACGTCAACATGAAAGCCAGGTGTGGAGGTAAACAAGACCAGCAGTTCGAAATCCGAGGCCATTGCCACCGTCTGATCAATCGAGACCTTGTGCGGTGGAGCGTCTACAATCTTGCTGTCGGAAAGCATACCCGCCGGATAACAAAGCCAGACCGGATACCAATACGATTCGATTTCGCGAGCGGCGGGCCAGCGGGAACCAGCACCCCCATCAAATCCCTCAAAAGAAGGAGGGTTCAGAAAAAGCGTTCTCATGGACTCCCTTGAGCTCTCCCTAAGGTGGTATTACCCTTTAGGTTACTTTGTTTTAGCCCTATTCCTCAATCATAGCGAGCCACCCGGTACCACCAAAAGGTTCACTGGCGAATAGCCGCATTCAGTGGCGAGGATAGGGTTCACTTGGAAGAGGTAAGCCAGGCTGTGCTGGTTTCCGATTGGATACCGGTGCCATCGAAGCTTACGTTCGAGGCCGGATTGGAATAGTTTATGTCAAGTTCGACCTTACCTATGATGCGGGTATGGATCGTGCTCGCCATGTGGGCTGGAACTGCTACACCATTTTGAATCGCAAAGGCGCGTTCAAACTCCACCTTTTTGAAGAAAATACTGGGGTTCTTCACCAGGCGGCCCTTCTCGTACACCGGCAGATAGCTGCTTGCATCGAGCCAGACCTCGCCTTTGAACAAACCGACCTTTTTATGCCGTGGCGAAAGCTGAAACACGTAAACATCTTTGCCCAGAACAGCTCGTTCTCCGCGAAGCTTGAACTTATAGTTGGCGGGCGTGAGAGCCAAATTCTGATCACCCTTCCCTTGCTGTTCAGCTTGAAGATAGCGCGCAATTACCTGATTCTTTATGCTGTTGTCGCCTTGAAAACCGAGAACACGGTATGTAATCTGCCCCACCTTGGACATTTGCCGGAGAACGCGGAGACGCCCCTGTTTCTTCAGTTTCGGAACGGACGCGGTGATTTCCATCTCCACAGGACCGCTTGTCGCCTCAGCCGGCGGGTTCTGCGCGGCACGCAAGTAGTTGGAAATAATCGCATTTGACGAGTCGGGAAAATGGTCCGGCGCATCGCCTTTTGCGGCCAATAGCGGACCGGTCGCGCACAGAAACAAAACGACCAGCCCAGGTAATAATTTGTTTTTCAAGGTAATTATGTGGCACGCCAGCGCCCCTGACGCCGACGCAATCCGAAACAGAGCCGATATGCCAATGTAACAGATCGGCTGAACTTTCGATTTCCTTTCCTCTGTCCCTCGTTTAGATGAAACTGCCCGCGCGAGCGGTTGCACCGATATAACGATATTCGCGAGCAGGTTGTTCCCCGCCGATTCTTGGTGAAAAGAAGAACGGCTTCGTTGCAGGCCCAGCCGCTGAACACCTGTTTTAGGAAGCGACAGGCAGCCGGATTTCCGCGTCCTATTCGCGGAGACAACTTCCAGGAGAGAACATGAAAATTGGAATCATCGGCGCAGGCAATATCGGCGGCGCGCTAACCCGCCGCTTCACTCAGTTGGGGCACGAAGTATTCGTTGCCAACTCGCGAGGACCCGACTCGCTCGCGAACCTTGCAAAGGAAACCGGCGCAAAACCAGTGACGGTCTCTCAGGCAGCCCGCTCTGGCGAGGTGGTTATCGTAACCATTCCAGAGGCGCACATCCAGGACTTGCCGAAAGATTTGTTTGCCGGGGTTCCGGATGACGTGGTTGTCGTAGACACTGGCAACTACTATCCCCAGCAGCGCGACGGCCGCATCGATGGCATTGAGGACGGCGCGACAGAAAGCCGCTGGGTGGGACAACGGTTGGGCCGCCCGGTTGTCAAGGCGTTCAACAATATTTACGCGCAGCATCTGCAGGAATTGGGCCGGCCCCCAAAGACTCCCGGTCGTATCGCTCTCCCTGTTGCCGGAGACAACCTCAAGGCGAAAGAAACCGTACTCAGGCTTGTCGACCAGCTCGGATTCGATGGAGTCGATGCGGGTGGACTGGATGATTCCTGGCGGCAGCAGCCCGGCACTCCGGTCTATGCCACCGATTTTGACGTCACCGGCGTGCGGCGCGCGCTCGCCGACGCGAACAGAGAGCGCAAACCCGAATGGCGCGCCACTGGCAAAAGTCCGGGCAGTTTTGCCCAGCCCGCCTAAATCCTCCCTCTAGAAGAGAGGGATATCGCGCCCGCATACAATACCTTTTGAGCTATTTTCGTACGCTCAGTTCCGAATAGAGGATAAAGTCCTGATCAAACCAGCTACCCTCAGTGCATCTCTGCTCGTCGTGGCGCTTTCTTCTGCTGTGTCCATTGCGGCGAAACAGGCCCCAGGCTCCCCGCAGCCGGCCCCACCGGCGCAAACTCCCGGCGCCCAGAACGTCTCGCCACCCAATCAGCCCGCGCACCGAGGCGGGTTTGTACCCGGACAGAAGCGGCCGCCGGAGAATCCGGCCCAGGTCGCGCGTGGCAAGTTGCTTTTCGGCATCAACTGCCGCGGCTGTCACGGCGCGGACCTGCGAGGAGGCGATCTGGGTGGGCCCAATCTGCTGCGGTCGCAAGTCGCTCTAAGCGATCTCAACGGCGAGCTAATCGTCCCGATCATTCACGGTAGCCGTCAAAAAATGGGGATGCCCGCAATCGATTTGAACGATGCGGACGCCAATGCGGTGGCCGCTTATGTGCGAAGCGTCATCGTAACCATCAAAGGTCAGGGCGCTCCGCCTTCTGCCGGCAAGGAAGTCCCTAGCATCCTCATTGGCAACGCAAGCGAAGGGCAAGCCTATTTTGCAACCAGGTGCAGCAGTTGCCATTCCCCGACCGGCGATCTCAGCAAGATCGCTGCCCGCATTCCGGATCCCAAGCATCTGCAGGACGCGTGGCTCGCTGGTGGATCGGAAGAAGACGAATCGGGAGATCCGGACGGTCGTGTAGTAACCGCCGCTGTCACACTGCCCACCGGCGAAACCGTAGAAGGAAAATTGGTCCGGGTTGATGAGTTCTTAGTCACACTCACGCTCGCCGATGGAACGCAAAGAACCTTTCGCCGGACAGGAGACACGCCGAAAGTCGTGATTCACGATCCCTTGAAAGCCCATCGCGACCTGCTGCCGCACTACACCGATCAGGACATTCACGACGTGACCGCCTACCTGGTGACCTTGAAATGAAGCTCAACTCAATCGCTCTCGCCGCTTCTCTATTCGCTGCGCCGCTCGCTATTCACGGCCAGGGCAATGGCTTGAATCCGGCCGACATTCTGAAACCGCTCTCTGATTCCTGGCCTACGTACAACGGCGATTATTCCGGAAAGCGCTACAGCGCGCTTACGCAAGTGAATCGTGAAAATGTCCAGCACCTGACCCTTGCCTGGATGACGCAGGTCACTCCCGGTACCGGTGAGGACAACGAACGCCACCGGAGACACGATCGAGACCGGCCGCCTGTGATCGTTGGAGGCGAAGGCCCCGGCGACATCCAGGTTCGGGGCGGCTCCATCAAAGCGTCTGCCCTGGAAGTCGACGGCACACTCTATTTCACGACTCCCGACAATGCCTGGGCCGTGGACGCCCGCGACGGCCACGAACTATGGCACTACTTCTGGAAAACCAAAGGCGGCACGCATATCGGGAATCGCGGCCTCGGCATGTGGAACAACTATCTCTTTATGGAGACGCCGGACGATTACCTTGTCTCGCTCGATGCCAAAACCGGCAAAGAACGCTGGCACAAAATGATCGCGAATGTAGATGACGGCTACTTCTCCACTCCCGCCCCGGTGGTTGTGGGCAATCACGTTCTGGTGGGGACCGGGAACGATATCGATTCTCCCGGCTTTCTTGATTCGTATGATCCCGAAACAGGCGAGTTGCAATGGAAGCACTACACCGTGCCCATGCAGAAGGGCGATCCGGGTCTGGATACTTGGGCGAGTCTCGATGCAGCACGGCACGGCGGCGCGCAGACCTGGATTCCGGGCGCTTACGATCCGGAAACGAAGCTCTACATCTTTGGCACCGGCAATCCCACTCCGGCTTTTACGAACGGCACGCGTGGCGCTGGCGATAACCTTTTCACCTGCTCGCTGATCGCAGTGAATGTCGATACGGGCAAGATGGCCTGGTACTTCCAGACTTCGCCGCACGATATGCACGATTACGACTCGGCCCAGACGCCTGTCCTAGTCGATGCCATGTTCGACGGCAAAATGCGGAAACTGGCGCTCACCGCGACGCGTAACGGATACTACTTCACGATTGACCGCACCACCGGCGAGCATCTTGTGACTAGCAAGTGGGGCCTGCACACCAACTGGGCCGATGGACTGAATAAGTTTGGGGGACCGAAAATCAACCCCGAGAAGAACGCTACCGTCGGCGGCTCGTTGGTTTCCCCTGGTTCCGACGGCACCATTAATTGGGAGCCGCCTGCCTTCTCCCCGGAGACAGGCCTCCTCTACGTCTCCGAGCACAACTCTTTCTCGGAGTTCTACCTCACTGACCTCGATCCACGCGGCTCCATGGGCCTCGGCGGCAAAGAAGAAGCCGAGATCGGATCGGGCGGAACCTACCTGACCGCGATTGATTACAAGACGGGAAAGATCGCCTGGAGGCATGAATATTACAGCGACGGCGGCGGTGGCGGCGGGCTTTTGGCGACCGCCGGCGGGCTGGTCTTCGGCGGTGATGGCGCAGGAAACCTGGTCGCTCATGATGCGGGCACCGGCAAGCCGCTATGGAATACTCGCATCGGCTACGTTACCAATCCGCCACAGACCTATATGCTCGACGGCCGCCAGTATGTGATCGCGGCCACGGGCGATACGATGTGGTGTTTCGTGATGTATTGAGGGGAGTGGCGGAGGGCCGGCCCCGAATCCGCTGTCCTACAGTGAGATTGCGCTATGCATCCGCCCTTGTCGAATATCCCCGAGGAGATCCTTTCCCTTTTCACTGAACACGGCGCTGAGCACGTCTTCCATTTCGCCAATCGAATGCGGCTCTCCTGGTTGCTGCGGCGCTTCCATCCTCGATCGGTTTGGGCGGTGTATGTATGCCTGAACTGCCTGCTTACGACAGGAATTCTGTCTATCCTCGCCGTAGTCACGCAAACTCCCTTCGTTTTTCCTTCACTGGGGCCGACCGCCTACTTGTTCTTCTTCTCACCGCTGGCGCCTTCAGCAAAGCCGCGCCACGCCATTCTCGGACACGGCATCGGCCTGATATGCGGCTATGCGGCGTTGTGGATAACAGGTACTGCGCTCTCGCCTCATGGCATCACCCACGGGGTCGACTGGCCCACTGTTGCTGCTGCAGCGATCTCGCTGGCATCGACAGGAGCGCTGATGGTGCTCTTCCGAGTTAGCCACCCGCCGGCAGGTGCAACAACATTGATCGTATCTCTCGGTTTGTTGTCGCAGCCCAAACATCTGCTCCTTGTGGAAGTTGCAGTGGTACTCCTGTCAGCCCAGGCACTCTCCATTAACCGCCTGGCGGGACTACCCTATCCGATTTGGGAACGCGTGAAGTAAAGACCGCGAAACCATTCCAGAACCAATAAGTTATTTGGTGTGCTTCGCTTTCTCAAGATCCTTGGCAGCCTGCAGGTGTTTTTCCAAAACCGGCAGGGCCGCAGTGGCGTAGGCCTTCATGTCCGCGTTCTGGCCATCAGTTTCTTCGCGTTTGTATTCCGCGATCGCCTTGGTGTGGCCTGCGACCATATCGCGTTCAAACCGGCGGTCGAAAGCGGCTCCTTTCGCTTTTTCAAATGGAGCGATCATCTTGTTGTGTGCGGCGTCGATCCCTTTCGGCACGGTGGCACCGGCCTTCGTCGCCGCCGCGGTCAGCTTGTTGTAATCGTCGGTGTGATCCGTGACAAGCATCTGACCGAAATCCTTGACGGCTTGCGCCGAAGCCTGATCCTGCGCTAATTGACCTAGGTGCGCTTCCGTCATATCGGTTTGCGCTGCGAAATCAACGAACTTCTGATCGCTCGCGCTTCCGGTTGCCTGAGCGAATGCCGGAATACAGCACAGAGCCATACAGCAGAGACCGGAAAGGGTAATTCTCATGTACATCTACTACCTCCTTTATTTTCAACCCACTCCTGTAGAACCCGTTAGGAGCCTACATAGCTCGCTGGGATTTTTACGGGGATTCTGCTTTTGAAACATCGAAGTGTAAGATTGTGACGAACGGAAGGATAATCCATGAAATTTCTGATTGCGCTGACAGCTCTCTTCACAGTGTTCGGATTGCTGGTACCCGCCGCCAAAGCTCAGACGTCCGGCATCTCGGGAAAGTGGCATTTTGTCCTGGAGACGGAGGGCGGCGAGCGCGACGTGGATGCCAATTTTCAACAGCAGGCAGACAAAGTCACCGGCACCTGGGACAAAGCGCAGGTTAAGGGAACATTCTCAGACGGCAAGCTGAACCTGGAGTTTCCGATTGAATCCGAGGAGGCTGGGCCTGGAACGCTGACCCTCAAAGGACAACTGGAGGGCGACGCGCTCACTGGCACCTGGGCCTTCCAGACTTATGACGGAAAGTTCAAGGCAACCCGCTCCCACTAAGCGCGATGCAAAAGCGCGGATGGCAAATTCTGCTCTTTTTGGCGCCCTTTGCCTGGGCACAGGCGCAAGCTCAAACCGTCTGGCAGATCGGGAACTTCGATCAATCCCCGGTGGAGTTTTCACAGAAGGCGGAGAGTTCCGTCATCTTCAGTCCTGAGAAAGATAAGGCCGCGAGTTGGCCGGGACATCAATTAAGCGGCAATTCATATCAAATCATCTTCGCGCTTGAATCGATCCGGGGTGCATACTCGCTAAAAATTGCCACCCTGATTGACCAACCCAGAGTTCCGGCGCTTCGGATTGAGGTCAACGGCCACTCGGGAACATTCTTTCTTCACCCGAAACTAAGTTATGCGCGCAGCGACTTCTCTTACGCCTTCGATCCGCACGAGTCACAGAGCGCTTTGGATATCAATATTCCAGCAGCGTTCCTAAAGCCTGGCGACAATCGCCTCACGATCACTTGCATAGATGATCCACCGACACCTTCCGGAGAAAAGGAGATCGGCGGCATCAGCTACGACGCGCTCAGCCTTCAGCAGGACTCCTCCGGCTCCGAGCCGGTAACTACAGTTACCGCAGAACCAACTCTTTTCTACCGGCATACCGCGGCCGGGTTAACCGAAATAGTGAATGCGCTCATCCGGTTCGCTCATCCGTGGAAAGCCGGCACTGCCGATCTCGAACTCAGCGGTCATCATTTCACGGCCAAGGTGCCGGCCGGCGAATTCGGTGAAGAGCGGATCTCCTTCGATGTTCCCGAATGGAGCGGAACGGTCAAGGGGATGATTCGGATCGCCCCTGAAATGAAGCGCGCCCTCGAAGTGAGCCTTACGCCTGCGCGCAAGTGGACCATCTTCGTCGTGCCGCACACCCATCTCGACGTGGGCTACACAGATTACCAGGGCAAAGTAGCCGAGACACAGGCGCGAGTGCTCACCCAAGCCGGCAATCTCATCCACGAGCATCCCGATTTTCGCTTCTCGATGGATGGTTCGTGGAATCTGGAGCAACTCCTGAACACCCGCCCGCAAGCGAAGCGAGAAGAGATTCTGGACCTGATCCGCACAGGCAAAATGGCCATGCCTGCGCAGAATTGCAATCTTCTGACGGGTTATGCCTCGCTTGAAACGCTGTATCGCTCTCTCTACGTTTCGAAGGAACTGGCCAAGCGCTATGGCCTGCCTTACGAATATGCCAACATCACCGATGTTCCCAGCTACTCCGGCAGTTATCCGTCTGTACTCGCCAGCAGCGGCGTGAAGTACTGGGTTGCGGCATCGAATAATGATCGCGCTCCTATCTTTTATTACGATCACTGGAACGAGAAGTCGCCTTTCTGGTGGGTCGGCCCGGATGGCAAGAAAGTTCTCTTCTGGTACTCGCGGCATTATATGCAGGTGCAAACCCTGTTCGGGCTGCCGCCGCAACTGGATGCGGTTCGCGAGTCGCTGCCTATCTTTTTGCAGGCTTACTCAAAGCCCACTTACAAGCCCGATGTGGCGCTCATCTACGGGACACAAGTGGAGAACACGGATCTCTTTCCATCCACGGCCACGTTTGCCGACGATTGGAACAAGCTCTACGCCTACCCAAAGCTCACCTACGCCACGTTTCCCGATTTCTTCCACTACATCGAAGCGCATTTTGGAAACGATCTGGCAAGCTTCCAAGGTGACGGCGGCGGATATTGGGAAGACGGCATCGGAAGCGACGCATTCTACGAACAGGAAGACCGCGAGAACCAGCATCGGGCGCTATCGGCCGAAGTCCTCTCGACTGTCACGCATTCGGTTGATCAAAATCTGAATCCGCCAGCCGGGCTCTTCGCGGACATCTGGCAAAACATCGTTCTCTTCTCCGAGCACACATGGGCGTCGTATAACTCCATTTCGCAACCGGATCACGAAGAAACCGTCAAGCAACTCCGAGTGAAGGACGATCGCGCGGACCGGGCCGCTCTGGAGATCGAGGATGTCATGAACCGCTCCATGAGCCAGTTGGCAAACCAGATTCATATTCCGGCCAACACGCTGGTTGTCTTCAATTCATTGAACTGGCAACGGGACCTGGTTGTAGAAACGGATCTGCTGGAACATCCGAAGCTCATCGACCTGACAACCCAACAGGAAGTGCCGCTTGAGATTCTGTCGAACAAGGAAAGCTTCCTGCGCGTCCGCTTTCTGGCAAAGAATGTGCCGGCGATTGGCTACAGGTGCTTCCGCATCGAATACGGGAAACAAGGGCCGGATGAAGCGCCGCGATCCAATGACCTAACGGTTGAAAACTCCTTCTACCGCGTAAAGGTGGACGAAGCCAGCGGCGCCATCAGCAGCATTTACGATAAGCAACTGGGGCGCGAAATCGTAGACGCGAAGAGCCCGTATAAATTTGGACAGTATCTCTATGTCACGGGCGGCGATGGCGATACCCAAATGATCAATCCGTTTCCGGCGCTGCCTCCCGGCGAACTTACCGTGCATCCGGCAAGCGAGGGGAAATTCCTCGGGACAGAGCAGATGCCCTGGGGCCAGTCGATTCGCATGACGAGTTCCAGCTTGAACACGCCCCGGATC
>JAICXK010000279.1 GCA_025980435.1 Bryobacteraceae bacterium
AGGATTAGCAACTGACATGACTTTCAGCCCGAACCACTTTCAGCTATCTCTGCTCTTCGCCCTTTTCGCGAGCGTTATGCTTGGCCTGGTTACGAAGCGAACGGATCGCGCCAGGCTGCGGTACGGATTATACTGCTTCGCCTGCTTTATGGTGGCGCTGTTCGGCATAGCATGGTTCATGCGCTTGCTGCATGGATAAGGGAAGGCGAGGGCTGCTCACTTCCCATGAAGACTTTTTATATTGAGACCTTCGGCTGCCAGATGAATGCGCATGACTCCGAAAAGGTCGTGGGCACGCTGCTGCAAAAGGGATACACGCAAGTCCAGCAGCCAGGCGATGCCGAGCTGGTTCTATACAACACCTGCAGCATCCGCGATAAGGCCGAACAAAAAGTCTTCAATCGGTTGCAGCAGTTCAAACGCGATGCGGGAAAAGGGAAAATTTTCGGTGTAATTGGGTGCGTGGCCCAGCAGGAAGGGGATCGCATCTTTGAACGTGCCCCCCACGTCAGCCTGGTGGCAGGATCCGCAAGTTACACCAGGCTGCCCGAGATGCTCGTGCAGCTTGAAGCCGGCAATCGGCGGGTGACGGGTTTAAGTCTCGATGTGAATGAAACCTTCGATACGCCCTTTACGCGCCGCGATAACCCGCACCGAGCCTACATCACGATTATTGAGGGCTGCGACAAGGCGTGCGCTTATTGTGTCGTCCCCTTTACGCGCGGGCCCGAGCGCAGCCGCACCGGCGAGAGCGTTATGCGGGAAGCGCGATCGCTGGCGGAACTGGGCTATACCGAAATCCAACTGCTCGGCCAAAACGTGAACAGCTATCGTGACCCGTCGCCCGCCGGATGGGATTTCGCACGGCTGATCGCCAACACCGGAACCATTGCAGGAATTCGCCGCGTTCGATTCACCACCTCTCATCCGCGCGATTTCGTGAAAGAGATCATTGACGCGATTGATGAGAACCCCGTTCTGTGCAATCACGTTCACCTGCCCGTCCAATCCGGGTCCTCGTCTGTTTTGGCGCGTATGCAGCGTCAGTATTCGAGAGACCAGTACATGCGCCGCATCGAGTGGATGAAGAACGCCAAACGCGAGATCGCAATCACCACCGATATTATCGTCGGCTTTCCGGGCGAAACAGAAGCGGATTTCCGAGAGACGGTGCGCCTTGCGGAGGAAGTGGAATACGACTCGATGTTCATTTTCAAGTACTCCAAACGGCCGAATACGCCCGCATTGCAGTACCAAGATCAGGTGCCCGAAGAAGAGAAAACCGCGCGTCTCATGCATTTGCAAGAGCGGCAACGCGCCATCCAGATGCGCCGCAACGGCCGCTATGTCGGGCACTGCGAAGAAGTCCACGTGGAAGGCTTTAATATGGCCACCGGACAGTGGATCGGCCGTACTGCACAGAACAAGACCCTGAATTTCCATGATCCGGAACTGCCGGCGCCCCGGGAAGCAGCGACGCGCGTGGGCCGGTATTTGAATGTCCTGGTGACTCGGGCCGGGCCGAACAGCCTCGCGGGCGAGCGGCACACTGCCTGATCGCCCGGAGTGCAGTAGCGTGGTAATAGGCGGGCGCTGAGCGCCGCAACAGCAGCGATGTTTTGGGATTGGAGGCAAACGTGGAAGTAGAAATGAAGATCCGCGGTCTCATGATGGACCCGATGACCAACATGCCGATCGTGGTTCTGAAAGACCTCTCGGGCGATTCGGTTCTGCCGATCTGGGTTGGTATTTACGAGGCAAATGCGATCGCGCTCGAAATAGAGAAAGTGACAACGCCGCGGCCCATGACGCACGACCTGATTAAGGTCCTCTTAATGGGTCTGGAGACCTCGATCAAAAAAGTTGTGGTAAGCGAACTGAAGGACGATACCTTCTACGCCTTGATCTGGCTGGAGCGCGAAGGCAGGCTCATGAGCATTGATTCGCGCCCGAGCGATGCACTGGCGCTGGCCCTGCGCCACGATTGCCCTATCTATGTAGACGACCGTGTGCTCCAGTCTTCCAAGAACTCGAATACCGTATCCGAGAAGGTGAGCAATGAAGAATTGCGCAAGTGGCTGGAGAACCTGAACGACGAAGATCTCGGGCGCTACAAAATGTGAGCGGCCGCGACGCCGACGCATACGCAGAAAAGCCCCGGGGACGAATCCTCGGGGCTTTTTGATTTCAGCGGCAGATTAGCGCCGTCTGCGGGTAGAGCGCTTCGGAGGCGCCGTCGTTTGCACGCCCGGTATCGCCGGATCTTTGAAGGTCAGCATGTACGGATCCTTCGTATAACTGTCCGCAACACCCGAAAAGTCGAGTTTCTGGCCTACCTTGATCGTGTCCAATGCCGATGTGGGGAGAGGCTTGGAGAACGTGAGCGTCGCGTCCGGTTTTGTCGGATCTTCCACGCCGAGGACCACCTGAGTTGGATGGTCGGGCGGCGTCATCGAGATGACCGTTCCGCTAAAGGTCTTGACTCCTTCGGCGCCCCCGGGAATCTCATAATCTTTGACGCTATTGCTGAAAAACGAATCCCCGTTATCGCCCGTTAAGCCCTGCTTTATCGAATACCAGAGCTTAAAGGCCGGATCGGTGTCGATGCGCTGTTGAAGCGTCGCGGCTTCCTTCTTCGCGATGTCGGCTTGGCTGGTGAGAGTGAGATTCGCGGGTGGTAGCGCGTCGGTTTTCGCTTGCGCGAGCATCTGATCGGCGCCATCGCTGCTGCCGTGGTAATCCTTATAAGCTTTGTTAAAGAAATCCGTCAATTGTTTCCGGGTTGCTTCGGGCAGAGCAGGTCCAGGTCCCGTGTACTGGGCGGCACGGGCGTATTCAAACAGCGCTTCCGGGAACTTCTTCTGGTCGTATAGCAATTTCGCGTACTGCGCGGAGATTTGCCCGTTGTCGGGATTTGCTTGCAGGCTCTGCTTGTACTGCTCTTCAGCGCCGGCCGTATCCTTCTTTGACGTGGCGACCCAAGCCAGGGCATTGTGCGCAACGGCCTGGGCTTGGCCCTTGAATTTTGTGAACTCAGCCTCACTCACGCTGGATGGCTTTTTGGACGGATCGAACGCCTTGTCGATATTGCTGAGCACGCTATTGGCGTCAGTCTCGACCTTCGTCTGAAGGTCCGGGGGCGGAGTGGCGCCACCGACGGCGGGACCCCAGAGAGCCGTGAAGTACATTGCCTGAAAGTTGGTAGGATCGACTTTCAGCAACTCCTCCGCTTTTTGAATCAACTCTTGCCGGGCATTTGGATCTTTCGGGGCAAGTTGGTTAAGAGTGTTGACGTAGTAGATCAGCCGTTGCTGCTTGTAATCGGTTTGGGGGTACTTCTGCTCCCATTCCTTTAACAAGTCGAGTCTGGCCGCGGGGTCCTTACTTTGGCTCATCTTCATGAAAAGATCGTATTCAGCACGATCCTTCCAGTTCTTTGTCGTCTGTTGACCCGCGGGTTGTTGGCCCGCCGCCGGCTGCTGCCCGGCTTCCTGCGCCGTAACCGGCAACGCGACGATTCCGGTCAGCAGGGCAAACGTGGCCGCCCATACGCCAGTTCTCTTCAGTAATTGCGCACTACCCATCGCTCTGGCCGCGTTCGCCGGTCTCACCCTGGCCGCCATCACGGCCCCCGCGCTTGGAAAACAAAACTCCACGACAACCCTCCTTCAGAGGAATTCTACGTCTTTAAATTCTGGAAGCGGAGCCCCCGCATTCAGGCGGAAGGCAACTGCAAGTAACAACCCGGCGCTCACCTAAATGCCGCAAAGCCGGAGTATAACGAACTGAATCCGCACCCGCAACCTTCCTACTATCTTAGATGCGGTGACCGGGAAACTTGTTCCCCTTGCAACACCGGACGAATAAACGTTAATCGGCTCTTTGCATGCTATCATCCACCTTTCCATGCGTGTTGCGGACCTCGCGATTATTGTTGCGTACCTGCTGTTCATTACCTGGTTCGGAGCGCAATTCAAGGAAAAGCAATCTACCCTCAAAGATTATTTTCTGGGAGGCCGTGGCGCGCCCTGGTGGGCCATCGCATTCTCCATTGTTTCGGCTGAGACCAGCACGCTGACGGTGATCGGGACGCCCGCGCTGTCGTTCGCTGGCAACTTTACTTTTTTACAACTCATTCTGGGATATCTGCTGGGCCGCATTGTAGTCGCCGTACTGTTTCTGCCCCATTACTTCCGGGGCGAAATGTTTACCGCCTATGAGCTGATGCAGCGCCGTTTCGGGCCGCGCGTCCGCAAATTCACGGCCGGTACGTTCCTGGTATTGCGCGCTCTCGCCGAAGGCGTCCGGGTCTTTGCCGTTTCGATCGTTGTTTCGGTAGTCCTCGGCTGGGGGGAACTCCCCTCCATTATCCTGATTGTCTGCCTTACGCTCTTCTACACCTTCGAAGGCGGAATGACCGCTGTGATCTGGACCGATGTCGTGCAGATGATCCTCTACATCGGTGGTGCGCTGCTGAGCTTTTTCCTGATCGTTCATCTCACGCCGGGAGGCTGGACCCATGCGGTCAGCGTCGGCGAGGCCGCTCATAAATTTCAGATGTTCGATTTCCGTTTCTCACTCTCCGCGGCATTTTTCCAGCGAAATTACAGTTTCTGGGCCGGCCTGATCGGCGGCTGTTTCCTCACCACCGCGAGTCACGGAACCGAGCAGTTACTGGTCCAGCGCCTGCTTGCCGCGCGCAGCGAGCGTGAAAGCCGGCGCGCATTGTTTGCCAGTTGGGCAGTGGTTTTCTTTCAGTTCGCGCTTTTCCTGATGATCGGGCTGCTTCTGTACGTCTACTACAACAGCACCGGCAAGACGGCGCCCGCCATCCCGGAGCGGACCTACCCCGAATTCATCTGGAATCATCTCCCGGTGGGTGTCGCCGGCCTGGTAATCGCCGCGATTCTCGCCGCCGCCATGTCGAATCTGAGCGCCGCTCTGAACGCGCTGGCTTCCACTACAATCATGGATTTCCTGAAACCCTTGCGCCCTCATTATGCCGAGGCGCGCTATTTGCGTTTCGCTCGCTGGGCCACGGTGGTGTGGGGTGTCATCCTGTTTTCCGTCGGTCTCGCCGCCCGCCACTGGGGCCGCGTACTTGAGGCCGGGCTTTCCATCGCCTCCGTCTTGTATGGCGCCCTCTTGGGGGTCTTTCTGCTCGGCGTGCTCACGAAACGAGCCGGCGAGTGGGCTGCAATCATCGGCATGAGCGCCGGCTTCGCCGTGACTCTTCTGCTTCGCAATCACGTTGCCTATACATGGTATGTGTTGATCGGATCCTGTACCACGTTCATCGTCGGCCTCGTTGCCGGGGTATTCCTTCCGCAGCGCGCCGAGCGGCGTTTGGCTCCGCACGTCACTGTCTAGAATTTTATGATGCGCCAACAGCGCCCTTCCGAACTCGACCCGGCTGCCGCCGAAGTTGCAGGCAGCCCGTCCCGCCCCAGTCTGCAGCGGGTACTGGGATTGTGGAGTGCAATCTCCATCGTTATTGGAACCGTAATCGGCAGCGGCGTCTTTCTGGTGCCCTCCGCCATGATCCATTTCGTCGGATCGGTGAAGCTTCTGTTCGTCGTCTGGATTGTTGCCGGCCTGCTGAGCCTGTTTGGCGCGCTGACCTACGCGGAGCTGGCTGCGGCCATGCCGGAAGCCGGCGGCGAATACGTCTACCTCGGCGCCGCTTATGGCCCGTTTTGGGGCTATCTCTACGGCTGGACGCAATTCTGGGTGGCCAAGAGCGGCTCCATCGCGACACTTGCCGCAGGTTTTTACACCTATCTCACCGCTTTTTTCCCGGTGCTCGGAGTCTCCGTCGTGGTGCTCCCGCTGCACATCGGGCCGCACGGCAGCCTGCTTGAGATTCACTACGGTCAACTGGTGGCCATCGCTTTGATCCTCATTCTGGCCGGCGTGAATTATGTCGGAGTCCGCTCCGGCGGCAACGTTCAGGTAGTCGTGACCATCGTCAAGATGGCGCTTATTGCGGGAATTATCGTTGTGGGAATCCTGTTCGGCAAGGGAGACTTCGGCCATTTTGGAACGGGCGTGGTCGGGGTGGGGGGTATAGCCGGTTTCTTCGCCGCTATGGTGAGCGCGTTGTGGGCCTATGACGGCTGGAATAACGTCAGCATGGTCTCGTCGGAAATTCGAAATCCGCAGCGCAATCTGCCCCGCGCCCTGATTTTCGGCACCGCTGCCGTGATTCTTACGTATCTGCTCATCAATGTGGCCTATTTTTACGTGCTGAATCCGGCCGAGGTGGACGTGAGCCGCCGGGTTGCCGCCGATATGATGTCGCACATTTACGGCCGCGCGGCCGCGGGCGCGGTCACAATCGCGGTGCTTATCTCGATATTTGCAGCTCTGAATGGTTCTATTCTGTCGGGTTCGCGGGTGCCGTACGC